>NZ_JBWKCC010000002.1:9823-22715 GCF_056436655.1 Streptomyces sp. NPDC043427 | reverse complement strand
TGTAAATATCCCCCCCCCCTCCTCCTCCCCCCCCCCCCCCCACCCGCCCCCCCCCCCCCCCCCCCCCCCCCCCCCCCCCCCCCCCCCCCCCCCCCCCCCCCCCCCGCCACCCTTCTTCGGGGCCCGGTTCAGCAGGAGTTGGTGATGTAGTCCTCGGTGGGGGTGAGCATGTGCTCGGCCCAGACGGTGTGCATCTTCACGTAGGCGTCCGGGTTGAGGATGTCCGAGACCTGCTGGCCCAGGGACTCCTCCAGGTGCGCGGAGTTGATGTGCTGCAGTAGCACTGTGAGGGTGTCGTCGCCGACGGAGCCGGCGCCGTTCACGGCCGGGGTGAGGATCGACTCCACCCAGACGGTGTGCATCTTGATGTAGCTGTCGAGCTGGAGCGCGTCCTGGACCTGCTGGCCCGGGGACTCCTCCAGGTGGGCCTTGTTGATGTGCTGGAGGATCGGCAGCAGGACCTGCTGGATGCTGACGCACTGCTCGGTGCCGCCCTCACCGCTGCCGCCGCTCGTACCGCCCGAGCCGCTGCTGCCGCCGGTCGAGCCGCCACTGGAGCCGCCGGAGCTCGATCCGCCCGTGCCGCCGCCGGTGGAGCCCCCCGTGGATCCTCCGGTCGAGCCTCCGGTCGTGCCGCCCGTCGAACCGCCCGTGGAGCCGCCGGTCGAACCACCGGTCGAACCCCCCGTGCTGCCCCCGGTGGAGCCGCCGTTGTCGGCGACCACGGTGATGGAGGCCGTCATGTCCGGGTGGACGGCGCAGTAGTACTTGTACGTGCCGGGCTTGGTGAAGGTGTACGACCAGCTGTCGCCCTTGTTCAGCGTGCCGGAGTCGAACTTGGCCGGGCCGCTGGTGGTGGTGACCGTGTGCGGAGCGGTGTCCTCGTTGATCCACTTCACGGTCTGGCCGACCTTGACGGTCAGCTTCGGCTGGGCGAACTTGTAGTTCGTGATCTTGATGGTGTAGTCGGCGGCCTTGGCCTGCGCCGCCGCCGGCTGTGCCATCGAGTGGGCCTCCGCGGCCGGCTGCGCGGTGGCGGGAGCCGGGGCCCCACTGGCCGTCTGGAGGAGCGCGAGGCAGCCCGCGGAAGCCAGGGCCGCGCCCAGGCCGGCCGTCAGCAGTACCCGGTTGCCGCGCCGGACGTGGGATCCGTGCCCTCGCTCTCGCCGCGCGCCGTCGGCGGTGGTGGAGTCGTCAGTGCTCATAGGGGTGGTTCTCCTTCGAGAGGAACGGGTGGTGCGGGATGGTGCAGTTGGTCAGCGGCCGGGGGCGGACGTGACCAGCAGACTCGTCGCGGCAAGGACGACGCAGACGAGTCCCGTCTCCGCCGCGACCGAGTAGACGAAGGGCCGGACGGTGGCGCGGTCGCCGCGCAGCAGGACGGCGATGTCGAGCCGGGTGCGCACCCAGCTCCGGCTACGCTGGGCGCTCAGCAACACGGTGGCCAGCACGGCGAGTTTGATCAGCAGCAGCTGCCCGTAGCCGGTGTCGAAGAGCGCGCTGAACGAGCCGACGACCTGCCAGGCGAGCACCGCTCCGGCCACCGCGATCGCCGCGACGCAGACGCCGGCCAGCATGGAGTAGCCGGAGACGGCGGCCGACAGTTCCGCCGGCCGACGCCGTGGCAGCACGCCGAGGAGCAGGAAGGCGAGACCGCCCAGCCACAGGGAGACGCCGAGCAGATGGACGAGATCGGCCACAGCACCCCAACCCGGGTGACTGCCCTCGGAGTTGTGGCCCGCCATGCCCGTCGTACGCAGCAAAGCGAGGCTGACAGCGGCCGCGCCGACCCGCCAGCCCGGCGACCGCGCCGCCCGCTCCCCGCCCTGCATCAGCGTGGCCAGCACCACGGACGCCAGCACCCACATCAGTGCCCGGCACACGAGTACGACACCGACCTCGCTGTTCAGCAGGTCCGTGTACGTGGACATCTTCAGCGCGTCGCCCAGCGAGCCCATCGCGCCGTACGCGCCCTGCAGTCCGGCGCCCGCCAGGGTGGCGAAGAACCCGGCCGCCCAGGACGCGGCCAGGATCCGGCGCGTCCTGCGGTCCTGGGAGCCCTGGGGCCACAGCATCGCCAAAAACCCGAGGCCGCCGACGAACAGGGCCAACGCCAGATAGTCCACCCAGCGGACGGCGACCCACGCTTTGCGCACGGCCTCGGAAGGCGCCGGGGCCGCTGCCGCGGCCTCGTCGCCCCCGGTTGCCGGCACTGAGTCGGAGGCGCTTGCACCGACGACGAAGGACAGGCTTCCGGAGGTCGGATGCCCGTCCTCTTCGTCAATGACATGCCAATCCAGAGACAGCCGGCCGGCCTCGACCGTGGCCTTGGGGATGGTCACGACGACTGATGACGCGCGCCGCTGCCCGGTGGCCGGCCGCGTGACGGTCAGGGGCTTGCCGCCCGCCGCCACGTGCACGTCGGGCAGTTCCACGGCCTCACTGAAGGTGAGCGTCACGGTGCCCGGGGCGTGGGACAGCCGGGCGCCCTCCTTCGGGGATGAGGAGTCCAGTTCGGTGTGGGCGGACGCGGCGGGCGCGCCGACAAGTAGGGCCACGAGAGCCAGAACGGCTGTCACCACAGCGCGAGTTCTCACCGCGTCAGCTCCGCAACCAGGGCGGGGTCGGACACTACGCCGACGCAGATCGCCGTCGAATCAGCCGATACGGCCGCTGAGTCAGCGGACGCGGACGGGGTGGGCGACGGGGAGCTTGCGCCCGTGAGACCACTGAGGCCGTCCAGAAGTCCGGTCACTGGAGTGATCACCCCATTGAGAAGCGGCTGCACCAGATGCACTTCGCCGTCCGCGCAGGACTGCGCAGGAGACGGCGACGGAGCCGGTGAAGGGGATGAGGAGGGAGGCGACGAGGGCGAGGGAGAGGGCGACGAGCCGCCGGAGTGGCCTGGAAGATTGCCCGTGCTGCCGTGCCCGACATGGCCGCCGCCGGTGTCCTGCGTGCCGCTGCCCGCGGGCACGCCGCCGACGGGCAGTGTCCAGGAACCGTCCGACGTCCCGCCCCCCGAACCGCCGGGACCGGCGCCGGTGGGGCCGGAGCTGCTCCGGTCGGACGGGGACGCCGGGGGCTCGGCGGCCGGAGGAGCGGCAAGGTTCGCGCTCTGGTCGGCGGGGGCGCCGACGCCCGACGCGTATCCGAGGACGACGATCACCGCTGCGACGAGCGCGCCGGCGACGATCTCGTCGCGGTGGTCTCCTGGCCAGGAGGCTCTGGCGAAGAAGGGCATGACTCCTCCTGACGACGGCACGCGCTGGCAATGCCGAAGAACGGGATGGCAATGCCAAGGAGTGGACCGACGCGAGAAGTCCCCGTGGATACGCGTCAGTTAATGCGTCGTTTCATTGCCTCACATCCGCACCGTGGCACACTGTGAGAACGGGCCTCACCGGTCGAATGCGCGCATTACCGTCCATGGAGGAATAGTGAATGCGAACAGGCTGGCCATTATTCCTTCACCGAATTTACTTGCCTGCATATGCGGCCGTGCGCGCATGTGGGTGCGGCAGATTCAGTAAGCGACTTCGGCTCCTTGGTTGCGCAGGCGAAGAGCGGGCGACGTTTCTCGATGGTTTTGGGCCGCACTCGCGATCAGGCGGCTCATAAGAATGGAGAACGCCCAACCCGTCCTTGCGCTCGGCATCGCCGATGATCAGCCGTCGGAGATCACCGGCAGGGGGCCGGAGATGGTCAGGCCGAGTTCGACCACGAGGGCCAAGATGTGGGCGGCCAGCCGGTCGACGCTCTTCTTGCCGACCCGGGCGCCATCCACGCTGACCGGGGTCAGAGCCAGGCCGATGAGCGTGAGCGTGCTGGAGGCGGTCAGCACAGCGGCGGCGCGCCGAAGACGATCAGCTTCGTCAGGTGCATCCCCACGGCCGAGGCGACCTCGGTGCCGACGTGAGCACTGAGTCCCGCGACGGCTACAACCGCGACATGTTTCGTCACTGGAATGCCGGCGATGACCCGGCCGACGGCTGCAACACCCGCGTTATCTGCACTTCCGGATCGGGGTAGAGCGCAATGTCTCTGGTGCACAGAGACCCTGACGTGCCGACGGATTTGGGGTACATGAGGTACAAGGTGGGGACAGCGGAGGAGCGAGAGCGTGTGAGGTGGATGGTCTGGCAGGATCCGGTCGCATGAGTTCTGGCCCATGACGCTGTCGTGGCCGGTCAGCTCTTGACGAACCGCCCGACGAACGCGAGCGCCTTGTCGGCGACGTCACGCCAGCCGCTGTCTATGGTCAGCGCGTGTCCCCGGCCGGGGATCTTCTCGATCTCGGTCACGCCCTGGTTGTCCTGCTGCTGCTTGTAAGAGGCGTTGACGATCGCCCACGGGACGGTGTTGTCCCGCTCGCCGGAGATGAGCAGCAGCGGTCCGCGGTCGGGGTTCTTGGTGTCGACCTTGTCCTCAGTCCAGGGATTGAGGTTGGCTGCGGCCGCCTGGAACAGCGGCTTGCCTGGGCTCGGCACGGCGTAGGTGTTGTAGAGCTGCTTGGCCTCGTCCTCGCTGACGGCGTTGGCGAAGGCGTAGCGGAACTGCTCGTAGGTCAGCGGCACTGCGCGGTTGCGGTTGGCCGGGTTGCCGAGCACCGGCAAGCTCGACTTGAGGGTCGAGATCGGCAGGGGCAGCACCCCGCGGAAGGGGGCGGGGTCGATCGCCACCGACACCGCGGCCAGGCCTCGCCCGGCCAGGATCTGGGCCAGCAGCCCGCCAGTGGAGTGGCCGATGATCGCCGGCTTGCGGTTCAGCCCGCGGATGATGGTCTCGAAGTGGTCGGCGACTTGGCCGATCGACTTGCCGGCGAACACTTCCGGGTGCTCGGCGGCCTCCTCGACCGTCTCGGGGTCGTCCGGCCAGCCTGGGGTCAGGGCTACGTAGCCGTTGTCCTCGAACAGCTTCGCCCAGCGATCCCAGCTGCTGGGCAGCAGCCACAGACCGTGGACGAACACCACCGGCTGGCGACCGGTCTGGTTCGCGCGCTCGCACTGCTCCAGCTCGTGCTCGGTGATCGTCTTGCCGTCCGGCGGGGAGCTTGCACCTGCGTCGGTCATGGCAGTACCTCCTGGTGAGCCCGGGACGTGTTCTTCTGTTGAGCGGTTTCGTCTGCGGGTGCCTCAGCCTGTTCCGAGCCCGGCACGCAGGAAGGCGGTGGCCTGACCTATAGCGGCTCGCGTGGCTTGGGTCTCGCTGAGCGCATTGAGCAGCATGAAGTCGTGGATGGTGCCGTCGTAGCGCACTGCTGTCACGGGGACGCCCGCTGAGCGGAGCTTGGCTGCGTAGGCTTCTCCCTCGTCGCGTAGCACATCGGCCTCGTCAACGCACAGGTAGGCGGGCGGCAGCCCAGTGACCTGCTCGGCGCTGGCCTGATTCGGCGACGCCGTGACCTCGGCGCGCTGTGCCGGGTCGGTGGTATAGGCGTCCCAGAACCACTCCATCGCCTTGCGGGTGAGGTAGTAGCCGGTGGCGAACTGCTCGTATGACGAGGTGTTCATCGCCGCGTCGGTGACCGGGTAGTACATCGACTGCTGCACGAAGGTGACGTCGCCGCGTTCCTTGGCCATCAGCGCCAGCGCGGCCGCCATGTTGCCCCCCACCGATTCGCCGGCCACTGCCATGCGGCTGGCGTCCAGGCCTTTGGATGCCCCGTCTCGGGTGATCCACTGGGCGGTGGCGTAGCCCTGCTCGATCGCGGTCGGATAGTGCGCTTCCGGCGCGTTCGGGTACTCCACGAATGCGAGCGCCGCACGGGCGCCGACAGCGAGCTCGCGTACGAGCCGGTCGTGGGTTTCGGAGTTTCCGAGGATCCAGCCTCCCCCGTGCATGTACACAATGACCGGCAGCATGCCAGTGGTGCCCTGCGGCTTGATGATGCGTACCCGGACGTCCCCCGCTTGAGAGGGGACCGTGATCCACTCTTCGTCGACCGGGATCTTGCTGACCGGGGCAGACTGCGCGTCTGTGAGGACCTTCCGGGCTTCGGCTGGCGCCATCTCGTACAAGAACGGCGGTTTCGAGAACGCCTCAGCAACAGCCTGTGCCGCTGGCTCAAGGAGGACGGGGCTGGCAGCAGTCATGGCACTACTCCTCACGCGAAGGCCCGGACATGGACATGGCCAAGAGCGCGCGCTGCATCATCGGCGCCAGCGCGTCACGCACCGGATCTTCCCGTTAACCAGGCAATCGCGGCCGGGTGGCTGCCCGCCGTTTGCGGCACGTCTCCACGTTCGTGACGCTTTCTATCCAACACCCATGAAAGGGACATCTCCAGCGCACGGCGGTGGCGCGGATCTCTGCGCCTTCCTGGAGCTCTCGCTCTCGCCAGGGGAGCGTCGATAGCTTCTGTCCCATCCCGCGTGCTCGCCGAGTGCGGCACGGTCCAGCGGCTTGGCGGCAGGCCGTCCGCTCTTCGGTGCCACAGGCTGACTGTGTGGCGTCCTGCCGAGGTTGCGCTCGCCAGGCCCCACTCCTCACAGCGGTGGCCTTGCCGCAGGCTCGTTCGACCTCAGGGGAGGTGCAGGAGGCGCGGTTGCGGTGCTGCCACCTGCCCGGATACGCGCCGCAGGCGGCGACTACTCCCCGTTTGACATGGTTCGGACCGGTGGCATGGTGGTAGTCGGGGGTGAAAGTTGGGAGGCTCGGCGTGGCATCCGGTTCGGCATGGCGTTCCGCAGCGCGGCAACTGCCACTCAGGCTCACCGTCGGTGCGTTCTTCCTCAACTCCGGACTGTCGAAACGCGACGCGGACCAGGCCACCGCTCAGCGACTCCAGCAGTTCGCCACCGCCACTTACCCTTTCCTGGGCAAGCTCGACGCCCAGAAGTTCACCCGGCTGCTCTCCACCGGGGAGATCACCGTTGCCACCGCGCTGCTCGTGCCGATCATCCCTGCCCCTGTCGCCGGGGCTGCGCTCACCGCATTTTCTTGCGGCACTCTTGGGCTTTACCTGCAAACGCCGGGTATGCGCCAGGAAGGCAGTCTGCGCCCCACTGAGCAGGGAATCGCGCTGGCCAAGGACGTCTGGATGCTGGGCGTAGGCGTCTCCCTCATCGCCGAGGGCATGACCAGACACCGGGCACCCGCGACCACTGCCCTCAACCCTTGGCTCCGCTTGCTGCGACGCTGATCAGATCAAGGCACTGCCCGCATAGCCTTGCGCAGGGCGAGCCGGAGCGACGCTCCTCGCGCTTCCGCCGGCCGTTGCGGCCTCGCCTCTCGCGAGTCGACCGTACGACCTTCGGCACTCGGCGCTGTCGACGTGGCTCAACGCGGGAGTCGATCCCACCGAGGTCGCCGAGCGCGCCGGCAACAACGTTGAGGTGCTGCTGACCCGCTACGCGAAGTGCCTCGACGGACGGCAGGACGTCGCCAACCGGCGCATCGAGAACCTGCTTCGCGAGTACGAGTGACCCGCCTGACCGTGTCTGAGGCCCCTGGTAGCCACCAGGGGCCTCTTTGTTGTCCGGTGTGCTCACTCAGAACGTCGGTTCCAGGGTGTCCTTGGTGAGGAGTTGCTGTGCACGGGTGCCGAAGGGGTTGTCGATGATGTACCGCCAACGGCCGTCCGGACCCCGCCGGGTGACGTCGGTGGCAGTGCCCTCGACGTGCACAGCCTGTCCCTCCCGGTCGGTCCCGTCGATGACCCAGTCGACTATCAGCAGCGCCAGGTCTCCATTGCGGTACACGTGCCGCGGACGGACCGAGATGGGAACTCCGAGCTTCTGCAGGCGGCCGTTGGCGGCATGAAGGTCCGGGCCGGTCACCGGCGTTCCCGGCTGCGGGACCAGCACAGCCGCGTCCTCGTAGACCTGCGCCTCGCGGGATACGTCTGATCACGGTACGTGGGATACGGCCTGCGAACCATTGCCCCGTCTTGCCAGTGAAGAGCACACCGCCGTGGCGATGCTTCCAGCGGGCGGCGGATGTATGAACGTAGCTCGAAGCCGACCACCGCTCTAAGAGGGCGATATGCGAGTTGACAGGTGATTTGTCGTCACCTGAACGTGTGGGACTGCGGCATCCCTGCCGGTCGGATGGCTCGGGCGTGCTGGGCTGAGGACCGTGAGCGAGCGCAAGCCGTACAAGACCGACCTGTCCGACGTGCAGTGGGCGCTGATCGAGCCGGTGATTGTCGCGTGGAAGGCCGCACACCGTTCGGTCAGCGGCCACCAGGGCCGGTACGAGATGCGGGAGATCGTCAACGCGCTCCTCTACCAGGGCCGCACCGGCTGCCAGTGGACCTGCTTCCGCACGACCTGCCGCCGCGCGGCGCGGTGATGTACTACTTCGCCAAGTGGCGCGACGACGGCACCGACCAGACCATCCACGACCTGCTGCGCTGGCAGGTGAGGGAGAAGGCGCGGCGGGAAGCGGACCCGAGCCTGGTGGTGCTCGACACCCAGAGCGTGCACGCTGCGGCCGGGGTGCCCGCGGAGTCGACGGGGTGTGATGCGGCAAAGAAAGTACCGGGCCGCAAGCGCGGCCTGGCCGTTGACGTGTTGGGCCTGGTGATCGCGGTGGTGGTGCTCGCCGCGTCCGTGCACGACAACGCCGCCGGCATCGCGCTGCTGGACAAGGTCGCCGCCGACACCGACACCGTGCAGAAGGCCCTGGTCGACCAGGGCTTCAAGAACGCCGTCGTCGCGCACGGGGTGCAGGTCGGCATCGAGGTGGAGATCGTCGAGCGCAACCCGGCGCAGACCGGGTTCGTGCCGATCCCCAAGCGGTGGATCGTGGAGCGCGCCTACGGGATCTTGATGCTGCACCGCAGGCTGGTGCGCGACTACGAGCACCTGCCGCGCAGTTCGGAGTCGAGGGCGTACTGGGCGATGACCGCAGTGATACTGCGCCGGCTGACCGGGGCCACCGCTGCGGCCTGGCGCAGCACATGACCGGCGGGGAGCTGACCCTCGGGGCGGTGCTGGCCCGGCTGGAGGAGCGGGAACGCGAGATCCCCGCGCAGGCCGAGACGACGGGAGAGCAGATCGAGCAGCTGACCGCACGGCTGGACGAGCTCGGCAGGGCCGCTGAGGAGATCCGGATCACCCGCAAGACACTGCTGGAACTGCCCGATCCGCAGCCACCCGCGCCGCCGGCGCCGAAGCTGCCCGACCATCCGGCCTACCAGCAGATCCTGGCAGTGTTCACCGCGGCCGACGCTCCGCTGCGGGCGCGGCAGGTGTGCGAGGCGATGGACCTGGAGATCGCGCCCAACAACATCAACAACACCCGCCTCAAACTCAAACGGCTGACCGAGCGCGGAATCCTGGTCGAGACCGAGCAGGGCTTGTTCACCCAGCCACGGCCATAGCCGCCCGGCAACCCCGCGGTCAGCCCGCTTGCCCCTCCCGAAAGACAGAAGCGGACATCAACCCACGTACCGCCCTGTAAGGGCGGCTTCGGCTTCCACCCGCTGCTGTGCTTCCTGGCCAACACCGGCGAGGCACTGGCCGGCCTGCTGCGGCCCGGGAATGCCGGCGCCAACACCGCGAGCGACCACATCACCGTGCTCGACCAGGCACTCGCCCAGATCCCCGACGCCCACCGGCACGGCACCGACATTCTCATCCGCACCGACAGCGCCGGATCCGCGAAAGCCTTCCTCGCCCACGTCCGCGACCTTCGGAAACGAGGCATCCACACCTACTTCTCGGTCGGATACGCCATCACCGGAACGGTCCGCCGCGCCATTCGGACCATGCCCGACCGCCTCTGGCATCCTGACCTGAACCAGGACGGAACGCTGCGTGAGGGCGCCGAGGTCGCCGAGCTGACAGGCGTGATCGATCTGGACGGCTATCCGAACGGCACCCGCGTCATCGTGCGCCGGGAGCGGCCGCACCCCGGAGCCCAGCTGTCCCTGTTCGACCAGGACGAGGGCCGACGTCATCAGGTGTTCCTCACCGACACCCCCTACTCCGGTGGCGGCTCCGCCCAGTTCCTGGAAGTCCGCCACCGCGGGCACGCATCCGTCGAGGACCACATCCGGTGCGGCAAGACCACCGGCTTCGGCCGCTTTCCCTCCCGCGACTTTCACGTCAACTCCGCCTGGCTCGAACTCAGCCTCACCGCGATCGACCTGCTGGCCTGGACGCGCGTCCTGCTGCTGGACGGCGAACTCGCGGCCGCCGAGCCGAAGAAGCTCCGCTACCGGCTACTGCACGTCGCCGCACGCCTCACCCGCGGCGGCCGCCGTCTGCACCTGCGGATATCAGCCACCTGGCCCTGGAGAAACGAGCTGGTCATGGCCTTCCATCGCCTGGCCGCGCTGCCCCGCCCGGGCGACTGACCAGAAATACCACCTGACCGCCACGACCCGAAGGACCTGGAGAACCTGGCCACCGCGCCGGGCCCCCACCCTGCCCGCGCACCGAAACGACTCGCTCATCCGACAGCTGACGATCAGCCACGTCTCATCACACCAAACCGAAACAGTGAGGCTAGCGCCGGTCGGCACCTTCCCCGGCAGCTGATCCTGGGGCCCCGGCCACGGTATTTCCGTGACCGGGGCCCCGATGCCGGCTCGCAGGGCCGCGGCGGCCACCGCTCCAGCCGCCGCCAGCAGGTCTGGCCCGAGCCGAACCCCAGCTCCAGAGGCAGCAGTTGCCACACGATGTCGTTGTGCAGCACCTACAGGACGCCCTGCAGGCACAGCCGGTCCGGCACCGTCCGCGGACCAGGAGCCTTCCCGGGCCAGGGCGGCCGGGATTCATACTGAAGCAGTTGGCCGTCCTGGATCAGCAGTGCCGCAAAAAGTCAGGCAGGCTGGCCAGCGGAACGAGAGCTCCATGCGCACGTGAGTTGGTACAGCCAGCACCGTCGCACGTGCACTCTTTCCAACTGTGGTGGTGCGGTGGCGCGCGTCGTCCCCGGGCGTTCACCTGCGTTCATGGGCGGTCGGCCATCGGGGCGGGGGCGGCTCTGAGTCTCGTCTGAACGGCCGTGAACGGCGCTGAAGAGACGGGAACTGAGACGGAGCGGGGCCGACCCTCACGCCCTGGTGGTGTCGGTCCCTCGTGCCATCATCCTCGCGTGTTGAAGATCCCCGGATATGAAGGCGGCCCTCTGGTCGAGGGCGGTGCGTACGTTGACGATCCGTTGTTCTGGCCCGTCCACCTCGGAACCTGCTTGCGCGGCGAGGACGCGCAACGAGCCGCGTTCGGAGCTGACTGGGACGCGGCCATGGAGCTCTACCGCGTGCTCTCCGCCGAGCAGGAGTGGCCGAAGTTCAGGGTGCCCCTCCGCTCCGGCCACACCATCTACGTCGTCTATCGCAACTTCGACGGAGACCGAGGGGTGGACTATTTGATACATCACCCGACTTGGCCGGCAGCGGAAACCCTCGCTGTGGATGACGGTCACTTCATGGGCCCCGGCATGGCCTGGCCGGAGTTGCTGTCCGCTGCTCGACAGTCGTCAGCAAGGGGCGTTGACGACCCCGACGCCCGTCTCTTGCTGCTCTTCCCCACACTCGGCGACGCGCGACTTCCCGACGACGCAATTGTCGCCCTCACCACCGCGCTCAGCGCTCTCACCTTGATCGAAGAGCCCGCCGACGTGGCGAGCATGCTCCTTGAGAACCAGGGCCAATGGGCTCCTGCTCGCTGGAGGCTGGCAGACGGCGTCTGCATCAACGACGGCGGTCATTCGTACCGAAACCCCGGCAACGCCTTCGCTCTGCCCGAGGGCCGCCTTCTAGAGATCAGTAACGCACTGAACGGCGGAGAAGTGGCAGATCACCAGACATCCGGCTGAAGCTCTGAGCTTGGGAAGCCAAGGGCATCTGGGGCCTGCTCTGAGGCTGACCTGCGGCTGAGCAGTATCGGCGCGTGGTCGGCCGGTTCCCCGATGTTCCCCGTGGTTCCCCGTACGTTCTGGCACGCGAGTGGCACGGTACTGCGGTGGTGGCGAGACAGCCGACCCCGTCGCACCCGGAGCGCGGCCTTTACCGTGCGGACGACCTCACCACTTGGCAGAGTAGGCCTTCTGATCCGTAGCTTTAGCCGGATCGCTCAGTGACGGCCATCCCGGCCGCTACCAGGCTCCGGAGGGACGCTACCGGACACGGGCGATTGCTGGGGCTGCGGTACCTGGCTGCTGTACCGCAGGATCCCGGCGGGGATGACCATGGAACGGCATTTGCTGGAGAAGCTGTTGGCCGGTGACGACGAGGCGTACGCGCGCCTGTTGGCCGTTCCAGCGGATTCAGCACGTGGAGTTACTGGAGATCTTTATTCCGGTGACGCTGTAGGCGTTGGCGAACACGGTTTGGGTATTCGGCGGAAGGCAGATCGAGCCCCCGCTCTGGAGCCGCAGATACACCACGTCGTCATTCCGGGTGTTCAGGACCCCGTAGTGCGGCCGGGGCGTGACCGCCTGATAGGCACTGGTGACGTCCTTGTACTTCGAGATCGGCGTGCCCGCGAGCAGGGCGTTGTTGTCCACGTAGAAGCAGACGTAGGGGTACGGGCAGCCCTGGGTGGGGGCCTCCACGTGGGCTGCGGATGCGCCGGTCACGGACATGGCCGCGATGGCCACGCTCGCCCCCGCGGAGCCTGCGACCTTCCGGATGACGGACTTCATCAAACCTCCAAGAAATCGATAAATCGTTCCAGTCCGCGCGCGGATGATGGCGGACATGACAAGGTGGGAGCATAGCCGGGGCGAACGCGTGCTGCTGTCGCCAACTCCCCACGCTCCAAAGGTCCTTGCGGAGGGTCATGCCCGGGCTCGGCCGGCGCAGCTCTGCTCCTGAGAGATCGTGAGGTACTGGGGCGGGGGGGGGGGGGGGGGGGGGGGGGGGGGGGGGGGGGGGGGGGGGGGGGGGGGGGAGGGGGGGGTTGGGGGGGGGGGGGTGGGGTACGAGCGGGAGCAG
>NZ_JBWKCC010000002.1:0-9813 GCF_056436655.1 Streptomyces sp. NPDC043427 | reverse complement strand
GGAGGGGGTCTGTATGGGGGTGGTCGCCCGCGGTTGTGTCCGGGGGGGGGGGGGGGGGGGGGGGGCCACCCCCCCCCCCCCCCCCCCCCCCCCCCCCCCCCCCCCGTCGTTGCCGCGAACACGATCTGCTGCTTTACAGAGCGCTTTGGCCGCCGAACGTGAACACCGCGGAACCGGGTGGGATACGGCCGATGCGGCGGCTCACTCTGCCGCGGTGTACGGCAGATCAGTGCGGTTCAGCAGTTCGTGGAGGCGTTCGGGGGACAAGCCCGGGTTGGCCGCTGCCGCTTCTGCGGTGTCAGGGGCCTCCAGAAGCGTCTCGATCAGATCGAGGGGCAGGAGCGGGTTGGTGGCGGCGGCTCGACGTACGTCGGTGTCGGTGTCGGTGAGCAGGTGGATGGGGGGCCGGTCCAGTGTGGGGTCGGCGGCGGCCAGTCCGCGCACGTCCGGGTCTTCGTGGTTGAGGAGATGTTGCAGACCGGTGCGAGGCAGGTGAGGCAGCGTCAGGAGGTACGGGCGCTGCTGCGGAGTGGCCATGAAGGCGTCGAGGACGGTTGCGGGCGGCGCGAGCGGGTGGTTGCAGGCGAGCAGGTACCGCACGTCCGGGTCGGGGTCGTCGGCCAGACGATGCACCAGTTCCTGGGGAAGTCCGGAGTAGGTCGCAGCGACTCGGCGGAGCAGGGGATGCGTGGATACGGCGCACGCGCTGTACCAGTCGGTGTCCGGCTCCACCCACATCTCGGCGACCGGGCCGATGGCCTCGGCGGTGCGGCCGACGACCCGGTCAAGTGCCTGACGTTGGGCCCAGGTGCGTGGCAGAGGGTGCACCAGTGCCCGTGTCCGCACGGTGTCGTCCGGGTCCTTGGCGAGGACTACCAGCAGTGGGGGATCGAGGTCGGCCCGGCTGGCTATGCGCTCACGTACGTGGGGATCGGGATGGCGCGCAAGGCGCGCGACCGCGTCAGCGGGCGTGTAGCGGTTGTGGGCCAGAGCCCACAGGTCGCGTCCGTCGGCGAGGCACGCCTCGGCCACGGTGCGGGAGACGGCGTAGTTGACGAGCAGGAGTGACCGGTGGTGGCAGTCGGCTTCCGGCAGGTCGGCCTCCATGGCTGCGGGATCCAGGATCCGACTGTGCCTGCGCGCGGCGTCGCGTACGGCAGGGTCCGGATCGGCCAGTAGGGCATTGCGTTGCCCGGGAGTCAGCCAGATCCACGAGCCGGCTCCCTGTACCCGCAGTTCGGGGTTCTTGTGAGCCGGCATCTCACGGTAGAAGGACATGGGTATCTGCCCGGAGAACGCCAGCTCTTGTCGGATTTCGTCAGCCGTGACCGGCTGAGGGTGATCAGGGTCGTCCTGCCTGGTCAGCAGGGTTTCGAGGATGTCGTCGGGGAGCGCCTCGACTCGCCCCGTCCGCAGGCGGGGGCCGGAGGCGAGGTCGGCGCGTACGAAAGCATCAGGGTCGTCGACCAGTCGGCTCCGTTGCGCCGGGGCGGCGTAGGGGTTGCGGGCGAAGGCCCGGCGGACCGACCGCTCCGGATGCCCGATCACCGCGTCGATCACGTCAGCGGGGAGGGCGCGCTCCTGGCACAGGACCTTCCAGGCCGCGCGTGCAGCCGGGTGCAGCAGGCGCAGCAAGACGTCGGATGGTGCGGCCGGGTTGGCGGCAATGCCGCGCAACCACAGTTCCGTGAGGGAGGAGGGCATCGAAGCATCGTGGCAGCGATCACTTGATCGTGTCGACGGACTTGGCAGTCCCTACCGGGCCACGCGTCGGGGCCGTGCAAGGCCAGCTCACCTGCGGTGATGCTCCAAGATCCGATCCACGCCTCGTCCACGCCTCGTCCACGGACCCCGACATACGGCCGCTCCCAGCGGCACACGCCTGCACATACGCGAAGACCCCACCCTCAGCGTTTCCGCTGGTGGCGTCCCGTGAGGTGCAGTTGAAGGAAGTGCTGGCCCTCACCAAGCACAACTGGAACTCGGCTGCTTTGGGTGGACTCCTGCCTATCACGATCAAGTTCTCGGGACTGGTCGGAGAGATCATGCGGGAGATTCAGCCCGATCGGACCCCGCGGCAATTCAAGTTCGACATCTTCCATATTCAGGTACGTCCCGTGTCCACCAGGGCGGGCGGCGGTCGTCAGACCTTGATGACGGTGACGCGACCGCCGCACAGCGCAGTGATGTCCTCCGGGTCCGAGGTGAGAACGGTGACGGGTCCGGGGGCGGCGAGGGCGGTGGCACCGAGGATGGCGTCGATGGCGTACTTGTCGCCGTACAGGCCGGCGTCGGCGAGGAGGGCGCCAGCATGGCGGGCGATGGGCTCGGTGACTGGTTCGACAACCAGGCGGGACAGCGTCCACTCCAGGGCCGGCCGGTTGATGCGAGGGTGGACCACCTCGACGAGGATGGCCGCAGAGGTGATCACGCGCAGGTCGTCCGCGCGGGCGAGCGCGAGCCAGCCGGTGACCGTGCGGTCACGCAGGACGGCCTTGGCCAGCCCTGCGCTGTCCAGGACCAGGGTGCCGCCGGGTACGGCCGGAGAGCGGGTCACGCGGCGTGCGACCCGCCCTGTGCCTGCTCCTGCCGGGCATGGTGGAGCTGATCGCGCAGAGCTTGGATCTCCTCGTCCGTGACGGGCCCGTGCTCGGCCTCGGCGACCTGGATGAGTTCGTTGAGATTGTCGCGCTCGATCTGGCGGGCCACGGCGGCGGCCACGTAGGCGGACAGCCCGGAGGGGCCGCTGCGGGCTTTGGCGGCCTCGGCGATGTCGCGCGGCATGGTGATCGAGTACTTGCCGGTAGGCTCACTCATGCCACCTATCCTACCTTGCATCCTACCGGCGCTGGTGAAGGGTGCGGCCCGATGTGCTTGCCAGCGCCGGGACCCTCGGTGCTGGTCATGTTCCGCCGCGTTCAGGGGTCCAGCGCGCCGTCAGCGGTGCCGGGCCGCGTTCAGGAGTCCAGCGCGCCGTCAGCGGTGCAGGGCGTACGACGCAAGCTCGCGTAGCGGGAACGCCCGGCGAGCGCGTGACCAGTATGTTCGGGCCGGCACTCGCGGCTGACTACTGGTCACCGATGCCGGTGCCGCCGCTCCTGGAGCCTCTTCGTCTGCTCCTCGAAGAGTTTGTTGCGCCCCTGGGTCTTGTGGCGCGCTTTGCTGCTCTGTCCACCGTGGCCCTTGTGCAGCAGCTTGTCAGCCATGTCCTTGGCCCGCTGCCTCATCCCTTCTGCGCCCATGACCGCACCTCCGGCGTTGCTGTTGGTCCTCTGCCCAGACTGGCGTCCTCTGCCCAGACTGGCATCCGGTCAGGGTCCTCGCATCTGGCAACGGCGTCACCGTGCCGCGTTCAAGGTGCCGCTTCCCACGGTCCATCAGGCTTGTCGCCCGCCGGGTCGAGGGCTTGGGCCAACCGCACCAACCCCGCCTGGCAGCAGATGGCATCAATCGCCTCAGCCAGCTGGTCACACAGCACCCGGCAGCCGTCGTATCCCGGCACGGGGCTCCAGACCGGTCTCTCCCAGCTGCTCATACTCACCTCTACGGGGCCACCGCTCCACCCTGGACACCTTCCGACTGCGCAGGCGGCGACGATCGCCACCGCCGAACAGACCACCATCCAGCACAACGTGCGATCACCGCCCAGAACAACGGCAGTGCCAACGGCATCACACCATCGGCCCAGCCCGCGCCCCGTGGAAGGCGCCTTCAGTCACTGGTGGCATGGCCGGTTGGACTCCGATGGCAGCGGGGCCTCGTCCTTACCGGTCAAGGCTCGTGACCGCGACCTTGTCGGTAGCCGGCCTGACGCTGCGTCCGTTCAAGCCGTGCCCGCCTGACGTCGGTGATCGGCCCTCCGCCTGGGCCACAGGTCGGGGGCGAGGATTTCGTAGCGGATGCGGCGTGCGGTCCAGTAGCAGTTGGGTGCGGACGGTGGGCATGAAGGGCACGGAGCCGCACAGGTAGACGTCGGCGTCCGCCGCAGGTCCACCTCGCCGAGGACTCGTACATGCGTTTGATCGCGGGTGGCAGGGGCTACTCGCACCGGAAACCTGCGTCGCAGCGAGGGGCAGCGCCGACGGGACCGCGCAGAGGCAGATGGCAAGGGGTTGGTCGTGATGACCGTGGCGACACAGCAAGGCGGTGGGGGCGGTTCCAGTGGCCTCTACGACGTTCTGGAACTCATTCTCGACCGTGGGCTGGTGATCGACGCGTTCGTGCGGGTCTCCCTTGTCGGTATCGAGATACTCAAGATCGACATACGGATCGTCGTCGCCAGCGTCGACACCTACCTGCGCTTCGCCGAGGCGTGCAACCGTCTCGACCTGGAGGCGGGGCCGCGCAAGCCTGCCGGGCTTACCGAGCTCACGGGGAAAGCCACCGAGTCCGGCGCCCGCGGCAAGACCAAGGGAGCTCTGTCCGGCGCCGCGGAGACGATCTCCGACGCCTTCCAGCAGGCCCGTGACGAGGGCAAGGAACGTCAGGGCGCCCGGCCCGGCGCGCACAGGAGGGAGGGCGAGGGATGAGCACCTACGTCTACGGAATCGTCCGCGCCTCGCACTCCTGACTCCCGCAGGACACGGACGGCATCGGAGACCCTCCGCGGCCGATGCGCGTGCTGCGCCAGGGTGAGCTGGCCGCGATCGTCAGCGATTTCCCCGGTGGAGCTGCGGCGGTTCCGGGCTGATTGGCCTTTCGTCAAGGGCGTCCCAGTCGATGTTGGGGGCGTCCTTGGCCTGCCATTCCGGCTGGCCGGTGGCGTCCTCGAGGAAGACGTGCCTGGCCTCGCCGATCTTGTTGCCGTCCGAGTCATGGACCGGGTGGTCCGGTACGGTCGGAAATCTGCTCTCTGGTGATCATCGCGAAACTCACTGAATTGGCAATTCGGGCGCATCTAGGGCTTGGGGCATACCGGGTGGGCGCGCGGATACCCGCCCGTCATGGCACGGATGGTCACCACGCGCAGGCAGGGTCGGCACAGCGCAGCCGGCCAGGACACAGAACCCGGGCGCGAGAGGCGCCCGGGACCGGATGAGCAGGTGGAGCGGCGGGCCCCGGACGAGCCCACAAAGCTGCCTGGGCGCTCCTGGCGGGCGGTGCTGAAGGGCACCGTCAAGGAGTTCAAGGACGATGAGCTGGCCGACCGGGCTGCGGCGCTGACCTACTACGGGGTGCTCTCCCTCTTCCCCGCGCTGCTGGTGCTCGTCTCGCTGCTCGGGATCGCCGGTCGGTCGGCGACGCAGCAGGTGCTGGACAACCTCCAGAAACTCACCCCCGGATCGGCCCGCGACGTCATCCGCGATGCCGTGACCCAACTTCAGGGCAACGCGGGTATCGGCTCGGTCATGGCGATCGTGGGCCTGGCGGTGGCGGTGTGGTCGGCATCCGGCTACGTCGCGGCGTTCATCCGTACCGCCAACGCCGTGTACGACACGCCGGAGGGGCGGCCGGTGTGGAAGGTTCTGCCGGTCCGTCTGGGCGTGACGGTGGCGCTGCTCATCCTGGCGTTGGTCAGCGCACTGATCGTGGTGTTCACCGGCGACCTGGCCCACCAGGCAGGCACCACTCTGGGCATCGGCGACACGGCGCTGACGGTCTGGTCTTTCGCGAAGTGGCCGGCGCTGGTCGTGCTGGTCACGATCATGATGGCGATTCTGTTCTGGGCGACACCGAACGTGAAGGGCCGTGGCTTCCGTTGGGTCACGCCGGGCAGCGTGCTGGCCCTGGTGATCTGGGTGATCGCGTCGGCCGGGTTCGCGTTCTACGTGGCGAACTTCGCCTCCTACAACAAGACCTACGGCGCCCTCGCCGGGGTGATCGTCTTCCTGGTGTGGCTGTGGATCAGCAACATCGCGATCCTGCTCGGCCTGGAGTTCGATGCGGAGATGGCCCGCCAGCGCGCCGTCGCCGGCGGTCTGCCCGAGGACGAAGAGCCCTATGTCCCGCCCCGCGACACCCGTGCGTGGAGCGAGGAAGACCGGCGCCGCCTGGAATGAAGACCGGCGCCGCTTGGAATGAGGTATCTGCCGAGGTCATCGAGTCAGGCGCTGCTCAGCCCGGGAAGTCGCAGGTCATGAGAGTGCTGGCGGATCTTCGTGAGGGTGATCACCGGTTGACGCGATGGGTGGCGTCGTGGCGGTCGGGCTGCGTGCGGCGGGTCCTGCCGGCGGTGGAGGAGAGCGCCGAGCACACCAAGCTGTGGTGGGGCGCCGCCGTGGCCCTGTCCGCCGCTGGGTGGCGGGGGAGCAGGGCCGCGACTGCCGGCCTGGCGAGCATGGCCGTGGCGGAAGTCGCCTCGAACTGTGTCCTCAAGGGCGTGTGGCATCGGCGTCGGCCGCCGAAGGAGTGGATCTCGCACGAGGAGGTCCATAACCGCCCCGACTCTTCGTCCTTCCCTTCCGGGCACACCGCTGCGGGGGTGGCGTTCAGCGCCGCGGTGGCGACGGTGTGGCCGTGGGCGGGCGCGGTGTGTGCGGTGCCGGCCGTCATGGTGGCCGCCGAACGCGTACACACGGGCGCCCACTACCCCTCCGACGTCGCCGGCGGCGCCGCGATCGGCCTGGCTGCAGCTTCCTTGGTGCATCGTGCTCCCCGCCTGGCCCAGCGCTTGCTGCGGTAACAGCTTCAAGCCACCGAAACCGCAGGTCCGCCGGATGGTGTGTCCGCATCCCGGGTACCCGGGGCACTGCCGTGCGTCGGTCAACGGCACGGGCCGGCGCTTCCATCCAGGGCAAGGACTACTACCGGCAGCTGAGAAAGGCGGCAATCCGTCATGAGTACTCAGGATTCCCACCGCGGCCCGAGCGGCTCGCAGGAGCCGGTCGGCGATCTGGTCCAGCGGGCCTCCCAGCAGCTGACGGAGCTGGTACGCGGGGAGATGCGGCTGGCGCAGGCGGAGATGAAGGAGAAGGGCAAGCGGTACGGCAAGGGCGGCGGCCTGTTCGGCGGAGCGGGCCTGGTCGGCTTCCTGACAGCGCAGGCCCTGGTCGCCACCGCCATCGCAGCCCTGGCCGTTCCGCTCCCGGTGTGGGCAGCGGCCCTGATCGTCACCGCCGTGCTCGGCGTGGCCACCGCGCTGCTGGCCCTGACGGGCAAGAAGGAGGTCAGCCAGGCCGCACCGCCGGCACCCGAGCAGACCATCGACAGCGTCAAGGCCGATGTGGCCGAAATCAAGGAGAGTGCACAGCGATGATCCAGCCGCCTCACGACGAGCCCAACGCCTCCAGCACCGAAGAGCTGCGGGAGCAGGTTGAGCAGACCCGCCACGAACTCGGGGAGACGGTCGAGGACCTGGCGGCCAAGACGGACGTCAAGGCCCGCGCGCAGGAGAAGGCGACCGCTCTGAAAGAGCAGGCGGGCACCAAGGCCGCAGAACTGACCGGGCAGGTCAAGGTGAGGGCTGCCGAGGCTGCGCACCTGGTGCAGGACAAGCTGCCCGACCCGGTCAAGGACAAGGCCACCGCAGCAGCCGAGCAGGTGAAGGCCAAGGCCGGACAGGCGGGTCAGGTGTGGCAGGACAAGGCACCCGAACCAGTCCGCGCCAAGGCCCAGCACGGCGTCGAGGCCGCCCGCGACAACCGCACCGCGCTGATCGTGGCCGGCAGCGTGGCGGTGGCCGCGTGGCTGCTGCTGCGCCGCCGGGGCAGGAGGTAACCGTGAAGGCATCGAAAGTCGCCTACAAGCCGGTCGGCCTGGCGCTCGGCGCGCTCAGCGGCGTGCTTGCCGGCGGGCTGTTCGAAGCAGGTGTGGAAGAAGCTCGGCCTTGACGAGGACGCCCCGGACGCCACCGACGAGGACTGCATCTGGCAAGAGGTTCTGCTCGCCGCAACCCTGCAGGGCGCGATCTTCGCCGGGGTCAAGGCCGCCGTCGACCGGGCTGGAGCAGCCGGCACCCGCCGCCTGACCGGAACCTGGCCCGGCTGATCCACCCCCTCTGCCGACGGCGCTCGGCCCTCCCGGGCGCCGTCGGAAGCAGCCCGCGCAGTCGGCCCGCAACGGTGAGAGGAAACCGTGACCGATCACCGCGCATCAGCCGCTCTCACCGCTGTGGCCGTCACCGCTGCGGTGTTGCTGGCGCGGTGACGGGTGAGCTCCGCGCGGTGGTGGGTGAGCTCCCGCCACAGCGCTGCCCGTGCCCAACGACACGACATGACACTGGCCTAGCCGGAGACGACCGAGTCGGCGAACCTCACGCCTCGATGCCCGACTCCGCCTCCGACCACGCGCTGCGTGAGGCCGAAGAACACCTCAGCCGGCACTGAACCGGCTGCGGTCGCTCTACCCACGTCACCCCGTCAGTTCGGGTAGCCCCGCCCATCCAGACGGAAAGCCCGGACATGTGAAGGAAGCGTGGTGGCCATGTGTGGGCGGCATGTCTGACGGCTGGCTGTCGATGGACGGCAGGCATGCAATCGCCGCTGCGGTGCAGGCGTGAAGGATGAGGTGTGTCATCTACCGTGAGTCAGCGGGCGAGCCGGAGCAGGTGGACTGCCGACAGGTCGACGGTGGCCGTGAGGCGGTGCTGGACAGCCTGAAGCGGGTGGGGGAAGGCGAGTTCTGCTGGGTGCATCTGGACAATCCCGGCCCAGGTGATCTGCAAGAACTGGCGGCCCCTCTGGGCCTGCATCCGCTGGCGGTCGAGGACGCCGGCGAGGCGCACCAGCGGCCCAAGCGGGAGCGGTACGGGGACGTGCTCGCGGTAGCGCTGAAGACCCTGTGGTACGTCAGGGACGGCTGCGAGGTGGAGACCGGCGAAGTGATGGTCTTCACCGGTCCGCGTTTCGCCCTGACCGTGCGTCATGGCCCGGCGGACCCCACTGGGGAGGCGGCCCGGCGGCTCGGTGAGGACCCGTCAATGCTGCGGTTCGGGCCGGTCGCCGTGCTGCACGCCGTCCTGGACACGGTGGTCGACTCCTACTCCGAGGCCGCCGCCCAGGTCCGTACCGGCCTGACCGCGCTGGAGCGGCGCGTGTTCTCCCCGGAGCGCGAGGACCTCACCGAGAACATCTACTCCCTCAAACGCGAGGTCCTGGAATTCCGCGACGCCGTCCAGCCCTTGGTCCCTGTGGTGCAGGACTTCGCCGGCCCCCACACCGGGTGGCCCGAGGAGATGCTGCCGTACTTCCGAGACGTCGCCGACCACATGCACCGCACCGACACCGAGGTGCGCTCCCTGGACGAGCTGCTCAACTCCGCCCTCGACGCCCACCTCGCACGGGTGGGGACCTGGCAGAACGACGACATGCGCCGCATTTCCGCCTGGGCCGCGATCCTGGCCATCCCGACCCTCGTCGCCGGGCTCTACGGCATGAACTTCGCACACATGCCGGAACTGAGCTGGACTTACGGATACCCGCTCGCCGTCGCCGTTATGGTCGGCGCCGCCGCCCTGCTGCACCGGACCTTCCGCCGCAACGGCTGGCTGTGAACGCCAGGCACCTCCGTCAGCCGACGGAGGCGAGGCGACACCCCTGCCGACGCCGCCCTCAAAGGGGTCAGTCCTGGACGAGCTGATCGGCCAGACGGCGGGCCTGAGGCCAGCAGCGCGCCATGCGTCGCCAGCGCAACAGGATCATCTGCCACAGTGCCAGGCACCGGCCGACGGAGCTCGTCGAGGCTGCGGCGCATGTGTGCGAGCAGGGGTGGCGGGGCCGGTCCGCGCGGGACGAAGGCAGGAGCGCGGACCGGCCCCGCCACCCCCGGCGCTGCTTCACTGAGCTTCTTCGAGGTGGCCACCGATCAGGTGACGGTCCGCGAGCCGCAACGAGCGAGGCCCCCGGGCTGTTGACCGAGATGTCTGACGTCTCAATC
>NZ_JBWKCC010000001.1:807035-834242 GCF_056436655.1 Streptomyces sp. NPDC043427 | reverse complement strand
TGGAAGGCGGGGACACCGCTCCGCCTGTCGATGCGGTACTCCACGGCCACCACTCCCCTCCACCATCATTCCACTACTCGATTAGTGGAATGATGGTGGAGGGGAGTGACGGCAGTTGTCAACAGGGACCGCGCCCTGCGCTGCCAGGCGCTTGGCCCGCCGACGGTCGAAGGGTGAGCTTGGCAACACGCGATGAGTTCTGTCGTCTCATGCCGTCTATGGGAGGGGACGGTGCGTCGAGCGGGTGCAACCTCCGCCCCGCCAGCACCACAGGGAGTCCTCCGTGAGACCTGAGTTCACCCGCCGCACGGTCCTCGGCTTGATCGCCGGCTCGGCCGCCGCGACCGTCACCGGCGTCTCGGCCGGTACCGCCCGCGCCGCCGTGCCCGCGTCACCCGGCGTGACCTACACCAACACCATCGCCGAGCAGCGGGCCGACCCGCACATCACCGTCGAGGGGATATGGGCGCACGTCAAGCGCAGCCTGGCCAACCTCGCCGTGGTGGACGCCGTCGATCAGCGCGATGAAGTCGCGCTCGCCCATGTCCCGCCACAGCTGGTGCCACTGGTAGGCCGATTCCAGGCTCGCCCTTCTGCTCGAACAGCTCGGCTGCCTGCATGCGTACCGTTTCCCGGCGCTGCCGCCCCGCAGCGGGTCGCCCTGAACCGACTCGAAGCCCTCGTACGCAACCGGCTCAAGCGCCTGCAGTACCGGCCCGACACCCTCGACGGCTTCATAGCCGGCACCGGCCTGGCCCTCGACGATCCAGAGTCACCCTGACGAGCCGAAGTCAGTAGCGGCTGGGGTTACGTCGTGCCTTGGGCACTCAGCGCGAGCGGATGCCGGAGGGCGACACGCCCGTCCCCGACGGCCCGGACCGCGCCCTGAACCCCTTCCAGCAGCCTGGTGGGGCCAGTGCGCCGGCGCATCAGGGCCCTCGGCGCTGTCGAACCTCTCTTCACCGAGACCCGGTTGGACAGCACGTAGCAAGCCCAACGGGCCGCAGTGGGCGAGGCTTGGGAATGGGTTCCCGTGGCCGCTGGCGCTACTCCGCCGCCGGGGGCGGGACGCGCGCCGCGGTCAGCTGCCGCAGGGCGGCGCGGCGGCGCAGCACGGCCCTGCGGCGCCACCAGGTGCGCTGGGTCGGGCTGACGTGCATCAGTCGGTCGATGATGTCGTGCGGCATGTGCTGTGCGTCATGCGCGAAGTCCTCCAGACCGCGCAGCAGATACCGCCCGTTGGTACCCATGACCTCGCGCTCGCGAAGCACGAACGGCGCGACCGCCTCCCACACCTTGACCACCCGAATCCGCAGCAGCGCCACCATCTCGTCGTCCACGATGTCGGCCAGCCGCAGCACCGCGATGTTCTGGTAGTAGTACACGATGTCGTACACCTGGCGGCGCACGTCGTCCGGCAGCCCGGAAAGGCCCAGTGCCGGGTCGTGCTCGGCGAGCAACCGCTGCGTCACGAACCAGTAGCGGTCGTGGAACTCCACCGAGCGGAAGTCCGCGAGCAGGTCGACGTACGCCGGTAACTGGTTGCTCCGGCGCTGCAGACCGGCTTGCGAGACGGCCGAATACAACGTGACCAGCAGCGCCACCACCGACAGCCCGGTGGCCACGAGATTGAACACCACGACTCCGTCCCCTCCCCTGGTCCACCTGCCCCAAGCAGCCCGCCTCCCCTCATTGTGTCCCGTAACGGGCGAACGCGCGGGCAAGTCCCGCAAACCTGACGAAGTACTACTTGGCGTTCGGCAATACCTTCCACGACAAGCCCAACGTGCCACCAAACGAAACGACGTCCTGGATGTATTGACCCGCAGGGTTGTTCACGCGGGTGATGGGTGGCTTGCCTCCGAGTGCGCTGTGTTCCTCAGTGCTTTGCGGCACGGCGAACTCCGTTCTGCGGCAACACCAAGACGTACCCGTCCCGCGGGGCCCCGGATCCGCCTACGCGCTGACCCCCGCCGCCTCCCGCACCTCCGCCGACTCCAGGCGCTCCGCCGTCCGTTCGGCGGTGCGCCTGGCCCACGGCCCCGTCGTCACCGCGCCCAGCACCAGGACCGCCAAGCCGCAGCCCGTGAGGATCCACCAGCCGGGCGTCGCGGCGGAGACGAAGGTGGAACGGTACGAGGAGGAGCCCACGCCCGCCGCCAGCACCGCCCCGATCACCGCCACGCCGAGGGTCTGGCCGAGTTGGCGGCTGGTGGAGGCGACGGCGGCGGCGACGCCGGCCTGGGTGCGGGGCATGCCGGAGACGGCGGTGTTGGTGATGGGGGCGTTGACGAAGCCGAAGCCGATGCCGAAGAGGACGTAGCCGAGGAAGAGGGTGGTGTTGGAGGTCTCGGCGTCGAAGGCGGCGAAGAGGACGCCACTGGTGGTCATGGCCAAGCCGGCGATGACCAGCGGCAGGCGCGGGCCCCTGCTGCCGACCAGGCGGCCGGAGAGGGGTGCGCACAGGAAGGTGGGGGCCGCCATGGGGAGCATCCACAGGCCGGCGTGCAGGGCGTCCAGGCCGCGGACGTTCTGGAGGTACAGGGTGGAGAGGAACAGGAATCCGCCCAGTGCCGCGAACGCGCTGATCGCTATCACTGTCGCCCCGCTGAACGGCGCCGAGCGGAAGAAGCGCAGGTCGATGAGGGGTTCGGTGCGGCGGGGCTCGTACCGGACCAGTCCCGCGAGGGCCACGAGGGCGATCGCTGCGTACGGCGCGATCGACCCGAACCCCGCGTTCGGCGCCTCGATGATCGCGTACGTCAGGGAGCCGAAGAGGGCGATCACCAGGAGCTGGCCCACCGGGTCCGGACGGCGGGCCTTCGGGGCTCGGGACTCCGGGACGTAGTGGAGGGTGAGGAGGAGCGCCGCCAGGCCCACCGGCAGGTTGATCCAGAAGATGGAGCGCCAGCCGACCGACTCCACGAGCAGGCCGCCCACCAGCGGGCCCGCTGCCATCGAGATGCCCACCACCGCGCCCCACACCCCGATCGCCCTCGCGCGCTCGCGCGGGCCCGTGAAGGTGTTGGTGATGATCGACATGGCGACCGGGTTGAGCATCGAGCCGCCGACCGCCTGCACCATCCGGGCCGCGATCAGCAGCTCCAGGTTCGGCGCCAGGGAGCACAACAGGGAACCCGCCGAGAACACGACCAGGCCCGCCATGAAGACCTTCCGGCGGCCGATCCGGTCGGCCGTCGAACCCGCGAGCATCAGGAGCGACGCCAGTACGAGGGTGTAGGCGTCGATGGTCCACTGCAGGCCCGACGTCGACGCGTCCAGGTCGCGCTGCATGGACGGCAGGGCGACGTTCAGGACCGTGTTGTCCAGGCTCACGATCAGCAGGCTCGTGCAGCAGATCAGGAGGACCAGCAGGCGTCGGCGTGGGCTGAGCTCGGGCATGATCTCAATAGTACGCCTAACTAATGAATTTCGCCGTACCCCGTCCGGTACGTGAGAATGGGGGAATGCCCACGACCGCCTCGCCCCTGCAGATCGGCCCGCACACCGTCCAGCCGCCCGTGGTCCTGGCCCCCATGGCCGGGATCACCAACGCCCCCTTCCGCACCCTGTGCCGGGAGTTCAGCGGCGGCAAGGGCCTGTTCGTGAGCGAGATGATCACCACTCGGGCGCTGGTCGAGCGCAACGAGAAGACCATGCAGCTCATTCACTTCGACGCGAGTGAGCGGCCGCGGTCCATCCAGCTCTACGGCGTCGACCCGGCCACCGTCGGCAAGGCCGTCCGCATGATCGCGGAGGAGGACCTCGCCGACCACATCGACCTGAACTTCGGCTGCCCGGTGCCGAAGGTCACCAGGAAGGGCGGCGGGTCGGCCCTCCCCTACAAGCGGAACCTGCTGCGGGCGATCCTGCGCGAGGCCGTCAGCGGCGCCGGAGACCTGCCCGTCACGATGAAGATGCGCAAGGGCATCGACGACGACCACATCACCTACCTCGACGCCGGCCGTATCGCCGTCGAGGAGGGCGTCACCTCCATCGCGCTGCACGGCCGTACCGCCGCCCAGCACTACGGCGGCACCGCCGACTGGGACGCGATCGCCCGGCTGAAGGAGCACGTGCCGGAGATCCCCGTGCTCGGCAACGGCGACATCTGGTCGGCGGAGGACGCGCTGCGGATGGTGCGGGAGACCGGGTGCGACGGAGTGGTCGTGGGGCGTGGGTGCCTGGGGCGGCCGTGGCTGTTCTCCGACCTGGTGGCCGCCTTCGAGGGGCGGCACGACGACATCGCGCGGCCCACCCTCCGTGAGGTCGCCGACGTCATGGTCCGGCACGCCACGCTGCTCGGGGAGTGGATCGGGGACGAGGCACGCGGAGTCATCGACTTCCGTAAGCACGTCGCCTGGTACCTCAAGGGCTTCGCCGTCGGCTCCGAGATGCGCAAGCGGCTCGCGATCACGTCCTCGCTGGAGGAACTCCGCGCCGGCCTCGACGAACTCGACCTCGACCAGCCCTGGCCCGTCGGCGCGGACGGGCCCCGGGGCCGTACGTCGGGCAACAACCGTGTGGTGCTGCCGGACGGCTGGCTGAAGGACCCGTACGACTGCGCGGGCGTCAGCGAGGACGCGGAGCTGGACACCTCGGGGGGCTGACAGGGACAGCAGCCAGGAGTGGCCGGCCAAGGACAGCGCCTGGGGCCTCTCGTTTGGATCATGCCGGGCTCGCGGGGTCCCTGATCCGGCCTGATCCAAACGAAAGACCCTAGTGGTGCCAGGCACGTCCTCCTGTGTTGTGGATGAATCGCTGCAGCACCTTGAGGGTGGTCAGGTACTCCTCGTCGGAGATGTCCGCGTGGCGTTCCGCCCACAGCTCGTCCTGGAGAGCCGCGGCCCTGTCGTAGAACGCCCTGCCTTCCGCCGTTGTGCTCAGGCGTCCTTCGGCGTCCTCGGCGATCCAGCCCTGGGCGATGGTCCGGTCGATCTCCGACTCCATGGCTTCCGGGCCCGTGTCGAGGTAGTTCCGGAGGAGGCTGGACACCTCGCCGCGCGTTTTCACGGTATCGGCGCGTGCGACCTGTGCGAGGACCCACCACTGCGGCTGAGTGGTACCGATCTCGGCGAGAGCGGTTCGCGTACGGGTCACGACGGCTTTGTAGGCCGCCCAGCTCCAGTACCCGATGGGCTGCTGGACGAGTGCGGCGTCGCTGTGCGAGTACTCCACGGTCGGTCCCTTCATCCTGGCCTGTGTGGGGTGGACGGGACCGACCCTAAAAGCTCAACCTGACTTGAGGTCAAAGCGCTCGGGCGGGGCTGCGTCGTTCCTGGTCCTCGGTCTGCCGGGCCTCGGTCTGCCTAGTCCTTGGTCGGGTGTGGAGTCGATCCGTACGCCGTCAGGAAGCGGTCGCGGAAGAGGTTCATCTTCCACACCGGCGCGTCCGTGGCGGGGCGCAGGCCGTCCGTCCAGTTCCAGTCGGCGATCTTGTCGAGGACCTTCGGGTCCTTGGCGACGATCGAGATGGGCACGTCACGGCTGGCGTGGTCGCCGCTGACCCGGGCGATCGGCTGGTGGTCTCCGAGGAAGACGAGGACGGTGTCGTCGGTGCCGTAGCGCTGAAGGAACTGGGTGAGGCTGGTCACCGAGTACTGGATCGACTTGCCGTACTCCTCCTTCGACTTGTCGCTGTCGGCGATGACGTCCGCCGCCTTGTTGCCCGCCTTCTCGATGTCCTGGAAGACCGAGCCGTCGCCGAGCTCGTCCCAGCCCACCATCTTCGGGATCGGCCCCCAGGGCTGGTGGCTGGAGGTCAGGATGATCTCCGACATCAGCGGCTTGTCGCGCTTCTTGCCGTGCTCCAGCCGCTGGAACGCCTCCAGCGCGTACTGGTCCGGCATCGTCGACCAGCTGAACTTCGGTCCCTTGTAGCCCATCTGGAAGGCGTTGTAGACCTTGTCGAGGCCGTACCACTTCGACTCCGGCCAGCCCTTCTGCACACCGGGCATGACGCCGACGGTGTCCCAGGCGCCGGTCTTCTGGAACGCCTTGGTGAGGGTGAGGTGATCGCCCGCGGTGACCGTGCGGTAGCGGCTCTGGTTGTCGATCCACAGGCCCGACAGGGTGGTGGAGTGGCCCAGCCAGCTGCTGCCGCCGTACGTCGCCGACGTAAGCCAGCCGCTCTTGGCGTGGAAGCCGGACTTGGCGAGCGCCTCGGTGCTGGAGGCGAGGGTGCTGTCGACGCCGGGTGCCATGATCGGGTCCTCGATGGCGCTGCGGCCGTAGCTCTCGATGAACGTGAAGATGACGTCCTTGCCGCGCAGGTCCGGCACGAGCTGGTCGGCGGGGGTGGCGCCGAACGCGTCCGCCCTCGCCTCCTTCGCGAACGCCCGCTCGTCCCGGATGGTCTCGCGCACCCGGTTCAGGCGGTCCTTGGCCATCGCGACGGTGTGCTCGGAGGCCACCGGTACGCCGGAGACCTGGACGCCGAGGGTCGCGCACGTCATCCAGGTCGCGCTGAGGATCAGCAGACCGCGGGTGGAGCGAGCGGTGTTCCGGCCGAGGACGGTGCTGACCCGGACGACCGCCAGCGCCATCAGGGCGAGGAGTACGACGATCAGCGCTACGACGCCTACGGCGGCCAGCAGAGCGACGGTGCCGCCCATCGTGTCCGCGAGGTACGACTGGGCGTCGTCCAGCAACTGCCAGTCGAGGATCACGTTGAAGCCGCGGCCCAGGTACTCGTTGAAGCCCATGTCCGCCAGGTTCAGCACGGTCAGGACACCCAGCAGGATCCCGCCGAGCGCCGCCGTGACCACCCGCGCCCGCCGCGGCAACGCCACCAGTACGGCCGCCCCGAGCAGCCCCTCCACCGGAATCCGCATGAACTCCACGAGCTGGAGCTTCTCCATACGGTTCGGCATCACCAGGGCGGCGAGCACGAGGAGGACGGCGAGGGCCGTGACGGCGAGGGTGAGGACCCGGGAGGCCTGCGGGTGCCGGGCACGCCAGCCACGCCAGATGCGGAGGCGGCGGAGGCGGGGGGTGCGGCGAGTGGGGGGCGTGGCGGTCGTGGGGGTGGGGGCTTCGGCGGGGGTGGCAGGTTCGGCGAGGGGGTCGGTGGCCTCGGTGGCCTTGGCGATCTCGGTTGCCTCGGTGACCTCATTGACCTTGGCTGCCTCGGCCATACCGGCTGCCTCAGCGACCTCGGCTGCCTCAGCGACCTCGGTGTCCTCGACGGCGTCGGCCTGCTCGCCGGGTTCGTCCGCGTCCGCGGCCTCCGCCTCAGTGAGCCGGGGCCCCGGCTCGTCCCGTGAGGTGCTCTCCGCCGACTCGGTGTCCTGGGACTCCGTGTTCTGGGCTTCGGCCCCTTCTCCCACGGTCGGTTCGAGCTCCCCTTCTGAGGGGGACGCCTCGGGCTCGGCCATCCCGGCCGAGCCCGGTGACTGGCGCGTGCTCGTGTGCTGAGGCAACGGAGGTCCTTCCGTGCGAGACCCGTGACGGTACGGCGGGCCCCCATGAGGGAACTGGGCCCGCCATCATCCCGTACGGTCCGCTCCCCACGCCCGTTCACAGCTCACGGCAAACACCCGGCAAACGCCTCGTCAACCAACCAAAGGGCAACCAAAGGGCGCGGCCCGCACCCCGCCCGCCTACACCCCGCCCACTGCGGTGAGCAGCGCGAGCGGTGCCGCCGCCGACCTGGACTCCCGTACGCACGCGTGCGGGTAGGGCACCGGCTCCGTGTGGGTGTCGCGGCCGTAGCCGGCGATGACCTCGGGGAGGCGGTGGCCGGTCGCGTTCGCCGCGTCGACCAGGCCGTGGGCGACCGTGCGGGCCTCGTCGTGGAGGCCGTAGCGGGCGAGGCCGAGGGCGATCAGGGCGTTGTCGTGGGGCCAGACGGAGCCGCGGTGGTACGAGAGCGGGTGGTACGCGGGTTGGCCCGCGGCCAGCGTGCGCACGCCCCAGCCGGAGAAGAAGTCCGGTTCCAGGAGGCGCCGGCCGACCAGCTCGCCGTACTCCTTGTCCAGCAGCCCGGACCACAGCAGGTGCCCCGCGTCGGACGCGAGCGCGTCGACCCGGTGGCCCTCGCCGTCCAGCGCGAGCGCCGGGAAGTCGTGCTCCGGCATCCAGAAGTCCCGCTGGAAACGGTCGCGGAGGTCGCCGGCCGCCTGCTCGAGGAGGGCCCCGTAGGTCTCGTCCTCCCAGACGGTGCGCGCGAGCCACGCGGTGCGGCGCAGGGCGTCGTAGGCGTAGCCCTGGGCGCCCGCCGCCATCACCGGGCCGCTCGCCCGGGTGCCGTCGGCGGAGCAGATCGCGCCGGGGGAGTCCTTCCAGTTCTGGTTGGCGAGGCCGCCCTGGTCGGCGCGGTAGCCGAGGTAGCCGCGGGAGGTGAGGCCGCCGTGGTCGAGCATCCAGGCGATCGCGGCGCGGGCGTGGGACTCGAGACGGCGGGCCGGCCCGGTGTCGCCGGTGTGGTCGACGTACGCGCCGAGCAGGACGAGGAAGAGCGGGGTGGCGTCCACCGAGCCGTAGTAGCGCCGGAAGGGGACCTGCCCGAAGTGCGCGAGCTCGCCGTGCCGCACCTCGTGCACGATCTTGCCGGGCTGGGTGACCGGGTCCGCGCCGGTCGCGGCGGCCTGGGTCGCGGCGAGTGCGGGGAGCGTGGCGGCGGCCAGTTGCGGTCGGTAGGGGAGTGCGAAGAGGGAGGCGAGGAGGGCGTCGCGGCCCAGCAGGGTCAGGAACCAGGGGGCGCCGGCGGCCGGGACGCGCAGCTCCTCGCCGTCCGGGCCGGCGGCCGGCACCTGGAGGGAGGCGAGGTCGGCGAGGCCCCGTGCGCAGGCGGCGGCCAGTTCGGGCCAGCCCGTCGGGAAGGGCACGCCCTCCACGAACTCGCCCTCGGCGGCGATGAGCTGGTCGTTCAGCGCGGACGGGGAGCGCGGGACGCGCAGGGCGCGCTTCTCGCCGTGCGGCCGGGCGATCACGCGCAGGGTCAGTTCCGCCGTGCCGTGGGGTTCCAGTTCCAGGGTCCACACCATGCGCCGGGCGCCGGTGCCGGTCTCCTCGACGACGTCCGGCGAGGGGTCGGCCGTCACCGTCGTACAAGAGCGCCACTCGCCGCGCCGGTAGGTGAACTCCACCCCGTGGTCGAGGACCTGACGGCGGCGGACGGCGCCCGTCTTGGTGTAGGTGCGGTGGTCGGAGCGCAGTTCGAACTGGTCGGTGAAGTCGGCGTCGGCGGTGATCGCGAGGCGGACCGTCGTCGGGACCGGACGGTTGCTGGCCACGCGCAGGGACTCGACGAACGAGCTGTCGCCGACGGCCTGTTCACGGAAGAGGGTGTAGGCGGGCGGTTCGTCGCGGCCGCCGCGCGGGACGAGGACGCAGCGCGCGCTGTCGCCGTCCGCGACCGGTGTGAGCGCCTCGGGCACCGCGCCGTCGACGGTCAGCTGCCAGCGGCTGAGGTGCCGGGCGTCCCGTACGAACAACCCGTCGGGAGATGTGCCGCCCCGTACGCCGCTGATGTCCCCGCGGTCGCCGACGGCGGCGAACGTGCCGCCGTACACGAGCAGGTGATGCCGCTCCGTCATCCCCGGTCCCCTCCCTGGCTTCCCGTGACTGAGCTTTCCGTGGTCTCGCTTGTCGTGACTGGGTTTGTCGTGACTGGGCTTTCGGTGACCGGTGTGCCGCTGACCGGTGTGGCATTGACCGGTGTGTCGCTCACTGGTGTGTGGCTGTGCAGCAGGTCCAGCGTGAGCGCGGCGGTCCAGCTGAAGCCGGTCGCTCCGCAGGCCTCGCCGGTGTACGGGTCGACGTACTCCGCGAATCCGGACGCCTCCGCGGTGTCCAGGACGGCGTCGCGGAGCGCGTCGGCGCGGGCGAGTTCGCCGTGCAGGCGCAGGCCGCGCTCCACCAGCCAGCTCGTGTTGAACCAGGCCGGTCCGCGCCAGTACCGGTGCGGGTCGAAGGCCTCGCCGAGGAGGTCGTAGGACGGGACGAGGCGGGTGGTGGTGCCGAGCCCGAAGCGCGGGCCGTGCAGCGTGCGTACGAGGGCGGTGACGACCTCGCGGGGCAGCCCGGGCAGCAGCAGCGGGACCAGCCCGGATACACCCCTCTCGGGGATCAGCCTCCCGCCCCCTCGCACGTCCCGGCAGAAGAACATCCCCTCCGCCGGATCCCACAGCCGCTCCACCAGCGCCGCCGTCAGGCGCTCGGCGCGGGCGTGGCGGGCCGTGCCCGTCGCCCCCAACTCGTGCGCGATGCGGGCGAGTGCGTGCTCGGAGGCGATGAGCAGGGCGTTGAAGGACGGGTCCTCGACGGCGAACTCCCCGCCGCCGTCCGCGTATCCCCCGTCCCGGTACTCCGTCGCCAGCCGCACGTACCGCCCGTAGTCCAGATCCGTGGGCCGGTCCTCAGCCGCCCCGTGGTCGAGGTCGGCGCGGCGGAAGGAGCGGGCCGGGGCGGGGGTGACGCGGGACAGCGGGGCGTCCCAGGAGGGGCTGTTGTCCATGCCCTGCTCCCAGGGGTGCACGACGGACGCGAGGCCGCCCCCGCCCAGGTCCCGCCGGTGCAGCAGATACCGGTGCCAGGCGGCCAGCCGGGGGTACACGCGGGCGAGGAAGCCGCGCGCCCGCGACAGCCCGGGATCGGCGCGGTGCACCAGCCAGGCGGCGAGCGCGTGCACCGGTGGCTGCACGATGCCCGAGGTCTGTACGGTGCGCGGGGCGCCCGCAGCGCGCCCCGCGGTCGAGGAGCGCCAGAAGTCGGGGCTCGGGAAGTATGCGTCGAGGGGGACGGAGGGGTTGAAGACGATGTGCGGGACGCGCCCGTCGCCCCACTGGGCTTCGAGCAGCGTCTCCAGTTCCGTCTGGGCCCGTAACGGTGAGATGTGCCTGAGGCCGATCGCGATGAACGCCGAGTCCCAGGACCACTGGTGCGGATACAGGCTCCGCGAGGGCACCGTCGACGTTCCCGTCCAGTTGCCCTCCAGCACGCGCGCGGCCCCGAGGTGCAGCGAGCCCGGCGAGGTCGCCGGATCGTATGCAAGAGGGCGGTCCGTGATGCGGGCGGTGAGTTGGGCGGTGCGATCCACTCGGGGCTCCCCGAAAGACGTTCGGCCGACGGGTACGGCAGCGGGTTCGGCAGTGGCTACCGTGGGGTTACGTCTATTTAACACGCAAAACTCAATATGTAATGCAGGCTTGGGAAACACAAGGGGGTGCGCATGACCGGACGGCCGGGAAGGACCGGAAGGACCACCAGGGGCGGGAGCCAGGCGAGCGCCGGCGACCTGCTCGAACTCGTCCGCAGTGGCCGGGCCACGACACGCGGCGCACTCCAACAGGTGACGGGACTCTCACGGGCGACGGTCGGTCAGCGTCTGGACCGCCTCTTCCGCGCGGGCTGGCTGCGCGAGGGTGCGGGCGGCCCGGTCGACTCCCCGCTGGGCGGCCGCCCCTCGATCACCCTGGAGTTCGACGACGCCCACGCGGTCGTCCTGGCCGCCGACCTCGACACCCGGCACGCGCGCGCGGCCGTGCTGTCCCTGACCGGCGAGATCCTCGTCGAGCACAGCGGCACGCTGGTCGTCGAGGACGGCCCGGACGCCGTGCTGGGCGAGTTGGGCGGCTGGTTCGCCGAGCTGCTCGAGAAGGCGGGGCACCGGGCGGGGGAGGTGTGCGGCATCGGGCTCGCGGTGCCGGGTCCGGTCGACAGCGAGACCGGGCGGGTCGTCCAGCCGCCGATCATGCCCGGTTGGGACGGCTACGACATAAGAGGCCGCCTGGCCAGGGCCTTCACCGAACGGACGGGCGCCGGCCCGGTGCCGGTCCTGGTCGACAACGACGCGAACCTCATGGCGTACGGCGAACAGCGCACCGGGCACCTGGAATGCTCCGCGTTCGTCCTGGTCAAGGTCTCCACCGGGATCGGCGCGGGCGTCGTCGTCGACGGCTCCGTCTACCGGGGCATCGACGGGGGCGCCGGGGACCTCGGACACATCCGGGTGGGCGCGGACGCCCTGTGCCGGTGCGGCTCGTACGGCTGTCTCGCCGCCGTCGCCAGTGGTGGCGCCGTGGCGCGGCGGCTGGCGGAGAGCGGGGTGCGGGCAGCGTCGGGCTCGGATGTGCGGGACCTGCTCGCGGCCGGGCACCCGGAGGCGGCCGCGCTGGCCCGTGAGGCGGGGCGCCGTGTCGGGGACGTGCTGGCGACGGTCGTGACGCTGCTCAACCCGGGGGTGCTGATGATCGCGGGGGACCTGGCGGGGACGGCCTTCCTCACGGGGGTGCGGGAGCTGTTGTACCAGCGGGCGTTGCCGCGCTCGACGGCCCATCTGGAGGTGGTGACCTCGCGGCTGGGGGAGCGGGCCGGTCTTGTGGGCGGCGGGGCGCTGGTCGTGGAGCACCTGTACGCGCCCGAGCGGGTGGAGGAACGGCTGCTGGCGATGGGTGTGTGACGGGCGCGTTGCGGTGGCGGGGCGTGTCCGAGGCACGTCCGGATGGTGAAATCCGGCCCCCTGTGGCAGCGTGATTCTCACCACCTCTGATAAGGGTTACGCTCAGATGAGCGGATCTTGGGCGACTGCACTTCTCCAAGGGGTGGCACTCAGTGCCACCCCTTGATCGTTCATCGATCGAACTCAGACGTGCGGTAAGGTCGCTCATCTGAGCGAAATTCCGCACCTGTGGGCGCTCTCGCGTTCAAGAAGTGAAAACATCCGCCCGTCACGGCTTGCCCAGCTTTGACTTTCGATCCACTGGCGGACGGGTGGTTACGGGCGCATGACGCGTGAGTAGACATACCCAGGCGCCTTCGATCTGGGTATGTTCCTCGCCGTCAGGGCAGCCACCGCGTCCTCGAGGGAGTCGAGACCGTGTCGGAAAACAAAGAACCCCACGTAGCCAAGTTCGTTTACGACTTCACCGAGGGAAACAAGGACCTCAAGGATCTCCTGGGTGGCAAGGGCGCGAACCTCGCCGAGATGACCAACCTGGGACTCCCCGTTCCCCCGGGCTTCACGATCACGACGGAAGCGTGCAAGGTCTACCTCGACAGTGGCGAGGAGCCGGCGGCACTGCGTGACGAAGTGAGTGCGCACCTGGCGGCCCTCGAGCAGAAGATGGGCAAGAAGCTCGGCCAGGCCGACAACCCGCTCCTTGTCTCGGTCCGCTCCGGCGCCAAGTTCTCCATGCCGGGCATGATGGACACGGTCCTCAACATCGGCCTCTCCGACAAGTCGGTGAAGGGCCTGGCCGACCAGGCCGGCGACGAGCGGTTCGCCTGGGACTCCTACCGCCGCCTCATCCAGATGTTCGGCAAGACCGTCCTCGGCGTCGACGGCGAGCTCTTCGAGGAGGCGCTGGAGAAGGCCAAGGAGGCCAAGAAGGTCACGGTCGACACCGAGCTGGAGGCGGCCGACCTCAAGAAGCTGGTCACCCGCTTCAAGAAGATCGTCAAGGCCGAGGCCGGCCGGGACTTCCCGCAGGACCCGCGCGAGCAGATGGACCTCGCCATCAAGGCGGTCTTCGAGTCCTGGAACGGCGACCGGGCGAAGCTGTACCGCCGCCAGGAGCGGATCCCCGGTGACCTGGGCACGGCCGTCAACGTCTGCTCCATGGTCTTCGGCAACCTGGGCCCCGACTCCGGCACCGGCGTCGCCTTCACCCGCGACCCCGCCAGCGGCCACCAGGGCGTCTACGGCGACTACCTGCAGAACGCGCAGGGCGAGGACGTCGTCGCGGGCATCCGCAACACGGTCCCGCTCGCCGAGCTGGAGTCGATCGACAAGAAGTCGTACGACCAGCTGATGCAGATCATGGAGACCCTGGAGAACCACTACAAGGATCTCTGCGACATCGAGTTCACCATCGAGCGCGGCCAGCTGTGGATGCTCCAGACCCGCGTCGGCAAGCGCACGGCGGGCGCGGCCTTCCGCATCGCCACGCAGCTGGTGGACCAGGGCCTGATCGACGAGGCGGAGGCGCTCCAGCGCGTCAACGGCGCCCAGCTCGCCCAGCTGATGTTCCCCCGCTTCGACGAGGACGCGAAGGTGGAGAAGGTCGGCCGGGGCATCGCGGCCTCGCCGGGCGCGGCGGTCGGCAAGGCGGTCTTCGACTCGTACACCGCCGTGAAGTGGTCCCGCTCCGGCGAGAAGGTCATCCTGGTCCGCCGCGAGACCAACCCCGACGACCTGGACGGCATGATCGCGGCGGAGGGGATTCTCACTTCGCGCGGAGGCAAGACGTCCCACGCGGCCGTGGTGGCCCGGGGCATGGGCAAGACCTGTGTCTGTGGCGCGGAGGAGCTGGAGGTCGACACCAAGCGGCGCCGGATGACGGTGCCGGGCGGGCATGTCGTCGAGGAAGGCGACCTGATCTCCATCGACGGCTCCAGCGGCAAGGTCTACCTGGGCGAGGTGCCTGTCGTCCCGTCCCCGGTCGTCGAGTACTTCGAGGGCCGTATGCACGCGGGCGCCGACGACGCCGACGAACTGGTCGAGGCCGTGCACCGGATCATGGCGTTCGCCGACCGCAAGCGGAGCCTGCGGGTGCGCGCCAACGCGGACAACGCCGAGGACGCGATGCGCGCCCGTCGCTTCGGAGCGCAGGGCATCGGTCTGTGCCGTACGGAGCACATGTTCCTCGGCGACCGCCGTGAGCTGGTCGAGCGCCTGATCCTGGCCGACACGGAGGCCGAGCGCGAGGAGTCCCTGAAGGCGCTGCTCCCGCTCCAGAAGCAGGACTTCGTGGAGCTGTTCTCGGCGATGGACGGCCTGCCCGTCACGATCCGCCTCCTGGACCCGCCGCTGCACGAGTTCCTGCCGGACATCACGGAACTGTCGGTCCGCGTGGCCCTCGCGGAGTCCCGCCAGGAGCCCCACGAGAACGAACTCCGACTCCTCCAGGCGGTGCACCGCCTGCACGAGCAGAACCCGATGCTGGGCCTGCGGGGCGTGCGCCTCGGCCTGGTCATCCCGGGCCTGTTCACCATGCAGGTCCGCGCCATCGCCGAGGCCGCGGCCGAGCGCAAGAACGCCAAGGGCGACCCGCGCGCCGAGATCATGATCCCGCTCGTGGGCACGGTCCAGGAGCTGGAGATCGTGCGTGAGGAGGCGGACCAGGTCGTCGCGGAGGTCGAGGCGGCGACGGGTACGCAGCTCAAGCTGGCGATCGGCACGATGATCGAGCTCCCGCGCGCCGCGCTGACGGCGGGCCAGATCGCGGAGGCGGCGGAGTTCTTCAGCTTCGGCACGAACGACCTGACCCAGACCGTGTGGGGCTTCTCCCGCGACGACGTGGAGGCCTCCTTCTTCACGGCGTACCTGGAGAAGGGTATCTTCGGCGTCTCCCCCTTCGAGACGATCGACAAGGACGGCGTCGGCTCGCTGGTCAAGCTCGCGGCGGAGGCCGGCCGGGCGACGCGCCCCGACCTGAAGCTCGGCGTCTGCGGCGAGCACGGCGGCGACCCGGAGTCCGTCCACTTCTTCCACGAGGTCGGCCTCGACTACGTCTCCTGCTCCCCGTTCCGCATCCCGGTCGCCCGCCTCGAAGCGGGCCGTGCGGCGACCCAGTCGGAGGGCAGCGACCACCGCTGAGCATCCCTCGACCCCGGAGCCGCCGTCGGTCCCCGACCCTCACCGATCTGCGGCGGCTCCGGCACGCAGGATGAAGGGGCGGCACCCTGTGCGGGGGTGCCGTCCTTTCGGCGTTCGCGTATGTGGAAGGTTTGAGGAACTGCGCTTCGGGCTGGGCAGGGCGAAGCGCAACGGGATGAAGCAGCTATGCGAAGGCCCAGCCGCTCCACTGCCCCACCCGGACGGCGACCACAGGACCCTCAGGAGGAGAGTCCCTGTACTGGGTGTATTTGTCGCACAGCAACTCCACTGCGCGGAGCCGCTCTTCTTCCTTCTCCAGCACTTCTCCGCGGCCATCGGCCCTTGCCCACCACAGGGCCGACCAGTCCTCGTCGTAGTGGTCGACCAGTACCGCCACCGGGGCGTTCTCCTGGATGTTCCGCAGTCGCCGCAGATTCCATGAGCTCTTGGGCTTGTGGTCGACCGCGAAGTACAGGACGTCACCCAGGACGGCGAAGGTGACAGGAACGGCGTGCGGCACACCGCTCGCGTCGGCTGTCGCCAGCCGGGCGACGGGTGACGCGGCGAAGCGTTCTCGGGCGACGAGCGGCGAGAGCCTCATGAGTCCCACCGTAGCGAGCCTGGCAGGGGCACGGGCTTGGCTCGTAGGAGTGCAAACGGCGACTGGTCGGCGGGTCGTCCGGCCGAGAGGTCGGACGGGCAGTGGGGCGGCCCCCTGTGCGGGGTACCGCCCCTTTCGTGCATGTCGCCGGCGCGAGACCGGGCTCCGATCAGTCGTCGGACTGCTGCTCGTGCCGGTGAGTGCCGCGGGCCAGCTCCTGCAGAAGCTCGTGCTGGGTCTTCCCCGTGTCCCGGGCCATCTTGTGCAGCAGCAGGGCGCAGAGAGCCGCCGCGCCGTCCATCAGGGCCTCGGTCGCCATCGGGTCGTCGCGTCGCCGCTCAGCGACGTACGCGGTCAGGAGTTCGTTCCCGGAGACGTACGCGGTCATGAACTCGATGCCGGTACGGATGCGGTCGTAATCGCTGGTCATGGTCGAACGTTCGCACACGGGCATGGTGTGGGGCCACGCGCCGAGAGGTTCGGACAGTCGAGGCCCTGCGACGACTACCGCACGCTGCCGCGGGAGGTCTGGTGCGTGTGTCAGGGGCATCCGTAGGCCCCGGCGCCTCAGTGGGGGCGTGAGTTGCTGTTGGCCTGTCGGAGCGGGACGGGGGCGGTGGCGGGCTGTGGGGGCGGGCGATGGGGCGGGGGGTGGGCGAGGTGGGCCAGGCGGGACTGTTCCTGGCGCATGTACATGATGGACTCGAGGATGTAGCCCACGAGCAGCACCAGCGTCGCGATGGTCATGATCGCGGCGGCGAGGATGGCCGTCGGGAAGCGGGGCACCGTTCCCGTCTCCATGAAGTCGGTGATGACGGGGATGCCGAGGATGAGGGAGGCGAGGGCGAGCAGGGCCGCGATCACGGTGTGGACGAGGGAGGGCCGTTCGCGACGCGCCATGTTGAGGATGAGGCGGAGGATGCGCCAGCCGTCCCGGTAGGTGCGCAGCTTGCTTTCGCTTCCGTTGGGGCGGACCCGGTAGTCCACGGTCACCTCCGCGGTGGGGAGCCGGAGATGGAGCGCGTGGACGGTCATCTCCGTCTCGGTCTCGAACTCGCGGGACAGCGCCGGGAAGGATTTTACGAAGCGTCGGGAGAGGACCCGGTAGCCGCTCAGCATGTCGGTCACGTCATTGCCGAACAGGGACCGCACCGCCCCGGTGAGCAGCCTGTTGCCGACGGCGTGCCCCGCCCGGTAGGCACCGCTGACCGTTTCGCGGCGAGCGCCGACGACCTGGTCGTAGGGCCCCTCGCAGAGCAGGTCCACCAGGTCCCGCGCCCGTGACACGTCGTAGGTGTCGTCCCCGTCGACGATGAGCAGCGCGTCGGCGTCGACGTCGGCGAAGGCGCGCCGGATGACGTTGCCCTTCCCCTTGCGCGACTCCTGCCGCACGATCGCTCCCGCCTCGCGGGCGACCTCCACCGTGCGGTCGGTCGAGGCGTTGTCGTACACGTAGATGTCGGCCTCGGGCAGCGCCGCCCTCAGGTCGCACACCACCTTGCCGACGGCCGCCTCCTCGTTGTGGCACGGCACGACACACGCGATCGTCGGTCTCACGGCCACTCCGCCACTCCTTAGCCGATCAGGTGCTCATACGAGATGAAATGATGCGTTATGGGCGAGTTTGGTGCGTGAGGGCGCGCCGTGTCGTTACGCTCGCTTCGTGTCGGTCCTCGCGCTTCTGACGCTCCGTATGCGGGACGCCGTCCGGGCCGCCTGGCGTGAGGCCGCCAAGTTCGGGATCGTCGGGGCGCTGGCCTTCGTCGTGGACAACGGTGGCTACAACCTGCTGGTCTTCGGGCTGCCCGGCGGCGCGAGCGGCGGGTTGATGGGGGCTGCGCCCGTCCTGGCGTCCGTGCTCGCGACGGGCGCCGCGACGCTCTTCAGCTGGGTCGGGAACCGCTACTGGACCTATCGCCGCCGGCATCGCGAGAACCTGGCTCAGGAGCTGGTCCTGTTCCTCGTCGTGAACATCGTCGGCGTCGCCATCACGGCCGGTACGGTCTTCCTGGCGAGGTATCTGCTCGGGCTCGACTCGGCCCTGAGTGACAACGTCGCCCGCGTCTTCGGCTGGGTCCTCGCCACGTTGTTCCGCTTCGTCACCTATCGGCGCTACGTCTTCGTGGCACCCTGTTAATATCCGGCATATGGGACGTATGCGGTGGAGTTGGGTGCTGGTCGTCATCGCCGCAGCAGGGTGCCTGGCCACGACCGTCGTGTTCGCCCCCGGGTACATGAGTCCCGACAGCCTCGACCAACTCCGGCAGGCGATGGGGAAGAAGCCGCTGACCGACTGGCATCCGCCTGTTCTGAGCCTGGTGTGGCGTGCGCTCATCGCCGTGACCGGATCGGCCGCGTCCATGGCCGTCCTGCAGTCCCTCATCTTCTGGGCGGCGCTCTGGGTGACGGCCTGGTGTGTCTGGGAGCTGACCGCCAGCCGTTTCGGTTCGCTCGCCGTCCTCGGAGTCGGACTGACTCCCCAGGTTCTGACGTTCGTCGGGGTGGTGTGGAAGGACGTCCACACGGCGTTCGCGCTTCTCGCCGCCACCGCGGTCGCGTTCGTCGGGCTGCGGCTGCGGGGCCGCCGCAGCCGCCGGGCGCTGCGGTGGGGCCTCTTCGGGGTGGGCGTGCTCTTCCTCGCCTATGCGATGTTGGTGCGCAAGAACGCGTTCTTCGCCGCGATTCCGGTGTTCGACATGCTCGTCCTCGCGTGGTGGCCCCGGCCCGGGCGCCGGGTGTGGACCGTGGCCACGGCGGCACTCGTGGTCGGTCTCCTCGTGCCCGCCGTCGCCATCTCCTGGATCGCACGGCCCGCACAGACGAAGCAGGGCGCGCAGATCATGGTCGACGACCTGGTCCACGTCCTGACCGTCGAGGAACTGCGGTCGGCCGACGCGTCACCGGACCTTCGGGGCCGCCTCGTGGCCGCGGCACAGAAGTGCGCCCGCATCCATTCCCTGTCGGACGCCTACTGGACCTGCTACGACCGCCCGGCGGACGGACTGGTCGGGGACTCCGACCAGATCATGTCCCTGTGGCTGCGCGAGATGAGCGGCCATGTCCCCGGCTATCTCCAGTACCGGCTGCTGCTGTTCACGGGACTCCTCTTCGAGACCGGCTATCCGTACCACCCGGGGGTCGGCAGCAACGAGCTCGGGCTCGAGGTGACGCACGCCCGGCTCGAGGAAGCGCTCGACACCTACGTCAACGGCGCGGTCTCGGATGTGCGGCCGCTCTTCCGGGGATGGTTCTGGCTCACCGTCGCACTCGTGCTCGCCGTCCGCCCGGGCAGGGGCACGTTCTCGATGCCTGTCCGGGCGCTCGGGATCAGCTCGGCGGCCTACATCCTCGGCTACCTGCCGATCATGCCGGCGACGAACTACCGCTACGTCTACTGGCCGGCCATCGCCTGCACCCTCGGCCTCCTCCTGGTCTGGCTGGGGCGTGGCACGACCTCGTCGCCCCCGGCAGGCACTACGGGCCAGGCTGCCCGGAGCCGGGGCCTGGAGTCGCTGACCCAGTGAGGTGACGCCTACGTCACTCGCAGGCGACGCCGTCTCCGTCGCGGTCGAGGTGGCCGTCGTAGCCGGGGTCACCCGCGTACAGAGGGGTGTCACCGGCGGCGCGGGCCGCGCTGCAGTTGGCGTAGTAGACGCTGCCGGAATCATCGGAGTCGTCCGCGACGCTGTCGCTGTCCGCTGCTGCTGCCGTGACGGTCTTCGTGACCTTGACGGTCTTCGTGGCGGTCACCGTGGTGGCCGGTTCGGGGGTCGCTGTCTCCGTCGCGGTGGCCGTCGCCGTCGCCGTCGCCGTCACTGTCACCGTCGGCTGAGGCTTGGCGGCCAGGGTCTTCGCCTCGGTCGTGGTGTCCGTGTCGTCGCCGCTGCCTATGCCGACGCCGACGAAGAGGGCGAGGGCGAGGGCAGGCAGGACGTAGCGCTTCCGGGCCCACTTGGGGGCGGGCCCGGAAGACGGCTGCGGTGCGGGCGGTGCGGTGTACGGGTTGGTCATGGTGTCCCCCCAGGGCTGGTGCGTGAAGGGATGACCGTATGACCGCACTGGAGGATGTGAAGGTGAAGTGACCATTCCGTGACTGTTGTGTGCGTAGGGTCAGGGGAGGGGCATAGGTGGGTCGGAGGGTCCTTCCTGCGAGCGGAACGGCCCCGTCACCTCGTACGTGATCCCGCCGGACGAGCTCCCGCTGGTGCCCTGCTGGCTGGAGAAGTGCAGGCGTCTGCCGTCCGGGTCGTTCGTGTAGTAGCAGCCCTTGACGCCGCTGAAGCGCTTGGCGCCGGAGACCTGGCCCCGGGTGGTGGTCGCGCCGGTCGGGGTCGGGGGCCCTGGCCCAGCCTGACCAACCCGCTGGTGCCGGTGCCGGCGACCATGATCTCCAGCGTGCCGGCGCGCTGTGCGACGCTAGGGGTGCGGGGTGGACGCTCCGTGGCCGCGTCGTGACGCGCGAGTGCGGCGCAGGTTGACGGCAGCGAAGGGAGTTCGGCCATGGCCGGCTGGAACACGCACGACATCCCCGACCAGAGCGGGCGTACCGCCGTCGTCTCCGGAGCCAACAGCGGCCTCGGGTACGTCACCGCACGGGAGTTGGCCCGCAAGGGGGCCAGAGTCGTGCTCGCCTGCCGCAGTGAGGCGCGAGGCAGAGCCGCGGTCGAGCGGCTGGCGGCGGAAGTGCCGGGTGCCGAGGTGGAGTTGAGGTCGCTGAACCTCGGAGACCTCGCCTCTGTACGGGAGTTCGTGGTCTCGCTGCCGTACGAGCGGATCGACCTGCTCGTCAACAACGCCGGGGTGATGGCGCTGCCGTACGGGACGACCGCGGACGGCTTCGAGACGCAGTTCGGGGTCAACCACCTGGGGCACTTCGCCCTGACCGGACTACTGCTGCCCACGCTGCTCACCACGCCCGGCGCCCGGGTCGTGACCGTGTCCAGCATGATGCACCTGGTCGCCAACCTCGACCCGCGCGACCTCAACAGCGAGCGCCGCTACCGGCGTTGGATCGCCTACGGCCGGTCCAAGACCGCCAACCTGCTCTTCACGCACGAGTTGGCGCGCAGGCTGGACGCGGCCGGGGCGGACGTGGTCGCGGCCGCCGCACACCCCGGGTACGCGGCCACGAACCTCCAGACCGCCGGAGTGCGTGCCGAAGGGCGTCGGGTCGCCGAGCGGTTGGTGGAGATCGGCAACCGGATCGTCGCCCAGCCCGCGGAGGCGGGCGCGCTGCCCATCCTGTACGCCGCGACCGCGCCCGGTGTGCGCCCCGACTCGTTCACCGGCCCGTCCGTCGCCATGTGGCGCGGGGCACCCGCACCGTCCCCGCGAGCCCGCTGGACCCGCGACGACGCGGCGGCGCGAGGACTCTGGTCCGCCTCCGAACGGTTGACCGGGGTGTCCTACGACGCCCTCAAGGTGTGAGAAGGTCCCGACCTCGATGCCGGGGGCCGCGGTCAGGACCGCCGCACCGCGGCCTCCGTGGGCGGCCGGATGCCCTGAGGGACATCGGGTCGCCCACGGCGGTTGCGGCGGCTCGGGGGCGGGTCGCCGTCAGCGTGACACGTACTGGTCCGCGTACTCGTCCGGCATGGGACGGGTGTCGAGGTAGAACCACTCGGCGGTGGGCCCGGGCATCGGGCCGGTGTCCGTCGGCGGGGCCGGGCGCTGGGGCAGGGGAGCGGTGTGGTGCGCGGCCTCCTGCTCCACTGCGTCGGCAGTCGTCGCCTTCGCCGGGCCCGGCATCAGGAGTTCCACGCGTACGCCCTTGCCGCGCTGTTGGGCCGTGAACTCCTCGACCTGGCTGCGGCAGGCGTGGTCCAGGTGGGTCACACCGGTGAGGTCGAGACGGATACGGGGCTTGCCGGACTCGGCGGCGGCCTCCAGGGCCTCGATGACCTGCGGGAGGCGGAGGAACGTCGCGTTGCCCGCCATCACCACCTTCGCCGTGTCCTCCTCGACGTGCTGCTTGATGACGGTCTGCGACATGCGCAGGGCGGCGAGGACGATGCCCGCGGCGAGGCCGATCAGGACGCCCTCCAGCAGGGCCGTCGCCACGATGACGAGCGTGGTGATCGTCATGACCGCGAACTCGCCCCGGTCCTGACGCCACATCTTCGGGAACTGCTCGGGCGCGAAGAGCTTCCAGCCACTGTGCACGAGGACGCCCGCGAGGACCGAGATCGGGATCAGGGCCAGGACCTGCGGCAGCAGCAGCGCGAAGGCCAGCAGCCACAGACCGTGCAGGGTGCGGGACATCCGCGTCTTGGCACCCGCCTGGACGTTCGCCGAGCTACGGGCCACCACCGCCGTGATCGGCAGCGCGCCGAGGAGGCCTGCGATGGTGTTTCCGGCGCCCTGGGCGATGAGTTCGGGGTTGTAGCGGGTGCGTGGGCCGTCGTGCATACGGTCCACCGCGGCCGCGGTGAACAGGGACTCCGCCGAGGCGATCACCGTGAAGGTGAGGATAGCGGTGATGATGCCGGCGTCGGCGAGACCCGCGAACTGCTCCGGGCCGGGTACGTCGACGGAGGCCAGCAGGTTGCCCACCTGAAGGGTCTTCACGTCGACGCCGGGAAGCGCGGCGACCGCGATGCCGATGCCCACCGCGACCAGGGCCGCGGGGACCTTCTTGATCGGGCCCGGCACCTTCTTCCACAGGAAGCTGAGGACGACGGTGACGATGCCGAGGCCGGCCGCGATCATGGTCTGCGGGTTCGCGACGGTGTCGGCGAGCAGGCCCGGTATGCCGGCCATGTTCTCGATCGGGGTGCCGGGAGCCTTGGCGTCGGCCACCGGGTAGGCCTGGCTGAACATCAGCGGCAGGCCGATGCCCGCCAGCATGCCCTGGACGACGGCCAGGGAGATCGCCTGGAAGAAACGGCCGAAGCGGACCAGGCCGAGGACGATCTGCAGGATGCCCGAGAACAGGACGATCACGCCGAGCATCGCCACGCCGTGCTCCAGCACGGTCTCCGAGACGAGCGCCGCGAGTCCGGCGGCCGGGCCGCTGACCTGGAGCGTGCTGCCCCTGGCCGCGCCGACCACCAGACCGCCGATCACACCGGAGATGATGCCGAGCTCCGGCGAGACTCCGGAGGCGACGGCCACACCGATGCACAGGGGGAGGGCGACGAGGAAGACGACGAGGGACGCCGTGATCTCGGTGGCCAGGTCACTCTTCGGCGCACCACCGGGCATCTTGGGTGCCCTGGGGAGCTTGGGCATGCGGGACGTCTTCCCGGCCGCGGGCGCGGCGGGCGCATCGGGCGCATCGGACCGTACGGTCTCCGTACGCGGCCCGCGCGCCTCGTGGGCCGGGGGCGCCCCCCAGTCGTCCTGGAACGCGGTTCCCGCCCACGGGTTCTGGTCCGAGGGGGTGGACCACGAGTCGGACCACGAGTCGGACCGCGAGTCGGACCGCGAGTCGGACCACGAGTCGGACCACGCGTTCTGGCCCGACCGGTGCTGCCCAGGCGCCCCCCAGTCGTCCGGAGGGTGCGAGGGCACCGTCGGCTGGGGGCCGGTGTCGTTCACCCACCCGCCGCGTCCCGTGTCGCCGGGGCCCGAACGGCCGCGCGCGTGCTTCCTGTGCGAGCCGCTCATGCCGCGTGCACCCGGAAGCGGCCGTCCGCGTCCAACTCGTGGACCTGGCCGGTGTCCACCTCGTAGTACCAGCCGTGCAGCCGCAGCCGGTCCTCCTCGACGCGCTGCCGCGCCGCCGGGTAACTCCGCAGCACAGCCAGCTGGTTGACGACGTTCAGCTGGGCCACGTCCGGCAGCGACGGGTCCCGTACGTCACCGTCCAGCACCGGCGTCAGTCGGGGGCGGGCCAGCTCCAGCCAGGCGTCCACGCCGGGCAGGGCGGAGAGGTCGTCGCCGGACTTCAGGGCGCCCATCGCACCGCAGTGGGAATGACCACACACGACGATGTCCTGAACGCCGAGCACCTCCAGTGCGTACTCGATGGTGGCCGCCTCGCCGGAGGCGCCCGGCCGGCCATGCGGCGGAACGATATTGCCCGCGTTCCGCAGCTCGAATATCTCTCCGGGCCGCGCGCCCGTGATCAGTGCGGGTATGACCCGCGAGTCCGAGCAGGTAATGAACAATGCCTCGGGGTATTGTCCCTCGGCCAGTTTCCGGTATTCGCCGCTTTCGAAGTCGACCCGTCGCTTGAACGAGCGGGCGCGGTCCAGCAATGCCTTCACGGTTCCTCCCGGGCAGGTGTATGACCAGGTCAGAGTGGGGGACTGACCAGGTGGTCATCACCGTAGAGGAGGGTGACCAAGGCGAAGGTTAGGGGAACACTAAAACCCGGACAGGAATGCAACAAAGTTTGTCCGGAAGGTTTTCGGAAGTTTTTTCTTGTAGCGTGTCACCTCCATGGCGGAATTGGTTCACGGAGAGACGGGAACGCATGGGCGTACGAGTGCTGCTCATCGAGGACGACGAGACGATCGCGGAACCCCTCACCGAAGGCCTCGGGCACTTCGGACTGACGGTGGACCACGTCCGTACCGGCACGGAGGGGTTGAGAGGGCCGTACGGCGATGTCGTCCTGCTCGACCTCGGGTTGCCGGACGTGGACGGCATCGACGTCTGCCGCGGCATCCGCCAGACCTCCGACGTCCCCATCATCATCCTCAGCGCGCGCGGCGAGGAGGCGGACCGCGTCCTGGGCCTCGAACTCGGGGCCGACGACTATCTGGCGAAACCATTCAGCATGCGTGAGCTGGTCGCCCGGGTGCGGGCGGTGACCCGGCGGACGCAACGAGCGCCGGGAGGCGAGTTCGCGGGGGCGGCGTGGAACGGGGTGCCGGACGCGCCGAGTTCGAGCGGTGAGTGGTTCAGCGGGGCGGCGTTCGGCGGGGCGGCGTTCGGCGAGTCGCCCGCTGATGCCTCGTACCGACCCGTTGACGTGGACCGGCAGTTCACGTCCCCGCAGAACTTCGAGAACGACCCCGTCGGCACCGGCCCCCACTTCTCGGAGCCGAGCAGCCGCTTCTCCGAGCCCGTCCGCTCCCCCGAACCGGCTCCGAGCAGCCGCTTCTCCAAGCCCGTCCGCTCCCCCGAACCGGCTCCGGCCCCACCCCCCGGCGCCGGCGGCAGCCCCGGCCCCCTCGTGGTCGATCGCCGTACGCGTCAGGTGTGGGTCGGTGAGTCGCCCGTCGCGTTGACGCCCAAGGAGTTCGAGCTGCTCGCGCTGCTCACCGAGGACCCCGGGGCGGTGTACTCGCGGCAGCAGATCCTCGACCGGGTGTGGGATCCGCACTATGAGGGCCCCACCAAGACGCTGGACGTCCATGTGGCCACGCTGCGACGGAAGTTGGGCAACCCGGCGTGGATCCAGACGCTGCGCGGAGTCGGGTTCCGGCTGGCGGTGCAGACGGGGCCGCCCGCGGCGCAGCCCGCGTCCGGTCGGCCGGCGGCCTTTCGATGACCCGTCGGCTGCTGCTCAGCTACCTCGCCCTCACCGCCCTGGTGCTGCTCTGCCTGGAGATCCCGCTGGGCTTCGTCTACTCGCGGGGCGAGCAGGAGCGGGTGGTCAACGCGGCCAAGGACGAGGCGGAGTCGGTGTCGGCGTACGCCTCGCTGTCCATCACCGCCGGAAGCGAGGCGAAGGACCTGCCCGACCGGGCGGTCCACTGCGCCGAGCGCATCGGCGGCAAGGTGCTGATCGTGGACCGCTCGGGCAAGCTGCTGGCCACCTCGCATCCGCTGGACGTCGCCGAGTCGGACAACCTGTCCTCCCGGCCCGGCATCGCGGCCGCCCTCCGGGGCACCTCCTCGGTCGACGTGCGCACCTCCACGATCGGCGGGGTCGAGTACATCGCGGTGGCGGCGCCGGTGAAGCACGGAGTCCTGAAGCAGGGCGCCGTCCGGATCACCGTGCCGACCCACATGGTGGTCGAACGCGTCCAGCACGTATGGCTGTTGCTGATCCTCGGCGGGCTCGCGGTCCTCGCCGCCGTCGCCGTCGTGGGCTTCGCGATCGCCCGCTGGACCGGCCGCCCCATCCGTGAACTGGAGCTCGCCACCCGCGAGTTGGCCGACGGCGGCACGGCGACCCCGGTCGGCATCACCAAGGGGCCGCCCGAGGTCCGCAGTCTCGCGGCCGCCTTCAACCACACCGCGGCCCGCCTGCAGCACCTCCTCGCCTCCCAGCGGGCCTTCGCCGGTGAGGCCTCCCACCAGCTCAAGACCCCGCTCGCGGCGCTGCGGCTGCGCCTGGAGAACCTGGAGTCCGACATCGCCCTGAACGCCCGGGGCAGCCTCACCGCGGCGATGACCGAGACGGACCGGCTGGCCCGGATGGTCGAGGGACTGCTGGCGATGGCCCGGCTAGACGAGAGCGCCGCCCAACGGGAGCGGGTGGACCTGGACGGCGTGTGCGGGGAGCGGTACCGGGCGTGGGGCCCGCTCTACGAGCAGCACGGCGTACGGCTCGTGCTGGTGGGCGATTACGCGGGGGAGGTGCTGGCGGTGCCCGGGGCGGTGGAGCAGATCCTGGACAACCTGCTCTCCAACGCCCTGCGTGTGGCGCCCCTCGGCTCCACCGTCTCCATCGACCTGCGCCGCCCCGCCCCGCACGAACGCCGCTTCCCGCACCACTTCCACCACCACCGCCCGTCGGGCCCCGCCCGGGTCGAGCTGCACGTCATGGACGAGGGCCCCGGCATGACCGAGGAGCAGCGCCGCCGCGCCTTCGACCGCTTCTGGCGCGCCCCCGACGCCCCCAAGGGCGGTACGGGCCTGGGCCTCGCCCTCGTACAGCGCCTCGCGCACGCCGGCGGCGGCGAGGCGGTCCTGCGCGCCGCGCCCCGCGGCGGCCTCGACGCGGTGATCCTCCTGCCACCCGCCCCGGACCGCGGCGACGGCACGCCCGCACCACCGTCCCACCGCCCGTCGAGACCGCTGGAGGTCACCACCCGCTGACGAGAAACGAAGGGCGAAAGCCGGAGACCGGGGGGGGGGGGGGGGGGGGGGTGGGGGGGGGGGGGGGGGGGTTGTGTTTTTGTTTTCCTGGCGGAGGGGGTTCCTGCGCGTGGCGGTGGGGGGGTCC
>NZ_JBWKCC010000001.1:421787-807025 GCF_056436655.1 Streptomyces sp. NPDC043427 | reverse complement strand
CACCCCCGCCCCCCCCCCCTCCAAGCCCCCGGGACTTCCCCACCCCCGAACGAAAAAGAAAGTACACAACCCGGACCCCGCCCCCCGAAGCTCCGCGGCTCTGGAGCTTCGGGCGCCGGTCTCCGGCTTTCGTGTCCCCGGCTGAGGTATCCCCGACTGTCGTCGCGGGACGCCTCAGTGGGCGCGCACCTCGTAGGCGGTCACCGCGACCGTCTCGTCGTCCAGGCACCGCCCGCTCAGCAGGTCGAAGCGCTGCTTGAGCAGGGGCGAGGCGACGAAGGGGCGGCCCTTGTGGGTGCCGGTCAGGCCGCGGGAGAGGACCGCCGCGCCGACGAACGGGTCGCGGTTGTCGATGCCGTACAGCTCGCCGGCCCGGTCGCGGAACAGGGCGACCTGACGGCCGTCGGGCAGCAGCGCGGCCACACCCCGGCCGGGCATCAGCTGGCTGAGGTCGCAGACCGTGAACCAGTCGTCGTCGATGCGGAGTTGGACCTTGAGGTCGGTGGTCTCGGGTGCCAGGGTCATCGCTGGGCGCTCCCTTCCAGGACGTCGTGCGTGGGTCGCATGCCGATGCTGAGCAGCGGCAGGTCGGGCTTGATCTGGTCGCGCTCGGGGACGAAGCCGACGACCGGGTCGGGCGTGTCGGGCGCGTTGACGAAGGAGACGAACCGGGCCAGCTTCTCCGGGTCGTTGATGGTCTCCGCCCACTCGTCGCGGTAGTGCGCCACGTGGGCCGTCATCAGCGACTCCAGCTCCTCGCAGATGCCGAGGGAGTCCTCGACGACCACGTCCCGTACGTGGTCCAGGCCGCCGGGGATCCGCTCCAGCCAGGTCGAGGTGCGCTCCAGGCGGTCGGCGGTGCGGATGTAGAACATCAGGAACCGGTCGATCAGGCGGATCAGTTCGGCGTCGGACAGGTCCTGCGCGAGCAGGTCCGCGTGGCGCGGTGTCGCGCCGCCGTTGCCGCCGACGTACAGGTTCCAGCCGTTGGAGGTGGCGATCACGCCGAAGTCCTTCGACTGGGCTTCGGCGCACTCGCGGGCGCAGCCGGAGACGGCGGACTTCAGCTTGTGCGGGGACCGCAGGCCCCGGTAGCGCAGCTCCAGGTCGATCGCCATGCGCACGGAGTCCTGGACGCCGTAGCGGCACCAGGTCTGGCCCACGCAGGACTTCACGGTGCGCAGCGACTTGCCGTAGGCGTGGCCCGACTCGAAGCCGGCGTCCACCAGCCGGGTCCAGATGAGGGGGAGCTGCTCGACCCTCGCGCCGAACATGTCGATCCGCTGGCCGCCGGTGATCTTCGTGTAGAGACCGAAGTCGCGGGCGATCTCGCCGATGACGATCAGACCCTCGGGGGTGATCTCACCGCCGGCGATGCGCGGCACGACCGAGTACGAGCCGTTCTTCTGGAGGTTGGCGAGGAAGTGGTCGTTGGTCTCCTGGAGGGCCGCCTGCTCGCCGTCCAGGACGTAGCCGCTCGCGCCGATCGTCGGGGCGAGGGAGGCGATGATCGAGGCGACCGCGGGCTTGCAGATGTCGCAGCCGTCGCCGCCCCGGGCGTCCTCGCGGCCGTAGCGGTCGAGGAGGTCCTGGTAGGTGTTGATGCGCAGGGCGAGGACGATCTCGTACAGCTCCTCGCGGGTCTGCGAGAAGCAGCCGCACAGGCCCTTGTCGACCTCGACGCCGCTTGCCTCCAGCTCGGCGGTGACCAGCTGGCCGAGCACCTTGACGCAGGAGCCGCAGCCCGTGCCTGCCTTGGTGCACTTCTTGACCTCGGGCACCGTCGTGCACTGGTGGTCGGTGACCGCGCCGCGGATCGCGCCCTTGGTGACGTTGTGGCAGGAGCAGATGACCGCCTCGTCGGGCAGCGCGGACGGGCCGAGCTGGACGCTCTCACCGGCTCCGGCGGGCAGGACCAGCGACTCGGGGGAGACCGGCGGGACCGAGCCGGTGAACGCCTTCAGCGTGCCGTACGCGTCCGCGTCGCCGACCAGGATGCCGCCGAGCAGCGTGCCGTCGCGGCCGATGACCAGCTTCTTGTAGAGGCCCGCGCGCGAGTCGGAGTAGACGACATCGAGGCAGTCCTCGGTGGCGCCGTGCGCGTCGCCGAAGGACGCCACGTCCACGCCGAGCAGCTTCAGCTTGGTGGAAAGGTCGGCGCCCAGGAAGGCGGCCTCGTCGGAGGCGATGGTCGCCGCCGCCGTCTCGGCCTGCTCGTAACCTGGCGCGACCAGGCCGTACACCCGGCCGTCGGCGGCCAGCGCGCACTCGCCGATCGCGAACACGTGCGGGTCGGAGACCGTACGGCACTGCTCGTCGACCGTGATGCCGCCGCGCTCGCCGACCGTCAGACCGCAGTCGCGGGCGAGCTGGTCGCGGGGGCGGACACCGGCGGAGAACACCACCAGGTCGGTGGCGAGTTCGGAACCGTCCGAGAGCTTCATGCCGGTGACGGCACCCTCGGAGTCGACCACGATCTCCTGCGTGCCCACACCGGTGTGGACGCTCAGACCCATCTCCTCGATGGTGCGCAGCAGCGCCGCGCCACCGCCCTCGTCGACCTGCACCGGCATCAGCCGGGGCGCGAACTCCACGATGTGGGAGGTGAGTCCGAGACCCTTCAGCGCACCGGCCGCCTCCAGGCCGAGCAGACCGCCGCCGACCACGGCACCGGTCGTGCGGGTCTTCGCGTACTCCTCGATGGCGAGGAGGTCCTCGATCGTGCGGTAGACGAAACAGCCCTTGGCGTCCTTGCCCGGGACCGGCGGCACGAACGGGTAGGAGCCGGTGGCGAGGACGAGGGTCTCGTACTCGAAGACCTGACCGGACCTGGCGGTGACCTTCTTCGCGTCGCGGTCGATCGTCTCGGCGGGGTCGCCGACGTACAGCTCGATGCCGTGCGTCTCGATGAACTCCATGTCCGTCATGGAGAGTTCCTCGGGCGTCTTCCCCGAGAAGTAGGAGGTGAGCGCCACGCGGTCGTACGCCGGACGCGGCTCCTCGCACAGCACGACCACGCGGTGCGTGGCGGTCAGGCCGCGCTCGGCGAGCGCTTCGAGGAAGCGCTGGCCGACCATGCCATGGCCGACGAGCACGATCGTGGGGGTCGTGGACATCAGGAGCCTCCGTCGTTGGTGAGCAGGTGGAGCAGCGGGCCGCCGTCGGACGGGAGCGGCTCTGCTCCCTCCCAGGCGCGCGCGAGCGCGCCGACGGTGCCGAGTTCGCCGACGAGGACCCCGCCGACCAGACGGTCGTCGCGGACGACGACCTTGCGGTAGGTGCCCCGGGTGGCGTCGGTGAGCTGCACGACGTCGTCGCCGGGGAGGGCCTCGGTCTCGCCGAACGCGGCAAGGTCGAGGAAGTCCTGACCGGCGAGGGTGAGCCGGGTCAGGGAACGGGTGCCGGTGTAACGGGCGTCGGTGTCGCCCGCCAGCAACTCGGCGAGAATGTCGGCCTGTTCGAGCGCGGGCGCGGCGAGGCCGTAGAGGGTGCCCTCGTGCTGGGCGCAGTCGCCGATGGCCCGGATGTGCGGGTCGGAGGTGCGCAGTTCGTCGTCGACGAGGACGCCCTTGTGGACGGCGAGCCCGGCGTCCTTGGCGATACCGACGCGCGGGTGGACCCCGCAGGCCAGCACGACGAGGTCGGCGTCGAGGGCGTAACCGTCGGCCATCTCCACCGAGCGGACCGCGCCGTTGACGCAGCGCACGTCCCGCACGCGGCACTCGGTGTGCACCTCGACGCCCAGGTCCTTCAGGTGCCGCCGGACCAGCTTGGAGGCCGCCGGGTCGAGCTGGCGTTCCATCAGGCGCTCGGCCTGCTGGGCGAGGACGACCTGCGCGCCGCGCTGGGCCAGCGCGCGGGCGGCCGAGACCCCGAGCAGTCCGCCGCCGATCACGACCGCCCGCACGCCCGGACGCACCGCCTTCGACAGGCCCAGGCAGTCGTCCATCGTGCGGAACGCGTGGACGCCCTCGGGCAGGACGTGGTCGGGTGTGAACAGACCGCGCAGCGGCGGGAGCACGGCGTTGGACCCGGTGGCCAGGACCAGCGTGTCGTATGCGATCACCGAGCCGTCGGCGCAGCGCACGGCGCGCGCCTCGCGGTCGATGCCGGTGACCCGGGCACGGGTCAGTCCGGCGGGCGCCGGGAGGGCGATCACGTCCGGGCTGTAACGTCCGGCCAGCACCTCGGCGAGCAGGACCCGGTTGTACGGCCGGTGCTCCTCCTCGCCGACGAGCAGCGCGGGCGTGCCGAGCTCACCGAGCCGCCGGGCGAGACGTACGCCCGCGAGGCCGGCGCCGATCACCACCACACGCGTATTCGAGGTCATGTCCTTGAGCGTGCGGTGCCGAAGTTTCCCGACCGCATCACGGTTGTTTCCCGCGAGGAACGCTGCCCTCAGCGGGGCGGGGGCGGGAGTGTGAGGGTTCCCGGGACGCGGTGGGGGCGGGCTGTGAGATCCCGGGAACCTCAGAAGACCCTCTGGTCGATGAACCGGCCAGGTATCCCCTGCAATCTGGCGGGCGGCATGCTGGGCGCCCGTACCGCCCTGGAGAAGGGCAGCGGCTTCGTGCGGATCGTGCTGCTGACGGTGGTGTTCGCGCTGGTGGCGAACCTGGCGTACGAGCAGTGGGGAGCGTAGGAACCGCTCGTCCGGTCCCTCAGCGCTCCCCGGGCGCGAGCAAGTCGATCAGGCCCGTGGTGTCCTCGTCGCCGTGCCCGTCGGCGAGGCGGCGCTCCATCAGGGTCATGAACGGCACCAGGAGATCCGGGCCGACGCCCTGCTCCTCGGCCGTGCGCAGCAGGGTCGCCTTGCCCGCGACCTGCATGGCCAGGTTGGAGACGACGCCCGTGCGGTAGTCGCCGCTCTGCAGCCGGTCGGCGGTCCCGTACGCCGACTGGGCCATCGCGGTGATCCAGGACACGAGCAGCGGCGCGAACTCCTTCGGCGAGATGTCCTCCCGGCGGACCAGCGCGAAGGCGTGCGTGATGCCCGCGAACATGCCGTACATGCCGCTCAGCAGCGCCACGTCGTGCAGCGCGGCGAACCCCGGATCCGCGCCGACGTAGGTGGTCCCGGCCGGGACGGCGAGGGTGTCCCGGTGCTCCTCGAAGAGCGCGGCGGAGCCGCTGTAGAAGACGTACGCCCCGCTCTCGGGGACCCCGATCATCGGCGGTACGGCCATGATCCCGCCGTCCAGGAAACGGGCGCCGCGCGCCTTCGCCCACGTGGCGCGGGAGCGGCCGTCGGCCGGTGTCCCGGTGGTGAGGTTGACCAGGTCCCGCCCGGTCAGGTCGGCCCCCTCGAGAGCCTCCCCCACCGAGGAGTCGTCGAGCAGACAGGCGACGACCAGAGGGCTCGCGGCCACCGCCTCGGCGGCGGTCGCGGCGACCGTGGCGCCCTCGGCGGCCAGGGCCTCGGCGCGGGCGGGCGTGCGGTTCCAGACGGTGAGGGGGTGCCCGGCGGCGAGCCAGGCGCGGGCCAGCGCGGTGCCCATGGCGCCGGTGCCGAGGAGAGTGAGGGGAGCGGGCTGGACAAGTGCGTTGTCGGTCATGGCGATTAGGCTCGTCGCAGGGGAGCGACCCGCTCAAGTACGTACTTACGAGTGGGTGGTTACCGCAGGGAAAGGGTGCAGGCGGGAGGGGTCGGGCATGGTGGTCGGACGGCGGCCGGGGGCGTACGTCTGCGGGATCGACGCGGCGATGGACGTGATCGGCGGCAAGTGGAAGGTGCTCATCCTCTGGGCGCTGCACGAGCGCCCGTGCCGCTTCGGCGAGCTGCGCCGCGCTCTGCCGGGGGTGACCGAGAAGGTGCTGGCCGCGCAGTTACGGGAGCTGGAGGCGGACGGCATCGTCCACCGGGAGGCGTACGACGAGGTGCCGCCGCGCGTGGAGTACTCGCTCACGCCCCGCGGAGCCGCCCTCAACGAGGCCCTGGTCCCGCTCGGCGCATGGGGCAAGGCAAACGTCCTGAACGGCTCACCGGACCGCTCACCGACTGCCCGTGAGGTGAGCGAAGACGACCACGTTCCCCTGATAACCCGTGCTCCGTGAGTAACCCCCACCGCACGTGATCACCCGCAGCTCCGGCCGCCGAGCGGCCCCGTACACCTTCGCATCGGGGAAGTCCCGCGCGTCGTACACCTCGACCGCGTCCACGGAGAACACCGCGATCCCGCCGTCACGCCGGTCCACCTCGATGACGGCGCCCTTCTTCATGGCGCCGAGGTCGTAGAAGACGGCGGGGCCCTCGGCGTTGTCGACGTGCCCGGCGACGATCGCGGTGCCGGTCTCGCCGGGGGTGGTGCCGGACTCGTACCAGCCGGCCAGGTTCTTCCCCTCCGCCGGCGGGACGTCCAGGGCACCGGTCGGCGTGAGGCGCAGGCCCATCAGGGGAGCGTCCACGCCGATGGAGCGGATGCGGATGCGGTCCGGCGGGGAGGGCGGCAGCGCCGGGGCCGAGCGCGGGTCGACGTGCCTGGAGCGGGCCTCGGACGCCGTCGGCTGCGGCGGGGCGTGCGTCTCGGAACCGTTGCGCAGCAGCCAGGCACCCGAGCAGAGGGCGACGGCGGTGACGGCCGCTATGGCGGTGTTGCCGACCCTGCGCATCTGATAGCACCCTCCTCCTGCGTGGCGGAACCCCGTGCCCCCCTCCGGGCCGCGAGGGGCGTCGGACCCGGAGGGGGAGGGGACTTGCGGTACCGGCGGACGGACAGCGGAGGGTGTCCGTCAGATCCCGTCGCCTCTCGCCCGGCGATGCAGGAGCCAGGTACCGCCCGCGGCGGCGACGGCGAGAGCCGCCACACCGGCCGCGGTCTGTACGGGGTCGTGGCCCAGGGCGCCACCGACCCCCGTCTTCACACTTCCTCGCGGATACACCTGGGCGTGCCCGGAGGACAGCGTCACCACCAGGTCACCGGTGACCCACTCATCGCTCTCGGCGCAGGTCACGACGATCTCGTACGTCCCCTGCTGCGCGCTCGGAGGCACCCGGAACCGCCCGATCGCCTCACCCTCGTGCGTGGTCGGAGCGAGCGTGAAGTGTCCCGCGCCGACCGCGCTGGCGTCGCCGGTCGCCGTACCGCCGTCGCCGCAGGCGGCCGTGTTCACCGTGACGTCGCCGCCCGGCACCACCATGGAGGGGAACACCTCCAGGCCACCGGTGTCACCGCCGTACGCGGGCGCGGCGATCGCGCCGGCCGTGGCGACGGCGAGCGCGGTACCGGTCAGCAGCCGGACGGTACGTCGCATGGATGCTCCCTGGAGCTCTCGGTTGCCTGCCCTTCCGAGGTAAGGGGCGCCGGGGCGAGCCCGCTTCCTGAGAGGGCGTCAGAAATGTGGTGAACGGGTGTCAGGGCGACCGCACCCGCCGCCGTTTCAGCAGGTCACCGCCGCGTGTCGGGCGCGCTGTGGAAATGAGCCCTGGGGGCGTGTGAATGGGTGACTGGCCTTCCGGGGGCCACGGCTTGACCTCAACAATGGTTGAGGTATCAGGCTGTGGCACATGAACACAGACACCGCTCACGCGCCCCTGAACGTCACCCTCGTCGTCGGCAGCAACCGCCACGGCCGCTTCGGCCCCGTGGTCGCGGACTGGCTCCTCGGCCGCGTTCGCGAGCGTGACGACATCGCCGTCCAGGTCGTGGACGTCGCCGAGATCGACCTGCCGACCACCTTCGCCCGCTCCGCCGAGGCGACCGCGGCCCTGCGGACGGTCACGCCGAAGCTCGCGGAGGCGGACGCGTTCATCGTGCTGACCCCCGAGTACAACCACTCCTATCCGGCGGCCCTGAAGAACCTCGTCGACTGGCACTTCGCCGAATGGCAGGCCAAGCCCGTCGGCCTCGTCTCCTACGGTGGCATGGCGGGCGGCCTGCGCGCGGCCGAACACCTCCGGCAGGTCTTCGCCGAGCTGCACGCCGTCACGGTCCGCGACACCGTCTCCTTCCACAACGCGGGCGCGTCCTTCGACGACGAGGGCCGACTGCGCGATCCCTCGGGCCCGGACGCGGCCGCGAAGACCATGCTGGACCAACTCGTGTGGTGGGGGCTGGCCTTGAGGGAGGCGAAGGACAGGCGGCCGTACGCGGCCTGAGGGTGGTTCAGCTCGATCGTGTGATGGTCGGCTTCCGGGCTTGCGGCGTGCTGGGCCGTTCGGGCTGCGGTGACCGTGCGAGCTGGGACGCCGGGTATGGCGTCAGCGTGCGGGGCCCCCGTTCCACCGGAGTGATGGTTCGGGGTCTCCCTGCCGGCCTCTGACCCTGTCCCGGCTGCCGCCTCAGTGCGGCAGCCGCGTGGCCAGCCCGTCCAGGACGATCTCCAGGGCGCCGGTGAACTTGTCGTCGCGCAGGGCGACCGGGTCGGCGGTCGCGGCGGCGGCCTCGGTGTAGGCGCCCGAGAGGTGGTCGTGGGCGGCGGCCGCCTCCTGGGCGGCGGGCAGCAGGCGCGCGATGAAGTCCGCCTCGCTCTCGCCGGACCGGGCGACCGTGGTGAGCCAGGCCGCCTCCGTGGTGCTCATGCCGATGACGTACGACAGCACGGCGTCGATCGCACGGCTCGGCTCCGGGAAGCCCGCCGCCGTGAACAGCGCGGCCAGCCGCTCGGAGAACGACATCAGGTTGGGGCCGAGATAGGCGAGGCCCGCCTGGCCGAGCACCGAGGACAGCCACGGGTGTCGCAGCGCCGTCGCGCGGAAGGAGTGCGCGGCCTCGCCGACGGCGGCGCGCCAGTCGGGGCTGTCCGCGTCCGGTACGTGGATCTCGGCGGCGACCTCGTCCACGGCGAGCTCCATCAGCTCGTCCTTGGTCGCGACATGCCGGTAGAGCGAGGTGGCGCCCGCGTTCAGGCGGGCGCCCAGCTTGCGCATGCTCAGTGCCTCGATGCCGTCGGCGTCCAGCATCGCGATCGCCTCCCGGACGATCGCGTCGCGGCTGAGGGCGGGCTGGTCGGTCTCGCGTCGGGTGCGGGCCCACACGGACGGGATGGGGTTCTGCTTGGTCTTCGCGGCGGCCATGACGCTCGCCCCTCCTCTGGTCGCGTACATCGTTCGCAGTCAGCGTACACTGTTCGCAGCGGAGGGGCGAGCGGCGGAGCCACCCGGGCTCAGCCCACGTTCACCGCGCTCCAGGCCGCCGCGACCGCCTTGTACTCGGTGCTGCCGCTGCCGTACAGGTCCTTCGCCGCGTTGAGGGTCGCCGTGCGGGCGCCCGCGTAGTTCGTCGAGGACGTCATGTAGACCGTCAGCGCCCGATACCAGATCTTGCCGAGCTTGTCCCGGCCGATGCCCGTGACCGTGGAGCCGTCGTAGGTCGGGGAGTTGTAGGTGACGCCGTTGACGGTCTTCGTGCCGCTGCCCTCGGCGAGAAGGTACGCGAAGTGGTTGGCGACGCCGGAGGAGTAGTGGACGTCGAGGTCGCCGACCTTGCTGCTCCAGTAGTCCGCCGACTTGCCGTCCTTGGAGGGCTTGTCCATGAAGCGCAGGGCCTCCCGGCCGAAGCCGGAGCGGACGATCTTCTCGCCGATCAGGTAGTCACCCTTGTCCGACGCGTTGTCCGCGTAGAACTCCACGAGCGTGCCGAAGATGTCGGACGTCGCCTCGTTCAGCCCGCCCGACTCGCCCGAGTACGTCAGCGCCGCCGTCTTCGAGGTGACGCCGTGCGACATCTCGTGGCCCGCCACGTCCAGCGACACCAGCGGCCCGAGCTGCGTGCCGTCACCGTCGCCGTACGTCATGCAGAAGCAACTGTCGTCCCAGAAGGCGTTGTTGTACTTGTTGCCGTAGTGCACCCGGTTGAACGAGCCCTTGCCGTCACCGGCGATGCCGTTCCGTCCGTGGACGTTCTTGTAGTAGTCCCACGTCGTGTCGGTGCCGTACTGCGCGTCCACGGCCACGGTCGAGCGGTCCAAGGCCGAGCCCGTGCCCCAGTGGTTGTCCGTGTCCGTGAACACCGTCGAGGGCGCCCGGCTGACGCAGACGTTCCCCAGGAAACACAGGTCCGTCTTGTTCGCCGCGTCCCCGGTGTAGGTGCCGCCGCGCGTCGGATCCGCGAGCTGGTACGTCGATCCCGACAGGGTCGTCTGCACCGCAACCGTGCCGCCGTACAGCGACTTCCCGTCGCCGGACGCGGTCTCGATGTCGTCCCAGGCGTCGATCTGTGCGCCGGTGCGGGCGTCCGTCAGCACCGTCCGCGAGACCGGGTTGCCGAGCGAGTCCTGGGCGGCGGCGTTGGTGCGCCAAGCGAGCCGCGGGCTGCCGTGCAGGGCGTCGACGACCAGCTCCGGCTTGGCGGTCAGCTTCTTCAGGGTCTCCCCGAGGTTCGCGGCCCGCAGCGCGTTCACCGCGAGGTCGGCGGCCTTCGGGGCGGAGAGCGCGGGGGTGATGCTCGCGAGGGAGATGGGGGCGCGCGTGGCCCGGTCCGTACTGCGGTAGGTGCCGTCCTTGGTCAGATGGACTACGAAGTCGCCGCCCAGCACGGGCAGTTGACGGTAGGTGCGGTCGTAGCGCACATGCTGGGTGCCGTCCGCGTCCACGACGACGTCCCGGACGGACGTGCCCTGAGCGGAGGTCAGGCCCAGGCTCTTGGCGAAGTCCGTCAGGACGGACGCGGCGTTCTCGATCGCGGTGGCCCGGGTCGGTTGCTCGGCCGCCTCGGCAGTGGGGGAGAGGGCGGCGGTCAGCAGGGTGGCGGTGGTGGCGGCCACACCGGCGGTGGCGAGACGACGGGAACCTCGGACATGCGGCCGTATCCGGCTCATCGGTCTCCTCGAAAAGGCGCCAGGGGGCGCGTGGGGGGAGGGCGGCGCGTGGGGGGCGGCGCTGATCTTGACCAAGATCTAAGGCGCCCCAGACGTGTCATGTCCATAGCGCGACCGAGGAGGTGTGTGAGGGGAGAGAATCGTTTCTGTGACGCTCCCGTTCTTCGTCTACGGCACCCTCCGCCCCGGCGAGGTCAACCACGACCTCTTCCTGCGCGGCCGCACCCTGTCCGAGCAACCGGCACGGCTCGGCGGCGCGGTGCTGTACGACGGCCCCGGTTATCCGTACGTCGTGGAGGAGCCCGGCGGCGCGGTGTACGGGGAGGTCGTCACCGCGCGACCCGAGGCGTACGGCGAGTTGCTCGTCGCCCTCGACCGGCTGGAGGACTACGCGCCGGGCGACCCGCGCAACCTCTACGAGCGCGTCGAACGGGAGGTCACGCGCGTCGGCGACGGCGGGACCGTGCGGGCATGGGTGTACGTGGCCGCCCCCGCCGTGTCCGCCCGGCTCCGGGCCCGTGGCAGGCGGATCGAGGGCGGGGACTGGTCGGGGCGGGCATGAGCTGAGCCGCTCCCTTCGCGTGCGTACGGCACCGGCCCCGACTCCACCGAGTCGGGGCCGGCACGCACCTTTCGGCCGCCTTCTAGCCGAGGTTCGTCGCCTCGGCCGGGACCTGCGTTCCGCCGTCGCTCGCCCCGCCGTCGCTCGCCCCGCCGTCGCTCGCCCCGCCGTCGGTCGTGCCGCCGTCGGTCGCCCCGCCGTCGGTCGTGCCGCCGGACGTCTCGTCCACGGCGGTCACCATGACGGTGGCGCCCGGGGCGACAGTGGTTCCGGCAGGCGGATCGGTCTGCTGGACACGGGCGGCGGCGGACTGCGAGGAACCTGGGCCATGCGCGGGTGTGAGTCCCAGCGCCTGGAGTTGCGCGAAGGCCTCCCCCACCGCGAGGCCGGTCATGTCCGGCACCTGCACCTCGTCCGGCGGTTCCGGCGAGGGGCCCTCCGCGGCCACGCGCAGGGTCACGGTCGTCCCCTTGGCCGCCGTCGTCCCGCCGCCCGGCTCCTGCCCGACCACCGTGCCCACCGCGGCGCCGTCGGCCGGTTCCTGAACGGTCTCGACCGCGAAGCCGGCTTCCTCGAGCCGCCCGGTCGCCTCGTCGACCGGGCTGTCCATCACGTCGGGAACGGTGAGGTCCCCTGTCGCCTCGCCGTTCGGATCCTTGGGCAGTGCGGTGTCCGCCCCGCCGTCGGTGCCGACCGGCCGCTCGATTCCCCGGCCCGGGGCGTCGATGTCGACGAGGGCGACCGCGTCCAGCTTCGACGTGCCCTCGGGCGGGGCCGTGACCGTCACGACCTTGTCCTTGTCGTACCGGCCCTTCCAGGTCTTCTTCCCCTTTCCGAAGTCCACGTCGACGTCGTCGATCCCGTGGTCCGGCGCGGACAGCGGATTGCCGCAGTTGCACTTCACGACAGGTCGGCCCAGCCGGTCGATGAGCACGGCGACGCCCGCCTCCAGCAGCGCCTCGTAGGGAACCGCTTTGCCCTTGCGGTAGTCGTGGTTCTTCACGAGTGTCGGATTGCGCAGGTAGACCGGCGTCAGATCGTCGACGAACCGCTCGATCCCACTGACGTCGATGTTCTGCACATTCGCCCAGGCCTTCGCCTTGTCACGGTTGCCCGGGTCCTTGAGGAAGCGGACGAGTTGGTCCTTCAGACAGCTCGTTTTGTTCCGGGAGCCTCCGTAGAGCCCCGGCGTGCTGCCGCTCTTGGTCCCCCCGGACAGTGCCTCCACCGCGCTCATCGCCAGATCCATGCCCAGCAGCGCCTTGGAGAAGGGAGAGGCGCCGACCACACCCCGTCCCACCGCCTTCGCCAGGACCTTCGGCTTCGGCTTCGGCCAGGCGCACCCGGCGAGCAGGGCGACTCCCAGCACCAGCGCCAGGGCGCCCGCCAGCGCACGTCCGGCCGTCCGGCCGAGTCCCTTCATCCGCATTCGGTTCTCCGCGATCATCGTGCCCCTCCGGTCGCGCGTCAGGAGACGACGTCGAAGTAGAACTTGTACGTCGATCCCTCACCGGTGTGCAGGGTGAAGAACTTGTACTGAATACCCCGTTCCTCCTGCCAGCCCTGGTGGGCCAGGTCCTGGAGCCTGGTGGCCGTGAACACCTGTGAGGACGTCCCCAGTTGGTCGTCGCCCGTGCCGAACAGGGCGCCGGCCACGTCCGCGAGCAGCCCGGGCGCCCAGTCGGGCACCGAGTAACCGGCTCCCGCCGCTGCCGCTGCCGCCGCCTCGGCGACCGCGTGCGACTCGGCCGACAGAGCGTCGGGGTCGCCGTAGTCCCGCTCCATGCAGGTCACCGTCATCGACATGTCCCGGGGCTCACCCCAGTACAGGATCTTCGTCTCGGCCACCGTCTCTCCGGCGTCGACGTCGTCGTACACCCCGAACATGCTCGTGCGCACGGCGGGCCGGCCGTTCTCCATCGTGGAGATGTTGGAGATGCAGTAGATCTCGTCCGAGTCACTGCCGCCGTCGTAGTCCGTCTCGCCGAAGCAGATCATTCCCTTGTAGCGCATCACGATGATGGCCATGCCTGAACCCCCTGGGCTGGTCGTTCGTCTCTGCGGGAGGCCTGCTCCCGCTGACATCGAGCTTCCAGGCCGCAGGGGGTCGGCACACGAGTAGTCGGCTACTCGCTTCCGGGTGCGCCCGCCTCTCAGGTGTCCGGCTCCACCCGCAACAGGAGTGCGGTGAGTTCACCGCGCCGCGTCGTGCCCAACTTGGCGTAGATGCGGTACAGATGGCCTTCCACGGTGCGTACCGAGACGACGAGCCGTTCGGCGATCTCCCGGTTGCTCAGGCCATGGGCCGCCATCGTGGCGATCTCACGCTCCCGGTCGGTGAGCGGCAGCGGCCGGGTGGCCGCGATCAGCGCGGGAGTGCGGGCGCCCTCGCACAGCTCGGCCAGGCGGTGTGCCCGCGCGGCGGCGGCCCGTGCCTGAGTGAGACGGCCGCACCGGTTGTGAACGGTGGCCGCCTGAGCCGCGGCGTCCGCAGCCGCCCGCAGATCACCCATGTCCTCCAGGGCCACCGACGCCCGGCTCAGGGCCCCCGCGTCGTCGGCGGCCAGGGCGGCTGCCTGCGCGGCGGCGACCGGGGCCCGTGGCCCGTCCACCTGGGTGGCCAGTGCGGCGAGCCGGTCCGCGACGCTCCGGTCCCCGAAGCACACCGCGGTGTGCAGCGCGAACACCTCGTACGCGAGCTGGCCCCGGCCGGCGGCGAGGGCTGCGGCCTCGTGCGCGAGCGCGATCGCGGCGGTGACCGCGCCTTCGGCGGCCGTCGTCCACGCCTCCGCCAGCACCAGGTCCGGGTCGAAGAAGACGGTGACCGGGTGGCGCTCGGTCTCCGCGGCGGCCAACTCCCGCCGGGCCGCCGCCGCGTCGCCCGTCATGGCCAGCGCCTGGACCAGGTTCACCAGGCAGCGGAACGCGAAGCCCTGCGTTTCGGTGGGGACCAGACCGGCGCGGGCCTCCCGTAACCGGCGTACAGCCGTGCGCAACTGCCCGCAGTACAGCGCCGCGTGCCCCGCCAGCGTCATGCCCATCGACTGCATGGGCGGCGGGACGGCGGTGCTCATCCGCAGCCGGTCGAGCCCGAGGACCGCGACCTCGGACAGCCGCCCGGCCAGCCGCAGACCGGTCATGTGCAGGTCGCACAGGCCGACACCGGGCACGGCGGCGTCGAAGGACCGAGAACCCGCCTCGTATCCGCGCGCCGCGACCGGGCCGATCGCGTCCGCGCGGCCCAGCGCCCCCAGACCGCCGACGACGCCGAAGGACGCCAGCACGACCGGCAGATCGGGCAGGTCCGCCCGGGCCAGAGCCGCGGCCCCGTCCTCCACCGCCTGACCGGGGCGTCCCAGGAAGACGTGGAAGGCCGCCCGCACAGCCGTCAGCACGTCGAGCGCGAACGGGTCGGTGACGCCGCGCGAAGCCTCGGCCAGCACCGTTTCGGCCTCCGTCGTCCGGCCGGCGATCCAGAACAGATTGGCCGCACGCGTCACCGCCACCGTCAGGCCCTGCTGTCCGGGGGAGGCGAGCAGGCCGAGGGCCCGCAGCTCCGCTTCCGCCTCGTCGGGCCGGTTCAGCCACGACAGTGCGTAGGCCAGCACGGCCCTGGCCTCGAACCCGCCGGTGACCGCCGCGGCCCGGGCCAGTCGCTCGGCGAGCGGCAGGTCCATCAGCTGGACGGCGCTGTGCGCCGCGCCGGTGAGCAGCTCCGGGTCCGGTGCCAGATCGGAGTCCAGGGCGAGAACGGCCCGCCGCAAGGTGTCATCGGCGCGTCGGCATCCCGTGGCGGCCAGCGCCGTCGCGATGCTGCCGCGGAGCCTGCGCGCCGTGAGCCGGCCCAGGCGGGCGCGCTGGAGTTCGCCGTAGAGCGGGTGGGCGAGCCGGGCCTGAAGCCGCCGCCCGTCCTCCTCCACCTTCACCAGGCCTGAGGTCTCGGCCAGTTCGGCCGCCGCCGGATCCGCCAGCCGGCCGAGCAGAGCGATGCCGAGGGGCTCGCTGAGGGCGAGGAGGTTCACCACCTGCCGTACCGGATCCGACAACCGGCCCATCCGCGCATCCACCAGTTCCGCCAGTCCGGGCGGCACCTGGGGCTGTCCCGACCAGCGCCACACACCGCCGGTCCGGCACAGCCGCCGCGCCTCCAGCTCGCTGTCCACCAGCAGCCGCAGGAACAGCGCGTTGCCCCCGGTCAGCGTCCACATACGAAAGGCCCCCGCGCTGTCCACCGGACCGTCGAGCACGGCCTCCAACAGCGCGGCGGTGTCCCGCTCGGTCAGCGCCGGCACTTCCCGCCGGTCGAGATGCCCGTCCTTCCACAGCGCGGTCACCGCGTCCGGAGCCGGCGCGCCACTGCGTACGGTCACCACCAACGTGGCCGCGGAACGCAGCACCACCTGGTGCACGAGCAGCGCCGACAGATCGTCGAGGAGGTGCGCGTCGTCGACGCCGATCACCGTGCCGCCCCGGCCCGCCCCGGCCACGAGAGCGTCAACCGCCTGCGGCAGTACGCGGGTCGGGTCCTGGGAGGGGTGCCCCAGCAGCCCGGTGAACGCGCCCAGGGGCAGTTCCCGCGCGGAAGCGGTCGCCGTCACCCACGAGGTGGCGGCCCCGCGTTTCCGGGCCGCCGCGAGCGCCTCGCGGGCCAGTCTGGTCTTCCCCACCCCCGGCGCCCCCGCCAGCACCACGCCCCGGGGCCCGCCACCGTGTCTCGTCGCCGCATCGAGGAAGCGCAGCTCCTCCACCCGGCCCGTCATCGGCCAGTCCTCACCCATACCCGAAGAATACGGGGGTGACCTGCACGAAGAGGGGGCAACAGGTTCGAATGACCCACGGGTGTTCGGGGTCGGGGTCCGGTTTCCGTGCCGGACCCGCTACGGCTCCACAGCCTCCACCCGCACCGCGCACACCTTGAACTCCGGCATCCGTGAGGTCGGGTCCAGCGCCGGGTTGGTCAGTGTGTTGGCGCGGCCCTCGCCCGCCCAGTGGAAGGGCATGAAGACGGTGTCCGGGCGGATGCCGGTGGTGATCCGGGCCGGTGCCACCGCGCGTCCGCGCCGGGACACCACGGCCACCGGGTCGCCCTCGGCCGCCCCGAGCCGCGCCGCCAGCCGCGGGTGCAGCTCCACGAACGGGCCGGGCGCGGCGGCGTTCAGCTCGTCGACACGGCGGGTCTGGGCGCCGGACTGGTACTGGGCCACGACGCGTCCGGTGGTCAGCAGCACCGGGTACTCGTCGTCGGGTTCCTCGGCGGCGGCCCGGTGCGTGACGGGAGCGAACCGGGCGCGGCCGTCCTCGGTGGCGAACCGGTCGAGGAAGAGGCGGGGGGTGCCGGGGTGGACGCCCGCAGGGGCGTCGTGCGTCGAGTCGTCGTGTGCCAGGCCGTCGTGTGCTGGGTCGTTGTGTGCAGGGTCGTCGGCGAGCGCGGCCCGGGCGGTGTCCCCGGAGTCGTCCGTCGGGCAGGGCCAGAACACCCCGTTCTCCTCCGCCAGCCTGCGGTAGGTGATCCCGGAGTAGTCCGCGAGCCCGCCCGCGCTGGCCCGACGCAGCTCCTCGAAGACCTCCTCGGGGTCGGTCGGGAAGCCCTTCTCCACGCCGAGGCGTGCCGCCAGCTCGTGCATGACCTCCAGATCGCTGCGGACCCCCTCCGGCGGGCTGATCGCCCGGCGCCGCAGCAGCACCCGGCCCTCCAGGTTGGTCGTCGTGCCGCTCTCCTCCGCCCACTGCGTGACGGGCAGCACGACGTCCGCGAGGGCCGCCGTCTCCGACAGCACGACGTCGCACACCGCGAGGAAGTCCAACGACCTGATGCGCTCCTCGACATGGGCCGCGCGGGGCGCCGACACCACCGGGTTGGACCCCATGAGGAACAGCGCACGGATGTCCGTACCCAGCGCGTCGAGCAGCTCGTACGCGCTGCGTCCCGGCCCCGGCAGGCTGTCGGGGTCCACGCCCCACACCTCGGCCACGTGCCGGCGCGCCTCCGGGTCGGTCAGCTTGCGGTAGCCGGGCAACTGGTCGGCCTTCTGGCCGTGTTCGCGCCCGCCCTGCCCGTTGCCCTGCCCGGTGAGGCAGCCGTACCCGGACAGCGGGCGGCCGACCCGCCCGGTCGCCAGGCACAGGTTGATCCACGCGCTCACCGTGTCGGTGCCCTTGGACTGCTGCTCGGGCCCGCGCGCGGTGAGCACCATCGCCGCTTCCGGTTCGCAGAACAGCCGTACGGCCTCCCGGAGTTGGGGAACGGACACCCCCGTGATCCGCTCCACGTACTCCGGCCAGTGCGCCATCGCCGCAGCCCGGGCGTCCTCCCAGCCGACCGTGCGTTCCTGGACGTACTCCTCGTCGACCCGCCCCTCGGCGACGACCAGGTGCAGCAGCCCGAGCGCCAGCGCCAGGTCGGTGCCGGGCCGGGGCGCCAGGTGCAGGTCGGCCTGCTCGGCGGTCTTCGTGCGGCGCGGGTCGATGACGATCAGCGTGCCGCCGTTCTCCCGCAGCTCGTTGAAGAACCGCAGGGAGGGCGGCATGGTCTCCGCCAGGTTCGACCCGACGAGGATCACGCACCCCGTCCGCGGGATGTCCTCCAGCGGGAAGGGCAGCCCCCGGTCCAGCCCGAACGCCTTCGTCCCGGCGGCCGCGGCCGACGACATGCAGAAGCGGCCGTTGTAGTCGATCTGCGAGGTGCCGAGCACGATCCGTGCGAACTTCCCGAGCGTGTACGCCTTCTCGTTCGTCAGCCCGCCCCCGCCGAACACCCCGCACGCGTCGGGCCCGTGGGCGGCGCGCGCCGCGCCGAGCCCCTCGGCGATCCGGTCGAGTGCCTCGTCCCAGCCGGCGGGCACGAGAGTTCCGCCGGTACGCACCAACGGCGAGGTCAGGCGGACGCCCGACGCCAGGACCGCCGGCGCCGTACGCCCCTTGCCGCACAGCGCGCCCCGGTTGACCGGGAAGTCCGCGCGCTCCTGCACCTCGACGCCCCCCTGTGGCGAGGGCGACAGGTTCATCCCGCACTGCAGGGCGCAGTACGGGCAGTGGGTGGGCGTCGAGGCGGTCTTCATACCGCTCAGCCTGCTTCGCCCGTGTTACGCGCCGGGACGTGGCCCGTTACGCGAGCGGCACAGCGACCTCCCCACCGCGCCACGACCGACGTGAGGCACCAGGTTGACCGAGCCCCGGGTCACCGCCCCACGTCACCGTCCCGCCTCACCGCCCCACGTCACCGTCCCACTTCATCGCCCCACGTCACCGTCCCACTTCATCGCCCCGCTTCACCGCCGGCGGCGAGCGCCCGCGCCACCCCCGACTCCTTCAGCCCGAGGAAACGGGGTTCGGGCTCGAACACCGCGTCCAGCACCGCCTTGCCGGCCGCGAAGACCTCCCGGGCGCCCCCGTAATACCAGGTCACGTCGTGCTTGGCGTCGACGCCGACGCCGTACGACGCGACGCCCGCCTCCTGGCACAGCGCCACCGCCCGCCGGATGTGGAAGCCCTGGCTGATCAGCACCGCCCGGTCGACGCCGAAGATCTTCCGCGCCCGCACGCACGAGTCCCAGGTGTCGAACCCGGCGTAGTCGCTGACGATCCGCGCGTCCGGGACGCCGTGCCGCGTCAGGTAGGCACGCATCGCGTCGGGCTCGTCGTAGTCCTCGCGGCTGTTGTCGCCGGTGACGAGGACGACCTTGATCCGGCCCTCGCGGTACAGCTCGGCCGCCGCGTCCAACCGGTGCGCGAGGTACGGCGACGGCTCGCCGTCCCACAGGCCCGCGCCGAAGACGACGGCGACGTCGGTGCGGGGCGCGTCAGCCGTGGTGCGCAGCCGGTCGCCCGTCACGACGTACATCCAGGTCGACGGCAGCAGCGCGAGCACGCACACCGCCATCACGGCCTGCACCAGCCTGCGCTGCCCGGCACGGGTGCGCGGCAGGCGCGGTCTGCCCGGTCTCAGGTGGCGCATCGGACGGTCCCTCCCCGGTCTGCTCACGCCCTCAGGGACGAGCCGCCGGGCCCTTCGGTTCACTCCCGGTCATGTGACCAGCTTCACTCCGTCGAGTGAAAACGCAGGTCACGTCACCTCACACCCCCATGGCACCCTTCGGTGAACCCCCGGAAAACACCCGTCACCCTCATGCAACGGGAAGGCAACGTCCCGCCCCCACCATCGGTACATGACGGCGACGCCCAGGTCGCAGACACCTCGCGACGAGACCACTGCCAGCCCCGGCGCCCAGCCGCTTCCGGGGGCCCACCTCGACAGTACGGCGCACCTCATGAACCGGATCAGCAGCCAGCTCGCCAGCCAGCTCAACCTCGTCTCCCTCGAGGGCAGGCGCCGCCCCGCGCCGCCCGCCCTCGTCGTCGTGGCGCACGGCAGCCGCGACCCGCGCGCCCTGAGCACCGTCCGCGCGCTCCTCGACCGGGTCCGCGAGCTGCGCCCCGGCCTGCCCGTGCACCTCGGCCACATCGAGCTGAACGACCCCCTGCTGACCGACACCCTCGCCGACCTCGACGCCCACGGCACCACGGACGCCGTCCTCGTCCCCCTCCTCCTGGCCCGCGGCTACCACGTCAAGCGCGACATCCCCGAGATGGCCGCCGCCGCCCACGTCCGCACCCGCGTGTCCGCCCCCCTCGGCCCCCACCCCCTCCTCGTGGACACCCTGCGGGCCCGCCTCGTCGAGGCCGGCTGGAACCCCCGCATGACCGCCGCCGAACGCCGCTCCAGCGCCGTCGTCCTGGCGGCAGCGGGCTCCCGCGACCCCGACTCGGCCGTCGACACCGCCCGTACGGCCCAGCTCCTGGCGGAACGGCTGGGGGTGCCGGTGGTCCCCGCGTACGCCTCGACTGCCAAGCCCACCGTCCCGACGGCGCTCCGCGCCCTGGCGGCGCGGGGCCGGGACCGCGTGGCGATCGCCTCGTACTTCACGGCCCCGGGCCGCTTCGCGACGGAGTGCGCGGAGCAGGCCCCCTGGATCGCGTCGGCCCCCCTGGGCACCCACCCGGCCATGGCCCATCTGCTCCTGCACCGCTACGACCAGGCACTGGCGACTCCGGCAAGCACGACCACTCCGCAACTGGCCTCCGCCTGAGGATGCAGGGGGAGGTTACCGACCCGGGTGTGCTGTCCCGGCACGTCAGTGACAGGCGACAACGAACCCGTACCCGCCAGGCAAACGAACCCGCACCCGCCGGACAACAGAACCCGGCACCCCAGTAGGCGCCCATTTGTCACTACCGCCGCCTACTGTCGAAACATGCCCTATGACCTGCCGTCAACCGAACGCTGGGCCCCCGAACCGGACAAGCGCCCCGGCCGCACGGCGTTCCAACGCGACCGCGCCCGCATCCTGCACTCCTCGGCCCTGAGAAGACTCGCCGGCAAAACCCAAGTGGTGACGCCCGGCACCCGCAACCAGGTCTGGGACGCCTCCCCCCGCACCCGCCTCACCCACTCCCTCGAATGCGCCCAGGTCGGCCGAGAGCTGGGCGCGGCCCTCGGCTGCGACCCCGACCTCGTGGAAGCCGCCTGCCTCTCCCACGACCTCGGCCACCCACCCTTCGGCCACAACGGCGAACAAGCACTGAACGAGTTCGCGGCCGACTGCGGCGGCTTCGAGGGCAACGCCCAGTCCCTGAGACTCCTCACCCGCATCGAACCCAAACGCTTCACCGCCGAAGGATCCGTGGGCCTCAACCTCACCCGCGCCGCCCTCGACGCCGCCACCAAGTACCCCTGGCCCCGAGGCGCCCACCCCACCGACTCCGCCTCACCGAAGTTCGGTGTCTACGAGGACGACAGACCCGTCTTCGACTGGGTCCGCAAGGACGCCCCCGGCACCCGGATCTGCTTCGAGGCCCAGGTCATGGACTGGTCCGACGACGTGGCCTACTCCGTGCACGACGTGGAGGACGGCCTGCACGCGGGCCACATCGACCCCAACTGCCTGCACGCCGAGCCGGAACGCCAGGAGGTCTTCGCCGTCGCGGTCGGCCGCTACGTCCCCGCCGACACCGACCCCGCCGAACTCGCCGCGGCCCTCGACCGCCTCCAGGACCAGGAATGGTGGCCGCACGGCTACGACGGTTCCGCCGCCGCCCAGGCCCGCCTCAAGGACGCCACCAGCCAGCTCATCGGCCGCTTCTGCCTCGCCGCCGAGGGCGCCACCCGCGCGGCGTACGGCGGCGGCCGCCTCACCCGGTACGGCGCCGCGCTCGTCGTCCCGCGCGAGACCCGCCTGGAGTGCGCGGTCCTCAAGGCCGTCGCCGACCGGTACGTCATGCAGCGCGCCGAACAGACCAGGCTCCGCGCCGACCAGCGGATCGTCGTCACCGAGCTCGCCGAGCTGCTCACCGCCCGCGCTCCCGACGGCCTGGACCCCCAGTTCCGCGCCCTGTTCGACACGGCGCCCGACGACCGTGCCCGCAAGCGGGTGATCGTCGACCAGATCGCCGCCCTCACCGACTCCTCGGCCCGCTCGCTTCACGCCCGTCTCACGGGGCATCTGTGAGGTTGATGGGGCACCTGTGACGTTGATGGGGCACCGGTGGGACTGAAGGGGCGCAGGTGACAAGAAACGGGTGCGAAGGTGACCCTCCGTGGCCTGATCGGGCCACTCCCTCTTCCCCCATCACGCTCCGTGCGGGAGGCTCGCATGTGGCGGCACCCGCAGTGTTGTCTGGGAGGACACCCCCCGGACCCCTCGTAGGAGGCATCAAGTGGTCGACGCGGATCAGACATTCGTCATCGTCGGAGGAGGCCTGGCCGGCGCCAAAGCGGCCGAAACGCTGCGGGCCGAGGGCTTCACCGGCCGCGTGATACTGATCAGCGACGAACGGGACCACCCCTACGAGCGACCGCCCCTGTCCAAGGGGTATCTGCTCGGCAAGGAGGCCCGCGACAGCGTCTTCGTGCACGAGCCCGCCTGGTACGCGCGCAACGACATCGAACTGCACCTCGGCCAGACGGTCGACGCCATCGACCGTACGGCGAAGACCGTCCGCTTCGGCGACGACGGCACCCTCGTCCACTACGACAAGCTGCTCCTCGCCACCGGCGCCGAGCCGCGCCGACTGGACATTCCGGGCACGGACCTCGCGGGCGTCCACCATCTGCGCCGGCTCGCGCACGCCGAGCGGCTCAAGGGCGTCCTGGCCTCCCTCGGACGTGACAACGGCCACATCGTCATCGCGGGCGCCGGCTGGATCGGCCTGGAGGTCGCGGCGGCGGCCCGTGAGTACGGCGCGGAGGTGACCGTCGTCGAACACCATCCGACCCCGCTGTACGGCGTCCTCGGCCCAGAGCTCGGCAACGTCTTCGCCGAACTGCACCGCGAGCGCGGCGTCCGCTTCCACTTCGGCGCCCGGCTGACGGAGATCGTCGCCCAGGACGGCATGGTCCTCGCGGCCCGCACGGACGACGGCGAGGAGCACCCGGCCCACGACGTCCTGGCGGCGATCGGCGCGGCTCCCCGCATCGGGCTGGCCGAGTCGGCGGGGCTGGAGATCGCCGACCGGGCGGACGGCGGCGGTGTCACGGTGGACGCCCGCCTGCGCACCTCCGACCCCGACATCTACGCGGCCGGGGACGTCGCGTCCTTCCCGCACGGGCTGTTCGACACCCGCCTGCGCGTCGAACACTGGGCCAACGCGCTGAACGGCGGCCCGGCCGCGGCCCGCTCGATGCTGGGCAAGGACGTCACCTACGACCGCGTGCCCTACTTCTTCACCGACCAGTACGACCTCGGGATGGAGTACAGCGGCTGGGCGCCGCCGGGGACGTACGACCAGGTCGTGATCCGGGGAGACGCGGGGAAGCGGGAGTTCATCGCGTTCTGGGTCAGCGAGGGGCGGGTCCTGGCCGGCATGAACGTGAACGTGTGGGACGTCACAGAGCCGATCCAGGGGTTGATCCGGTCGGGGGCCGTGGTGGACACCGAGGCACTGGCCGACCCGCACGTCCCGCTCGAAAGTCTCGCTGCCTAGGGCCTCTCGTTTGGATCAGGCCGGGCTCGCGGGCCCCGCTCCCTGATCCGGCCTGATCCAAACGAAAGACCCTAGCCGTCGGCACACACCCGTGCTGTGACTCCCGGGGGACAACCCCCGGACCCCCGGCCGGGGGTCGGCTCGCCCCAGGAGTGTCGGTTCGGCCCCGTAGAATCACTTCGTGGCTGGACGGATCAATGATGAGGACGTGAAGGCGGTTCGGGACGCGGTTCCGATCGACGCCGTCGTGTCCGAGTACCTCCAGTTGCGCAACGCGGGTGGCGGCAACCTCAAGGGGCTGTGCCCGTTCCACGACGAGAAGTCACCGTCCTTCCAGGTCAGCCCGAGCAAGGGACTCTTCCACTGCTTCGGCTGCCAGGAGGGCGGCGACACCATCACGTTCGTGATGAAGGTCGACCACCTCTCCTTCTCGGAGGCGGTCGAGCGCCTCGCCGCCCAGGCCGGCATCACCCTGCGCTACGAGGAGGGCGGCTACAACCCCGCCCACCAGCGCGGCGAACGCATCCGCCTGGTCGAGGCCCACAAGATCGCCGCCGAGTGGTACGCCGAACAGCTCGCCACGAGCCCCGAGGCCGACACCGGCCGGGTCTTCCTCGCCGAGCGCGGCTTCGATCAGGCCGCCGCCGTCCACTTCGGCGTCGGCTACAGCCCCCAGGGCTGGGACCACCTCACCCGCTACCTGCGCGGGAAGGGCTTCAGCGACAAGGAACTGCTCCTGTCCGGCCTCGCCCAGGAGGGCCGCCGCGGCCCCATCGACCGCTTCCGGGGCCGCCTGATGTGGCCCATCCGCGACATCAGCGGCGAGGTGGTGGGCTTCGGCGCGCGGAAGCTGTACGAGGCGGACAACGGCCCCAAGTACCTCAACACCCCCGACACGGCGATCTACAAGAAGTCGCAGGTGCTGTACGGCATCGACCTCGCGAAGAAGGACATCGCGAAGTCCAGCCGCGCGGTCGTCGTCGAGGGCTACACGGACGTCATGGCCTGCCACCTCGCCGGCGTGACCACGGCCATCGCGACCTGCGGCACCGCGTTCGGCGGCGAACACATCAAGATCCTCCGCCGTCTCCTCATGGACAACGGCTCGGCCCGCGTCATCTTCACCTTCGACGGCGACGCCGCAGGCCAGAAGGCGGCCCTGCGCGCCTTCGAGGACGACCAGAAGTTCGCCGCCGAGACCTACATCGCCATCGCCCCCGACGGCATGGACCCCTGCGACCTGCGCCTGGTGAAGGGCGACGAGGCGGTCGCGGACCTTGTCGAACCGCGCACGCCCCTCTTCGAGTTCGCGCTGCGCCAGATCGTCGTCCGCTACGACCTCGACACCCCGGCCGGCCGGGCCGCCGCCCTCGACGAGGCCGCCCCGATCGTCGCCCGCATCAAGAACAGCGGCGCCCAGCACGAGGTCGCCGTGCAGCTCGCCGGCATGCTCGGCATCCTCGACACCCAGTTCGTGGTCAAGCGTGTCGCCCAGCTGGCGCGTTGGGCCCGCGACCGGGGCGGCAAGGGCCCCGCGCCGACGTCGCGCAACGCCCAGCACTACGACCCCGCCCCGCGCGCCGCGGCCTCCGGCCCGGCCCTGCAACTGCGCAACCCCGTCTACGCCACCGAACGCGAGCTCCTCAAGCTCGCCCTCCAGCGCCCCGAGCTGGTCTCCCCGGCCTTCGACGCTTACGGCGTCGACGAGTTCACGGCCGCCCCCTACGCCGCCGTACGCGTGGCGATCCTGGACGCGGGCGGCGCGGAGTACGGCACGCAGGACCCGCAGGACTACCTCGTCCGTGTCCGCGAGGCCGCCCCCGACGACACCGTCCGCGCGATGGTGACGGAGCTGGCGGTCGAGGCGATCATGCGGAAGACGGTGGACGAGGTGTACGCCGGCGCCCAGCTGGTCACCGTCCGCCGCCGCGCCGTCGAGCGCCGCATCCGCGACATCCAGTCCCAGCTGACCCGGCTCGGCGCCGGCGGTGACCCCGCCCAACTGGCCGCCGTACAGAACGAGCTGTGGGTGCTGCAGCAGTACGACCAGGCCCTACGGGAGCACGGCGCCGCCGCCCTCTGAGCGTCCCTCGAAGCTCGGCGTCACCGCCCGCACCAGCCGCTCCACGAACTCCCGCTCGGCGTCAGCGAACTGCGGGTACTCGGTGACGAAGTGATCCCACTCGACCTCTCGGACCGCCTCCACCACGTCCTCCAGGAGGATCTCCTGACGGTACGGGTACGGCCACTCGCCGGAGATCCGGAACACCTCGTGCAGCAGCTCGTGGGGGAGCGGGTGCCGCTCCGCCAGGAGTACCGCGTCGTACAGGTCCTTGCCCTGCCCGTGCACGTCGGTGAGCAGCCACATCAGCTTCCACACCAGGGACAGCTCGGGCGTAGCCCCCAGCAGTACCGCCCCGCCCGCCACCTCCACCGGTTCCGGCTCGGCCGGAAGCGGCTCGTTGAAGACGAAGTCGAGCTGGACATGGCCGCCGGGCAGCCCCGGCGCGTCCCACGGCAGGACCATCCGCCGCCCCGGCACCCGGTCGTAGGTCCAGATGTCCTCGGCCACCGCGCCGTCCGCCGAGATCCGGATCCCCTCCCCACGCGTGTCGCCCAGCGCCTGCGCCGCCGTGGCGATCCCCGTGAGCATCCGGCCGGTCCGTGCGTCGTCGATGTCCCAATCCCGCGGTACGACGACGAAGTCCAGGTCACCGGGCTCGCGCGCGGCCTCGCCGAACCACGCCGACATCAGCACGCTGCCCCGCAGGACCAGCGATTCCACCCACTCCGACTCCGCGATCGCGGCCAGCACCAGGTCGAGGGCTTGGCGCCGGGCCACCCGCCAGGCGTCACCGCGGGTGGGGTCGGCGAAGGCGGGGTCGGTCGCCCGGTAGGCGTTCCGGTGGTGTTTCAGGGCCGGGTCGAAGACGGAACGCTGGACGAGGCCGTCGCCCCGCACCGGACGCAGGGTGAGCGGCAGATCGGCGGCCGCGCGCGTGGTGTCGTCCAGCGGCTCCTTGGGAATGTTCGCGCTCATCCAGCGGTATCCCCGCCACGCCCCGGTCATGTCCGTACCCCCACCGTCTCCTCGTCGAGCCATCCGTCGTCCACCGACACATCACTGTCGTGGAGCACGAACTCCCGCTCCACGCCCAGCACGTCGAACCCGTCCAGCTCCACGAGCAACCGCTCCAGAGCCCGTCCCGCACCCTCGGCGTCCACCCCGCGGCAGCGCTGCGTGACGAACCGCTCGTGCCGTCCGCCCTCCCGCACCCGCCGCGCGTTCCACGACAGATGGGCGCCGTGCGGTACGACCCGTGCCGCGAGGGCGGCCAGATCCGTGCCGGCGGCGAGCAGCAGCTTCACATGGTGCTCGAAGTACCGTTCGTCCGCGCACGGCCGACGCGGGACCTCCGCGGCCCACGGCGCCGACTCGATCTTCACCCGCACCGGCTCGAAGCCGTCCGCCCGCAGCCGCGCCGTCACCTCCGTGGACTGCCTGAACTCCTCGGCGTACGACGGTGAACCGGGCAGCGTGAGCATCGGCTGGTCCCGCATCCGGCCCCGGGCCAGCACGATGTGCGTCAGCTTGAGACCGGCCCCGGCCGCCCAACGGCCAAGCCGCTCCGACTCGTCGGGCCCGGCACAGCGGACGGTCACATGAGTTTCGTACAAGGATCCGGACACCCGGGGATCGTGCCAGATCAGGGGCGGGACAGGCACCCGGGTTTCCCGCTCGGATCACCAAGTGGTCACGGGCCGGACGCAAAAAGTCACCGCACGCCCCTCGTGGCGGCGATGTGTCTTACTCCACACTGGGTTCCGGTGCCTGAGTCCCCGCCGCCGACTCCGCCCCCGAAGTGCCGCTGCCGCTACCCCCTCGCAGCGATCATCCTGGAGGTCGCCCCCGTGCAGACCCAGACGCTCACACAGACCGACAACAGTACGGACGGCACGGATCCGGACGCCGAGACCGACGTCCTCCTCGCGGTGCCCCCGCAGAGCCGTCTCACGCACCACCCGGAAACGGAGCTGGAGGCCGAGCCGGCGCCCGGGCCGGAGACGGTCGTGGAGCCCGGACCGGAGGAAGAGGTCACGGCCGAGCCCGCCGAACCGCCCGTCGAGGTGCTGGAGGCCGCCGAGCCCGAGCCCGTCGAAGCGCCGCCCGCCCGCGCCGAGACCAGCGGCCCGTCCTCCGACCTGTTCCGCCAGTACCTCCGGGAAATCGGCCGAATCCCGCTGCTCACCGCGGCCGAGGAGGTCGATCTCGCCCGCCGAGTCGAGGCCGGCCTGTTCGCCGAGGAGAAGCTGCTGCGCACACCTGCCCTGGACACCCGCCTCGCCCTGGACCTCGACCGGCTGGTCGTCATGGGCCGCCTGGCCAAACGCCGCCTGATCGAGGCGAACCTGCGCCTCGTCGTGTCCGTGGCCAAGCGCTACGTGGGCCGTGGCCTGACCATGCTCGACCTCGTCCAGGAGGGAAACCTCGGCCTCATCCGCGCCGTCGAGAAGTTCGACTACGCCCGCGGCTACAAGTTCTCCACGTACGCCACCTGGTGGATCCGTCAGGCCATGTCCCGCGCCCTGGCCGACCAGGCCCGCACCATCCGCGTCCCGGTCCACGTGGTCGAGCTGATCAACCGCGTCGTCCGCGTCCAGCGCCGCATGCTCCAGGAACGCGGCTACGAACCGACCCCGGAAGAGGTCGCCGCTCACCTCGACCTCCCGCCCGAGCGCGTCAGCGAGGTCCTCCGCCTCGCCCAGGAACCGGTCTCCCTGCACGCCCCCGTGGGCGAGGAGGACGAGGTGGCACTGGGCGACCTGATCGAGGACGGCGACGCCGCGAGCCCGGTGGAGTCGGCCGCGTTCCTGCTGCTGCGCGAGCACCTGGAAGCGGTCCTGTCGACCCTGGGCGAGCGTGAGCGCAAGGTCGTACAACTCCGCTACGGCCTCGCCGACGGCCGCCCCCGCACCCTGGAGGAGATAGGCCGCATCTTCGGCGTCACGCGCGAGCGCATACGCCAGATCGAGTCCAAGACCCTCAACAAGCTGAGGGACCACGCCTTCGCGGACCAGCTGAGGGGCTACCTGGACTGAGCGGGGGCCGCCGAGAGACAGGCGGCCCCCACACCCGCCCACGTGGTCGACGCCCGAGCGCCGGATCCGTCACGGGCCCGGGCCTTCACCGCGCCTGATGAAGGGTGTCTGCTCCAACGGGACGACCCGGTCATGTCTTCTCCTGCCGCCGAGCGGGAGGATATGAACGCTCATCACATCACCCGCACGCGGCCCGCAGCCGCGAGGGCGCCGGAACCACCACGGCGGGAACGGGCACCGCCGTCCCCGCCGCTCGCCCTAGTCGACCTCGGCCACCGCCTGCGCGAACTGCGCCTTGTACAGCCGCGCATACGCTCCGTCCGAAGCCAACAGCTCCGTATGCGTGCCCTGCTCCACGATCGCCCCGTTCTCCATCACGAGAATCGCGTCCGCATCCCGAATCGTCGACAACCGGTGCGCGATCACGAACGACGTCCGCCCGTGCGCGAGCTTCGCCATCGCCTTCTGGATCAGCACCTCCGTGCGCGTGTCCACGGAACTCGTCGCCTCGTCCAACACCAGGATCACCGGGTCGGAAAGGAACGCCCGCGCGATGGTGATCAGCTGCTTCTCACCCGCGCTGACCCCCGTGCCCTCGTCGTCGATCACGGTGTCGTACCCGTCGGGCAGCGTACGGATGAACCGGTCCGCGTGGGCCGCCCGCGCCGCCTCCTCGATCTCCCCGCGGCTGACGTCCCGCGAGGCCCCGTAGGCGATGTTCTCGGCGATCGTGCCGCCGAACAGCCAGGTGTCCTGGAGCACCATGCCGATCCCGGCGCGCAGTTCGTCGCGGGACATCCGCGCGATGTCGACGCCGTCGAGGGTGATCCGCCCGCCGGTGACGTCGTAGAACCGCATGAGCAGGTTCACGAGGGTCGTCTTGCCGGCGCCGGTCGGCCCCACGATGGCCACCGTCTGCCCCGGCTCCACCGTCAGCGAGAGGTCCTCGATGAGCGGCTTCTCGGGGTCGTACCGGAAGGCCACGTGCTCCAGGGCGACCCGCCCGCGCAGTTGCTCCGGACGGACGCCCGGCACCGGGTCCGCCCCCTGCTCCTCCGCGTCCAGGATCTCGAAGATCCGCTCGGCCGACGCCACGCCCGACTGCACGAGGTTCGCCATCGACGCGACCTGCGTCAGCGGCATCGAGAACTGCCGGGAGTACTGGATGAACGCCTGCACGTCACCGATCGACAGCGAACCGGACGCCACCCGCAGACCGCCGACGACGGCCACCAGCACGTAGTTGATGTTCGACACGAACATCATCAGCGGCTGCATGACCCCGCTGTTGAACTGCGCCTTGAACCCGGCCTCGTACAGCGCCTCGTTCTGCTCGGCGAACTGCTGCGCCGACTCGTCCTGACGCCCGAACACCTTCACCAGGGTGTGTCCGGTGTACATCTCCTCGACGTGCGCGTTCAGCTTGCCGGTGGAGCGCCACTGCTGCACGAAGTGCGGCTGCGACCGCTTGCCCACGCGCGTGGCGACGACCGCCGACAGCGGCACGGTGACGAGCGCGACCAGGGCGAGGATCCACGACACCCAGAACATCATCGCCAGCACACCGATGATGGTGAGCAGCGAGTTGATGAGCTGGCCCATCGACTGCTGGAGCGTCTGCCCGATGTTGTCGATGTCGTTGGTCGCGCGGGAGAGCACCTCACCGCGCTGCTGCTTGTCGAAGTACGACAGCGGAAGCCGCGACATCTTCGTCTGCACGTCCTCGCGCATCCGGTACATCGTCCGGTTGACGGCCCGGTTGACCAGCCGGGTCGCCACTGCCATCAGCAGCCCCGCCACCGCGAACACGCCGACCGCGAACAGCAGGACGCTTCCGACGGCACCGAAGTCGATGCCCTTGCCGGGGGTGAAGTCCGTGCTCTGGAGCATCTCGGCGACCCCGCCGTCACCGCGCTCCCGCATGGAGTCGAGGACCTGCTCCTTGGTCGCCCCGGCCGGCATCTCCCGCCCGATGATGCCGGAGAAGACGAGGTCGGTGGCGTTGCCGAGGATCTTCGGCCCTATGACGTTCAGGCCCACGCTGATCACCACGCACAGCAGCAGCGCGTAGATGGTGAGCCGTTCCGGCTTGAACCGGGCGACGAGCCGCCTGCCCGACACCTTGAAGTCCAGCGAGCGGCTGTCGGGGCCGCCCCCGGCCATCATCCGCCCCATCGGCCCCGCCATCAGGCAGCCTCCGCTTCCGTCAGCTGGGAGAGCACGATCTCCCGGTAGGTCTCGTTGTCCGCCATCAGCTCCTGGTGCGTGCCGGTGCCGACGACCCGTCCCTCGTCGAGGACGACGATCCGGTCGGCGTCCCGGATGGTCGCCACGCGCTGGGCGACGATCACGACGGTGGCCTCGGCGGTCTCCCGGCCGAGCGCCGCCCTGAGGGCCGCGTCGGTGGCGTAGTCGAGCGCGGAGAAGGAGTCGTCGAAGAGGTAGATCTCCGGGCGCTGCACAAGGGTGCGGGCGATGGCGAGACGCTGCCGCTGACCGCCGGAGACGTTGGTCCCGCCCTGCGCGATCGGCGCGTTCAGCCCGCCCTCGAGACGCTCCACGAAGCCCTTGCCCTGGGCCACCTCCAGCGCGTGCCACAGCTCCTCGTCCGTGGCGTCCGGGTTGCCGTAGCGCAGGTTGGTCGCCACCGTGCCCGCGAACAGATACGGCCGCTGCGGCACCAGTCCGACCGTCCTGGCCAGCACCTTCGGGTCGACCTCGGACACCTCGACGCCGTCGACGAGCACCTGGCCGTCGGTCGCGTCGAACAGCCGCGGGACCAGCCCGAGCAGGGTCGACTTGCCGCTGCCGGTCGAGCCGATCACGGCGGTCGTCTCGCCGGGCCGCGCCACCAGGTCGATGGCCTTCAGCACCGGCTCCTCGGCGCCCGGGTAGCGGAAGCCCGCGCCCCGGATCTCCAGGTGGCCGTGGCGGCGCAGCTCCGTCACGGGACTGACCGGCGGCACCACACTGGAGGAGGTGTCGAGGACCTCGTGGATGCGCTCGGCGCACACCTCCGCGCGCGGCACCATCATGAACATGAAGGTGGCCATCATCACGGACATGACGATCTGCATGAGATAGGCGAGGAACGCCGTCAGGTCGCCGATCTGCATCCCGCCGTTGTCGATGCGGTGCGCGCCGAACCACACCACCGCGATGGAGGAGAGGTTCACCACGGTCATGACGATCGGGAACATCAGCGCGAGCAGGTTGCCGCTGCCCAGAGCCATCTCGGTCAGGTCCGCGTTGGCCTTGCGGAAGCGCTGCTCCTCGTACTCGTCGCGGACGAAGGCGCGGATGACACGGTTGCCGGTGATCTGCTCGCGCAGCACCCGGTTCACCGTGTCCAGCCGCTCCTGCATGGCCCGGAACAGCGGACGCAGCCGCCGCACGATCAGCGTCACGCTGATGCCCAGCACGGGAACGACGGCGACCAGGACGCCGGACAGCGGCACGTCCAGGCCGAGCGCCAGCACGATGCCGCCCACACACATGATCGGCGCCGACACCATGAGTGTGAACGTCATCAGCGCCAGCATCTGCACCTGCTGGACGTCGTTGGTCGTCCGGGTGATCAGCGAGGGCGCGCCGAACTGGCCGACCTCGCGCGCGGAGAACGACTGCACCCGGTCGAAGACGGCCGCCCGCATGTCCCGGCCGAGCGCCGAGGCGGTCCGCGCGCCGTAGTACACGGCACCGATGTTGCACACGACCTGCGCCAGCGAGATGCCGATCATCAGGGCGCCGTAGCTGAGGATGTAGCCGGTGTCACCGTTGACGACACCGCTGTCGATGATGTCCGCGTTCAGCGTGGGCAGGTAGAGCGTGGCGCAGGTCTGCAGGAACTGCAGCAGCACCAGCAGGACGATGGGTTTTCGGTAGGGCCTGAGGTAGGTCCTCAGAAGTCGTATCAGCACGCTGCGTCTCTCGGAGTCGGCGGTGGGGCGGTTGGTTGCCCCTGGCCCCTATCGTCGGACACTCCACCCGCGTTACCTCAACCGATTAAGCCAACAGCGGTCCAAGGAAGGACACCTGCGGCCGCCGGACCTACGGCCTATGTCCTACGGCCCTGCTTTCGCGTCCTACGCCCGGAACGCCCCCGGGTGTGTCTGCTCCCGCACCGACACGAACTGCTGCCGCACGGCCTGCCCGACGGCGAGTTCCTCGCCGGGCTCCAGGACCTGCGCGGCCGCGCCCTGCCAGGCCGGCGGGTTGCGCGGGTCGAGGGTGCCCTGGGAGACACCGAGGGCCCAGGCGGCCTGTCGGGCGGCGCCGATCGCCGCGTAGTCCGCGGGCTGCGGTACGACGACCTGCGCGCCGAACAGCATGGGCGCCGCGGCCTGCACCGCGGACAGCTCGGCCGCCGCCCCGAGAAGGAAGATCCGCCGGACCTCCACGCCCCGGCCGCGCAGCACGTCGAGCGCGTCCGCGAGCCCGCACAGCATGCCCTCGAACGCGGCTCTCGCCAGGTGCTCGGGCCGCATCGACTCGCGCCGCAGCCCCGCCAGGGTCCCGGCGGTGTGCGGCAGGTTCGGCGTCCGCTCACCCTCCAGATAGGGCAGCAGCACCAGCCCGTGCGAGCCCGGCGTCGACTTCATCGCCAGGTCGGACAGGCTCTCCAGATCCGGCACACCGAGCAGCTCGGCGGTGCCACGCAGGGTGCGTACGGCGTTCAGGGTGGTGACGACCGGCAGGTGCATGCCGGTGGCGTCGGCCAGGGCGGTGATCATACCGGTGTTGTCGACGAGGGCCTCGGGGTGGACGGCCATCACCGACCCGGAAGCCCCCAGGGACACCACCGCGTCACCGAGCCCGATGCCGAGCCCGAAGGCCGCGGCCATGGTCTCGCCGGTCCCGGCGGAGATCAGCAGCCCCTCCGGTGTCGTACCGGCCGCGTCCGACGGCCCGATCACCTCGGGCAGCATGACCTGGTGACCGAGGGCCAGCTCGACCAGGTCGGGCCGGTAGGCGCCGGTGGCCGCAGACCAGTACCCGGTGCCGGAGGCGCCACCGCGGTCGGTGGTCCGCCTGACCGGCCGCCCCAGCAGCTGCCACACCAGCCAGTCGTGGGCCTGCAGCAGGATCGCGGAGCGCAGGGCGGCGTCCGGCTCGTTCTTCGCCAGCCACCGCAGCTTCGTCACCGGCTGCGCGGCCTGCGGCACGCACCCCACGGCCTGCGCCCAGGCCTCGCGCCCGCCGAGAGCGTCGACCAGGTCCGCCGCCGCGACCTGTGCCCGTTTGTCACCGCCGACCAGCGCGGGCCGCACGGTGTTGCCCTGTGAGTCCAGCGGCACGACAGCGTTCTGCTGCGCCGACACGCCGATGGCCTGCACGCCCTCGAGCAGCCCGCCGCCGGCCGCCTCCCCGAGGGAGAGCAGCCAGGCCTGCGGATCGACATCGGACGGACGACCGGCACCCTCGGCACCCTCCAGCGGATGCGGCGCATAGCCCTGCCGGAGCACGGCCCCCGTGTCCGCGTCGCAGACGACGATACGAGTGAAATCGGGCGAACTGTCCAACCCGGCGACTATCCCCATGCCGAAAATTCTGCCGCACTGCGGGGGGTGAACGTGTCGGCTCGTCGCCCGCTAAGTGTTACTCGTGCCCCAGTCGTCCGCGCCGTCGTGCGCGCTGCGCTCCCGCAGCGACCGCACCCGGCCCGCCACCGACTCGGGCACCTTGTCGCCGACCTTGTCGCTCACCGCGTGGTACGCCTTGCCCGCGAACTGGCGGCCCTGCTGTGCGGCCGACTCGGCGGTGTTGCGGACCGCGGGGTTCTCCGCGACTCGGCGCGCGGACTTCTTCAGCTGTTCGTAGCGCTCGCGTCCGGCCCGCGTGCCCAGCACGTAACCCAGGACGATTCCGGCGACGAATGTGAGCCGGTAGCGCATGACGGCCACCCTCTCCCTTGCGTAGGTATCTGGTGCGGCATCGGCGCCGGGGGGTACCGATTGGCGAAGCACCCCCCTGCTTGCGCTAATGTATGTGTCGCAGCGAGCGCCCGCCCCCTGGCAGATACCCAGGTAGGTACGTTCGATGCAACGAGGCATTCCTCCGTAGCTCAATTGGCAGAGCAGCCGGCTGTTAACCGGCAGGTTACTGGTTCGAGTCCAGTCGGGGGAGCTCGGTCCTCCGTAGCTCAATTGGCAGAGCAGCCGGCTGTTAACCGGCAGGTTACTGGTTCGAGTCCAGTCGGGGGAGCATGCTGAACGAGGACCCCACCGGGGTCCTTTTTCATGTCCGACTTCATGTCCTGGGAACCGCGACGACGTGCGCCGCAGTCCTCAAGGTCATGAGGACCGCAGGAAGCCGACCATCCGAAGCAGGAGATCGTATGAGCGGCTATGCTGCGGCAGACGGCGCGCACACATGTACGCGACACGCCGCTATGGGGCGGTAGCTCAGCCGGTTAGAGCAGCGGACTCATAATCCGTCGGCCGTGGGTTCGAGTCCCACCCGCCCCACCACTCGCTACGCGAGAAGAATCGATCTGACCAGCAACTATGCGAGCTGGACGGCGAGTTGGGGGACGCTCGTAGAGCGTCTCGATACGTGTTTTCATGATCGGCAGGACAGATTCGGGACGCCGATTACGGTCAAGTCGGTCATAGGCCCCATGGGGTGATTCGTGTCGGGGTGCAGCAGGCCCCCGCTGATCCGTCCTGCATCAGGAAGCAGTCCGAATGGAAACGCCTCGGCATCCTGCGCGCCTCCCTTGAGCGGTCTTTTGTGATCGGTGAGCCGTATGCAATGTTGGCGACGTATCTTGGATGCATACATTGCGTATGTTGGAGGTGTCCCCGCTGTCCGTCACTCAGATTGATCTCGACGACGAGGCGCTGGCCGAGGCCATGCGGCTCATGGGTGCCACGACGAAGAAGGAGACCGTCAACGCGGCGCTTCGGGACTACGTGGCGCGGATCAAGAGGCTCGAGGCCGCGGAGAAGCTGGCCGCGCGAGGTGAGCGCGGCGAGTTCGAGCAGGCCGCAGCGGCGCATGAAGCCGAGAAGCGTGCGCGGCGCGGGGCCTTCGAGTGATCACGTATCTGGTGGACACCTCGGCTCTGTGGCATCTGTTCCGTACTCCAGGTGCGCTGCGCCCCTGGGAGGGATACATCGCCGCCGGGGTGTTCCACCTCTGCGAGCCGACACGTGCCGAATTCCTCTACTCGGCGACCAGCCCGTCTCACCGAGATGAGCTGGCCGAGGAGCTGGACGCGCTCTGTCTGCTCTCTCCAATTCCGAAGAACGCCTGGCGGTGGGTCGACACCGCTCAGTACAAACTGACACAGAGGGGCCAGCATCGGGCAGCGGGAGCGATCGACCTGTTGGTGTGTGCGACAGCTGTACACCATGGGCACACGGTCCTCCACGTGGACAATGACTTCGCGACGGTGGCCGGAGTCCTCAAGGAAGTTCAGCAGCGAGACGCACGAGCTTGATCTCCGGAGGCGGGATCACGTCTGTCGGCCTCTGACCTCGGTGATCGATGTCTCCGGGGCGCATCAGCAGTCCTTCCACAACACCGGCAACGGATCGCGGAGCTATTCCGCCTGCTCGAAGCCGACAAGCTGACGCCCGCTCAGCGCATCCTCGTCGACGAGCTATCCCCGCGTGCGGGGCCGAACGGTGTTGTCACCGGTGTCGGCGTCCACCGCGGACCTATCCCCCCGCGCGTGCGGGGCCGACGTCTTGGCGACCATCCGGCCCGCACATCCAGGAGCTATCCCCGCCTGCGCGGGTCGACCCCATGCCCTGGACGGCCTGCCACAGCAGGGTGGAGCGATCCCCGCCTGCGCGGGGTCGACCACTCCACACGGTCCTTGAGGACGTCGTTGCCGGAACTATCCCCGCCTGAGCGGGGTCGACGGCAGCAGGCGCTCGTTCGCGGCGTCCTCCAGCGAGCTATCCCCGCCTGCGCTGGCTCGACCCTTCCTGATTTGGGACGTTTATGGCGATCAGGCGAGTGTTTGTGTACTTGGTGTACAGCTGCGGCGTAGAACCGGCCGGAGGTACCCCGCGTACGCGGGGCCGAAGGTCAGAAGGGACGCGCTCTTGACCTATGCCCGTGTGGGGCCAGGGAAGCACCCTAGCTGTTGCGGGTCCGCTGGCTGAACTACTTGTCGTGTTTGCCTGGTCAAGCCGGTGACGGGATTGCAGGTGATACCGATGGGGCCGCTGATGCAAGTCCGGACCGCGTTCGCCGACCCAATCGGCCCCGCGCACGCGGGGATAGCCCCAGGGCCAGCGCCCTCTGGCAAGACCTCTGCCCGCTGTCAGTCGGACTTGTCGGCGGAGCCGCCCAAGAGGGCGTTGATGACCCGGTCGGTGGAGGCGGCCATGTCGACGGAGTCGGGGGCGAGCAGCCACTGGATCTGCAGGCCGTCCATGACGGCGATGATGGCGTTGGCCGCGTCTTCGAGGTTGAGGTCGGGGCGCGTCTCGCCGAGTTCGCACGCTTCGGCGAGAGCGTCGGTGACGAAGGTGCGCAGGCCGGTGTAGCGGTCGCGGAAGTAGTCCTGGGCGGGGTGGCCTTCGGTGACGCTCTCCGCCGAGAGGACCGCGTACAGCCGGACGATGCCTTCGCGTTCGGTGTTGCGGCGGACGGTGTCGACGAGGTGACGCAGAAAGGCCAGGCCGCGGGGGCGGTCGGGGCCGAGCTGTTCGATGTCGGTCGCGTCGCGCAGGTCCAGGACGCTGGTGAGCAGTTGGGCCTTGGAGCGGAAGTAGTGCAGGACGCCGGCCTGGGTGACGCCGGCCCGGTCGGCGATCTCCTGGAGTGAGGCGTTGTTGTAGCCGCGCGCCGCGAACGTGTCCATGGCGATCCGCAGGATCTCCTGCCGTCGCTGCTGGGCTTTGAGGCTCTTTCCCGCACGGGGCTGCCGCTCCCCGTTCGGCGCGCTCTCGCTCATCGTGCGGAGTCTACGGGGCTGTCTGTCAGTGGTCACCTTCCGATCAAACCGGAGAAAGAACTTACGCACAAGGACTTACTAAGTACTTAGTAAGTGTGCTTTTCTGCTCTCCGTTCCGCCCGATTCGTGCCGCGCCGCGGCCTGGAAGGACGAGCATGAGCCGCCCTGCCCTCCCTGATGACACCGAGCTCCGTGACCGCGTCCGCGGCCTGGACCTGGACGCCAAGATCCGCCTGTTGACCGGCGCGGACCTGTGGAGACTCCCGGCCGAGCCCCGGCTCGGTCTGTCCGCGGTGACGATGTCCGACGGCCCGCAGGGCGTACGGGGGACAGGCGACGACCCGGACGAGACCGGCCTGCTGGCCCCCGCGCCGAGTGCGCTGGCAGCGGCCTGGGACACCGAGCTCGCCGAGCGGCTCGGGGAGCTGTTCGCCACGGAGGCCCGCCGCAAGGGCGTCGACGTGGTGCTGGCGCCGGTGGTCAACCTCCAGCGCACCCCGGTCGCCGGGCGGCACTTCGAGTACTTCTCCGAGGACCCCCTGCTCACCGGCACCCTGGCCGCCGCCGTCGTACGCGGCCTGCAGAGCCGGGGTGTGAGCGCGTGCCTGAAGCACTTCGTGGCCAACGACTCCGAGACCGACCGCACCGAGTACCGCGCCCGGCTGGACGAGCGGACGCTGCGAGAGGTCTACCTGGCCCCCTTCGAGCAGGTCCTCGCCGAGGCCGAGCCGTGGAGCGTCATGGCCGCGTACTCGGGCGTCGATGACGGGACCGAGTCCGCGCGGATGACCGAGCACACACGGCTGGTGCGCGAGGTGCTGAAGGGGGAGTGGGGGTATGACGGGCCCGTGGTCAGTGACTGGGCCGCGACCCGGTCCACCGTGGCCTCGGCGGTGGGTGGACTGGATCTGGCGATGCCCGGCCCTGAGCCCCTGTGGGGCCGCCCCCTTGCCGAGGCTGTGCGTGCGGGCGAGGTGGACGAACAACTCGTCGACGACAAGGTGCTCCGGCTGCTGCGGCTGGCCCGGCACGTCGGCCGGCTCGACGAGCCCGAGCCGGCCCCCGTCCCGCCCGCTCCCACTCCGGAGGAGTTCCGGTTGCTGCGCGAGGTCGCTGCACGGGGCACGGTGCTGCTCCGCGACGAGGCAGAGCTGTTGCCGCTGGCCCCGGACGGCATCCGCAGCGTGGCGTTGATCGGCCCCAACGCCGTCGCGCCGTACCTCCAGGGCGGCGGCAGCGCCTACGTCCCCGCGGTACGCACCGTGTCCTACGAGGAAGGACTGCGCGCCGCACTCCCCGAGGACGTCCAGCTGACCGTGCACCGGGGCGGCGACGCCCGCCTGCGCCTGCCGTACGCCTCCGCCGAGCTGCTCACCGACCCCGGCAGCGGCGCGACGGGCATACGTGCCGACCACCTGGACGCCGAAGGCAACCGCATCGGCGGCGAGATCCGTGCCACCGGCGACTGGACCACGTACGACGGCTTCGGCCCGGCGACCGACCGGGTGCTGCTGCGCACGGAGCTGACCCTCGACGAACCGGGCACGCACCGCCTGGAATTCGGATGCTCAGGACGCTTCAGCGTGAGCGTCGACGGCGAGGAGGTCCTGGCCGGCGAGGACGACCGGGGAGTGGAGCTGGTGCTGGAGTCCAGCCACAACCACCCGCCCCAGCGGGGGATCGACGTCGAGGTGGGACCGGACGGGCGCAAGCTCGCCCTCGCCCTGGACCTCACCGTCGTGGACGCCGGTGGCTACGGCCGCTTCGTCACCGCCCAGGTCCGGCACGCCCCGCCCGGGCCGACCCCGTACGAGGAGATCGCCGAAGCCGTCGCGGCAGCTCAGGCGGCCGATGTGGCCGTCGTCGTGGTGGGCACCAACGAGGAGGTCGAGTCCGAGGGCTGGGACCGCACCGGCCTCGACCTGCCCGGCCACCAGAACGACCTGGTCCGCAAGGTGATCGCCGCCAACCCGCGCACCGTCGTGGTCGTCAACGCCGGTGCCCCGGTGCTGCTGCCCTGGGCCGATGAAGCCCCCGCGCTGCTGTGGGCGTGGCTGCCGGGCCAGGAGGCCGGTCACGCGCTCGCCGATGTGCTGCTGGGCCGTACCGAGCCGTCGGGCCGACTGCCGTGGACGCTGCCCGCCCGCGCCGAGGACGTCCCCGTTCCCGACGCCCGCCCCAGCGACGGAATCGTGGACTACACCGAGGGCGTCCATGTCGGTCACCGGGCCTGGGACCGGGACGGGCTCGTCCCCGCCTTCCCGTTCGGTCACGGTCTGGGCTGGACCCGATGGGCGTACGAGTCCGTGCCCCTCTCCCCGACTCCCGTCTCCGCCGCCTCCCCGACCAGCCCCGCAGGCGGAGACGGGCTCAATCTGACCGTGGCACTGACCAATACCGGCCCCCGGGCCGGCCGTGAGGTCGTCCAGGTCTACCTGGAGCCACCGCAGGACGGCTCCGACCGGCCGGTGCGCCTGCTCGCCGGCTTCGCCACGATCCAGGCGGCGCCCGGCGAACGCGTCACCGCCGTGGTACGCGTGCCCGCCCGCGCCTTCGAGATCTGGGACGGCGAAACGAGTGCGTGGCGTACTCCGCCGGGGTGCTACCGCCTGCATGTCGGACGTTCCAGCCGTGATCCGCGTCTCACCGCCGAAGTGACCGTCGACGACGGCCGCCGGCACCCCGCAATCTGAGCCACCCCCGGCTGCTCAACCCTTTTGCCCCATCCCGGCCTCACCCTCATCAGCACGACCGCAAGGAGCCGCAACCATGAGCACCCTCCGCCCCGCCGCCAGAACTCTCCAGATCGCCTGTGCCACCGTCGCGGCGGCCCTGCTGGCCACCGGCTGCGGCCGCAGCGACGACTCCTCGGCCGCCGACAACGCCCCGGCCAAGGTCGGCAGCGGCAAGGCCAAGGGCACGCTGGTCATGTGGTCCATGGGCGACAAGGCCGACAAGGACCTTGAGAGCCTGGCGAAGGAGTTCGAGCAGCAGAACCCGGGCGTGAAGGTGCAGATCACCGCGGTGCCGTGGGACGCCGCGCACGAGAAGCTGACCACCGCGATCGCCGGCGGCAACACCCCGGACATGTCGTTGATCGGCTCCACCTGGATGGCCGAGATGGCCGCCATGAACGGCTTCCAGGCCACCCCGGCGTCCTTCAAGTCGTCCGCGTTCTTCCCGGGCCAGTGGGACACCACGAAGTACAAGGACACCTCCTACGGCGTCCCGTTCATCGCCGATACGTCGGTGATCTACTACCGGAGCGACATCACCACGAAGGCCGGCATCAAGGGCGCCCCCGCCGGCGACTGGGCCGGATATCTGAGGGACCTCAAGGCCATCCAGGCCACCGCGGGCAAGCAGAACCCCAAGCTGCGCAACGCCACCCAGCTGCAGGTCGGCTTCAACTCCTGGCTGTTCTGGCTGCCGATGGTGTGGCAGCAGGGCGGTGACATCTACGACGCCGACGCGAAGAAGTTCACGTTCGACACGCCCGCGGTCACCAAGGCCCTGGAGTACTACAGCGGCGTCTTCAAGGACAAGCTCTCGCCGAACGACAAGACCGACGCCCGCCAGAACATCCAGAACGGGCTGATCGGCACCGTGCAGCAGGGCGCCAGCACCGGCGGAGACCTCCACAAGAACGCCCCCGACCTGGACAGCAAGTGGCAGACCGTGCCGCTGCCGAAGGGCACGCAGGCGGCCGGCCTGGCCGGAGGCAGCGACCTGGCGGTCTTCAAGGACGCCAAGAACGCCGACGCGGCCTGGAAGTTCGTCCGGTTCCTCACCGAGCCGAAGAACCTGGCCGCGTACGGGGAGGCGTCCGGCAACCTGCCCGCCGCCGTCCAGTCCTGGTCGGAGGGCGAGCTGAGCCAGAACACCAAGATGGCGGCCTTCGAGACCCAGCTGAAGGTCACCAAGGCCCCGCCGGCCATCACCACCTGGCAGCAGATCGCCGACGCCATCGACTCCGAGCTGGAGAAGCTCGCTTACGGCAAGGCCACCGTCGCCGACGTGCAGAAGACCCTGCAGTCCAAGGCCACCAGCATCGGCACCGGCCGCTGACCGCCGACGCCCGCATCCCTCGTACGGACGGATGACCACGATGCCCACGACCACTCTCGCGGGGCAGGGCACCCAGGAGGGGGACACCGCCGGCAAGCGGCCGGCGGCCACTCCCTCGCTGCGGCGCAGCACAACGCGAGGCCGCCGGACCCGCGCCGCCTGGGTCCTCGCCGCCCCGTTCCTCGCCCTGTTCCTCGCCTTCATGCTGCTGCCGGTCGTCTGGTCGACGCTGATGAGCCTGACCGACACCCAGAGCGCCGACCTGCGCACACCGCTGAACGTGTCGTTCACCGGCTTCGACAACTACGTACGGCTCTTTGAGGACCCTCAGTTCTTCACCGCCCTGCGCAACACCGCCGTCTTCGTCCTGGTGGCCCTGCCCCTGACGCTGGCCGCCGGACTCGCCGCGGCGGTCGCCCTCGACAGCGGCATCCGCCGCTTCCGCGCTCTCTTCCGGGTCGGCTTCTACCTGCCCGTGATCACCAGCATCGTGGCCGTCGCAGTGGTGTGGAAAACCCTTCTGGAACCCCACGCGGGCCTGGTGAACACCGTCCTCGCCTGGTTCGGGATCGACGGCCCGGCTTGGCTGGCCGACACCCGATTCGCCCTGCCCGTCATGATCGTGATGGCGGTGTGGCGCAACCTCGGCACCGTCATGATCATCATGCTGGCGGGGCTCCAGTCCGTGCCCCAGTCTCTGATGGAGGCGGCCGAACTCGACGGTGCCGGGGCCTGGCAGCGGTTCTGGCGGGTCACTTTCCCGCTCCTGCGCCCGGCCCTGCTGCTCACCGCCGTCACCACCGGCATCGGCTACCTGCAGTTCTTCGACGAGCCCTTCGTCATGACCGACGGCGGGCCGCTGGACTCCACGCTGTCGGCCACGCTGTACGCCTACAAGCAGTTCGGCAACGGCAACTACGGCATCGCCTCGGCCGCCGGCTACGTCGTCTTCGTCCTCATCATCGCCCTGACCGTGCTGCAGTTCCGCATGCTGCGGGACAAGGACTGATGCCCCATGACCACCACCACGATCAACACCGCCAAGGTGCTGCGACGCCGCCGCATCCGGCAGGAATGGGGCCGCCCCTGGCTCTACCTGCCGCTCACCGGCCTGCTGCTGCTCATGGTCACGCCGTTCCTGTGGATGCTGTCCAGCGCGTTCAAGTCCGAGGGCGACATCCGCAGAATCCCGCCGGACCTGATTCCCGCCAGTCCCACGCTCGCGAACTACCGGGAGCTGTTCAGCAGCCTGGACTTCACGAGGATGTTCGCCAACTCCGTGATCGTGGCGCTGGCCGTCACCGCCGGGAACCTGATCTTCTGCTCCATGCTGGGCTACGCCCTGGCCAAGCTCGAATTCCGCGGCCAGCGTGTGGTGTTCGGCCTGGTCATGGCCACGCTGATGGTGCCGGGCCTGGTCACCTTCGTGCCGCTGTACGTGCTGGTGGCCAACATGAAGCTGACCGGCTCCCTGCTCGGGCTGATCCTGCCGTTCCTGGCCACCCCGTTCGGGGTCTTCCTGATGCGGCAGTTCATCTCCACCCTGCCCGATGAACTCATCGACGCGGCCCGGGTGGACGGCTGCCGCGAACTGGCCATCTTCTGGAAGATCATTCTTCCGCTGACCAGGCCGGCCCTCGCCACCCTGGGGATCATCACCTTCCTCGGCTCGTGGAACAACTTCCTGTGGCCTCTGGTCGTGGCCCAGAACGAGAGCCAGTACACCCTCCCCGTCGGCCTCGCCCTGGCCAGCAGCGGACAGGACTTCACCCGCTTCGGCGTCCTGCTCGCCGGAGCCGTGGTCGTCCTGCTGCCGGTGACGATCGTCTTCCTCCTGTTCCAGCGCCACTTCGTGGCCGGCATCGCCACGACCGGTCTGAAGTGACATCAGCCCCGGCGCCCTTACCCGGGCCCCACGCGCCGGTTCCGCACCACCCCCGTCATGCACGCGCGCCGCCGTGCATGGCCGTCATGCCCGCAAGGAGCCGCACCATGAACCGCACCACCCGGCAATGGCGCCGGACCGCCCTGACCACCACCGTCGCCGCCGCCGTGCTCGCGACCCTCCCCGCCCTTCCGGCCGCCACCCCGGCCTCCGCCACCCCTGCGTCCGGCAAGGCGTCGGTCTGGCTGACCGACCCGTCCACCGGCACCTACCTCTCCAAGCAGTCGCCGGTGACCTGGAAGGCCGGCTCGGCATCCACGAGCACCAAGACCATCACGGTCGACACCACCCGCAAGTACCAGCAGATGACCGGCTTCGGGGCCTCCTTCACCGACTCCTCCGCCTGGCTGGTCGGCACCAAGCTCACCACCAAGCAGCGCAACGCCCTGATGCGCGACTTGTTCAGCCGCAGCGACGGCATCGGCCTGAGCTTCCTGCGCCAGCCCATGGGCGCCACCGACTTCACGGTCAACGGCAACTACTCCTACGACGACATGCCGACCGGCGGGAGCGACCCCACGCTCGCCAACTTCTCCATCGACCACGACCGGTCGTACACCATCCCGCTGCTGAAGCAGGCCCAGAAGCTCAACCCGCAGCTGACCGTCATGGCCACCCCGTGGAGCCCGCCCGGGTGGATGAAGACCGGTGACACGATGAACGGCGGCCAGATCAAGCCCGCCGCCTACCAGCAACTCGCCGACTACTTCGCGAGGTTCCTCAAGGCGTACAAGGCGGCCGGCGTCCCGGTCCGCTACGTCACCCCGCAGAACGAGCCGCTGAACAACACCTCCGCCTACCCGAGCACGAGCCTGACGGCGGACCAGGCCAAAACCTTCATCAACGACTACCTGGCCCCGACCCTGCGCAAGCAGCACCTGTCGACCGGCATCCTGGGCTACGACCACAACTGGGACGTCACCAGCTACCCCGAGTCCCTGTACACCGACGCGGCGAGCGCCAAGAACGTCGCCGGAACGGCCTGGCACTGCTATGCCGGCGACGTCTCGGCGCAGAGCGTCGTCCACAACGACTACCCGAACAAGCCCGCCTTCCAGAGCGAGTGCTCCGGCGGCAGCTGGGAGGGCACTGACGCGGGCGCCACCTTCGCCGGCACCATGGACAACATCATCAACGGCCCGCGGAACTGGGCCCAGAGCATCATCCGCTGGAACATCACCCTCGACGGCTCCAGCGGCCCCACCAACAACGGCTGCCAGGGCTGCCGCCCGGTGGTGACCGTCTCCCAGAACGCCGATGGCACCTACTCGTACAAGCCGACGGCCGACTACTGGGGCCTCGCCCAGGCCAGCAAGTTCGTCCAGCCCGGCGCTCGCCGGGTCGCCTCCAACTCCTTCGGCAAGGGGGACCTCGAGGACGTCGCGTTCACCAACCCCGACGGTTCCACCGCGCTGATCGCCTACAACTCCAGCACCGCGGAGCGCACCTTCACCGTCCGCTGGGGCGACCGCGCCTTCACCTACACGCTCGCCGCGGGAGCAGCCGCCACCTTCACCTGGAACGGCACCCAGCGTGGCAGCGCCGCGCCGTCCGCCATCGGCTCGGTCGACATCCCCTTCCGCAACCCCGACGGCAGCCAGGCCCTGATCACCTACGACAGCAGCCTGCTCGCTCAGCAGCCCCAGGTCCGCATCGGCAACCAGTGGCTCGGCTACACCCTTCCCACCGGCGCCTCGCTCACCCCGCCCACCGGTGAAGTGGGCCTGTCCCGCGACGGCTGGCAGGCGACAGCCTCCGCGAGCAGCTCGGACGACCCGCCGTCCAAGGCAATCGACGGCGACGCGTCCACCCGCTGGAGCCTGGGCCACGGCATGCAGCCCGGCGACTGGTTCCAGGTCGACCTCGGCTCCACCCAGACCTTCGACCAGGTCGTCCTGGACACCACCGCCTCGTCCGGCGACTACGTCCGCCAGTACGAAGTGTCCACGTCCGACGACGGCACCACGTGGAGCAAGCCGATCGCGACTGGGGCGGGCAGCACCGTGGCCCGGATCCTGCTGCCCACCACCACCGCCCGCTACATCCGGGTGACCAACGAGGCCGGCTCGGGCAGCTGGTGGTCGATCCACGACCTGTCCGTGCTCGCTCCCGACGGCAAGGCCACCACATCAAGTGCCAGCAGCGGCAAGGGCGTTCAGCGCAAGAGCGCGGCACTGCCCGACGGCACCCGGCTGACAGCCGTCTACAACTCTGGTGGCAGCACCGCCACGTTCGACGTCCCGTTGGGCGACACGACGTACAGCTACCGCCTGCCCGCCGGTGCCGCAGCGATCTTCACCACGCGTTCGGCCTGAACCCGAACCTCACCACCCCCCACAACTCCCCCTCGTGGTCTGGGTCATACACCGCGACGCCGCTCTACGAGCCGCATCGGCAGGCCGTCGTGACCCAGCCACGCGTACCACCCCGAGGAGGTGGCGTTTCGATGAAGGAAAATGAATACGGCGAGGCCGTAGGCGACATAGGAATGAGGCTCGGTACCTCGCGCCGCAGGTCGGCCTGGGCTCGTTTCACGGGCGCGGCGACATCCGTCGTGTCAGCGGTATCCGTGGTGATCGGCCCGGGTGACCGTGCCAGAGCCGGCGCCCCCGTCCACTCGCGGACCGCACAGTCCACGGTCCCGTCGGCGACCGTCCGGCCAGGTGCCCGCGCACGCACCCCCAGGAGGACAGCGTCGATCGGGCTGGCCCTGGCCGGCCTGCTCCTGGGCACGGCAGCCGTGCCCGCCTCGTCCACCCCCGAACCGGGTAAGGCCGGCGGCGACGACGGCTGGGTGCTGAGCACGACCGACACCTCGAAGAACTACGCTCCGACGTTCGTCGGCAACGGCTACCTCGCCGCGCGGGTGCCCGCGGCGGGCCACGGCTACAGCAGCACGCCCATCGTCACCCAGTCCCAGCTGGCCGGCTTCTACGGCGCCCCTTGGGAAGGGGCCGAGGAGCGGGCGAGCCTGCCGAGTTGGACCACGCTCGGCTTCGGCGGCAGTGGCAGCGGCGGTGTCTACGGCATCGGCAGCTGGTCCTGCGAATTCAACCAGCTGTGCCCGGCCGCGTACGGGAAGATCTCCGGCGGCGCGTTCGTCGAGAACTCCCATCCGGGTGGGATCGTGGGCGGCTACCTGGCCGGCCTGAACACCGGTGGGCCGACGGTCGGCGGCACCGGCGTCGTTCCGATCCGTGACGCGCCGGCCGGCAAGGCCACGCTGGCCATCCGGTACTCCAACGGCAGCGGCGACCCGCAGACGATCCACCTCGGCGTCAACGGCTCGCTCCAGCAACTCACCGTGCCCAGCACGGGCAGTTGGGACGACTGGTCGGTGCTGACCGTGCCGGTGACGCTGACGGCGGGTGACAACACACTCGAGATCACCGTCAAGGAGGGTGACACGGCGCGGGTGAACGTCGACTACCTCGCGGCGTATCCGGACGGCTCACAGCCACCCACGGAGATCGCCCCCAGGACGGTCGGCACCACCAGCAAGTACCGGCAGTCGCTGGACCTGCGCACCGGCGTGCTGAGCACGTCGTTCGACTGGACCTCGCCCGCAGGCGACACGACCAGCTTCGCCTACGAGGTCAACGCCAACCGCGCGGAGGGCCATCTGGGCACGGTGAACGTGCGCGCCGTACCGCACTGGAGCGGAACGGCCACCGTCGTGGACGAGTTCGACGGCCGGGGCCTGCACCGCGCCTCCACCACCGACCCGCACGTGGACGGCAAGGCCGCGGCCCTCTCACAGACCGTCGTCACCGACGGAAAGCTCGCCACCGCCGGGCTCAACTCGGTACTGCGCGTCAACGACAAGGCCGTGCCGACCAAGGCGATGGACGTACCCGACGGCAGCGCCGCACAGAGCGCCGTGTTCCCGGTCCGCGCCGGTCAGACGTACCGGATCACCAAGTACGTGGGCATCGCTTCCAGCGTCGACACCGATCGATCACTCAAGGCCGCGACCCCGCAGCAGGCCGCAGCGAGTACCGCGGCCCGCGCTGCCAAGGCCGGCTACCAGCAGCTGCTCGCCCGCAACAACAATGAATGGTCGCGGCTGTGGCAGTCGAGCATCTCGATCCCCGGTGACAGCGCCATGACCGCGCAGATCCACGCGTCGATGTTCTACCTGCTCGCGAGCATGCGCCCCGGTGTCACCTGGAGCACCAGCCCGGGCGGGCTGTCCTCGGACGGCTACAGCGGTCACGTGTTCTGGGACATGGAGACCTGGATGTACCCGGCGCTGCTCGCCCAGTACCCCGACATCGCCAACGGGGCGAACACCTACCGGCAGAAGCTGCTGTCCGCGGCTGAGGCGAACGCCGCCAAGCTGTCCACGCCCAGCCAGCCGATCAAGGGCGCCAAGTTCGCCTGGGAGAGCGCGCTGACCGGCAAGGAGACCGCCCCCGACCCCTGGGGCACGTACGAGGTCCACATCAACTCCGACATCGCCCTGGCGCAGTGGCAGTACTACCAGGCGAGCGGTGACAAGGCGTGGCTACGGGACAAGGCATGGCCGGTGCTGAAGGGCATCGCCGACTACTGGGCCACCCGCGCCGTACCCAACTCGTCCGGCGGCTACGACATCAACGACGTCATGGGGCCGGACGAGTACAACTACCCGGTGGACAACAGCGCGACCACCAACGCCGGAGCGCAGGAGTCACTGCGCATCGCGATCCGCGCCGCGCAACTCGTGGGCCGGACCGCCGACCCGGCGTGGAAGAAGGTCGCCGACGGCCTGAAGATCCCGGTCGACACCAAGAACAACATCCACCCCGAGTTCGACGGCTACGACGGGCGGACCGTCAAGCAGGCCGACGTCACCCTGCTGCAGTACCCGTGGGCTGTGCCGATGTCGCCCAGCCTGGCCCAGAACGACCTCGACTACTACAAGGAGCGCACCGACCCGGGCGGCCCGTCCATGACGGACGCGATCGCCGCCATCAACGGCGCGGCCCTCGGCTCGCCGGGCTGCCAGGTCTACGACTATCTCCGCAACAGCGCGGAGCCGTACCAAGCCGCACCGTTCAACCAGTGGTACGAGACCCGCAACGGCGGAGCGTTCAACTTCACCACCGGCCAGGGCGGCTACCTGCAGGAGTTCCTGTACGGGTTCACGGGGATGCGCTGGGGAACCGACGCGGTCACCATCGACCCGTTCCTGCCGCCGCAGCTGCCGGGGGTGAACATCACCGGGGTGAAGTGGCACGGACGCACCTTCGACGTGACCGTCGGCCAGCAGACCACCAAGTTGACCCTGCGCTCCGGCAAGTCACTCCCGGTACGCGTCGGCAGCGGTGACGTGCGCGAGGTCAAGCCCGGCACACCGCTGAAGGTCCCCACCAGGCACCCGGCGGGCGACGCGACGCAATGCGACTCGTAGACATGGCGAGCGCGGATCCGACCGACGCGCCATCGCCGTAACCGCCGGCCCGGTCTGTAAGTCAGGGCAGACCGGGCCGGCCCGAACCGTCCCCCTCGGCCGGTAGCATCCGGGCTCTCCGGCCGAGGGGGATGCCTAGGGCTCGGTGTCCGACCACGGCGTCCGCGCCGCGAGTGCCCGCCGATCTTCCGCCGCATGAACGACGTCGAACGCGGTGACGGCAGGGCTGCGTTCGACTTTCCCACCGCCGATGCGGTGGTCTGCCTGGTCGGTGGTCGGTGGCCTCGCTCGCGGTTGGGCGGAACTGCCTGCAGGTGAAAAGCCGACCGCTGAGGACCGCTCCCAGTGAGGCATGGGCAGCCATGGGACGGCCTCGACCATCCACCGGCCCCACCCCTCTTCGTTTCCGCCCCCTCTCGTTCCTCACAGCCCTTCAGCAAGGAGCCCCGTCCGTGCGCACCACCAGAACCCTGCGGAGAGCCTGCGCCACCGTCGCCATGGCTTTGCTGGTCGTCAGCTGCGGCCAGAGCGACGACCCCACGAACGCCAACGCCCCGACGAAGAATGCCAGCGACAGCGGTAAGGGCAAGCTGGTCATGTGGTACGTGGGTGACAAGGCCGACAAGGACCTTGAGAGCCTGGCGAAGGAGTTCGAGCAGCAGAACCCCGGCATGACGGTGCAGATCACCACGGTGCCATGGGATGCCGCGCACGAGAAGCTGACCACCGCGATCGCCGGCGGCAACACCCCCGACCTGTCCCTGGTCGACTCCAGCTGGATGACGGAGCTGGCCGCAACGAACGGCCTGCGGGCCACCCCGGCCTCGATCAGGCCGTGGCTGTTCTTCCCGGGATCGTGGGAGACCACGACGTACAAGAACACTTCCTACGGAGTCCCGTTCATCGCCGACACCTCGGTGATCTACTACCGCACCGACATCACGGCGAAGGCCGGCATCAAGGGCGCCCCGGCCAGTGACTGGGCCGGTTACCTGAAAGACCTCAAGACCATCCAGGCCACCGCGGGCAAGCGGAGCCCCAAGCTGCGCCACGCCACCCAGCTGCAAACCGGCTTCAACTCCTGGCTGATCTGGCTACCGATGGTGTGGCAGCAGGGCGGGGACATCTACGACACCACCGCCAGGAAGTTCACCTTCGACTCACCCGCGGTGACCAAGGCGCTGGAGTACTACAGCGAAATCTTTAAGGACGGCCTGTCGCCGAATGACAAGACGGACTCCGGGCAGAACTTTCAGAACGGGCTGATCGGCACCGTGCAGCAGGGCGCCGGCACTGGCGGCAACCTCCACCTCAACGCCCCCACGCTGGACAGCAAGTGGCAGACCATGCCCCTGCCGAAGGGCGAGCAGGCCGCCGGCCTGGCCGCGGGGAGCGACCTCGCGGTCTTCAAGGACGCCCGGAACCCGGACGCAGCGTGGCAGTTCGTCAGGTACCTGATCGATGTCGACAACATCGCCGCGTATGCAGACGCCTCCGGCAACCTGCCCGCCGTAGCCAACGCCTGGTACGAGGCGAAGCTGGGCGACGACTCCAAGTTGGCACCCTTCCAAACCCAGCTGCAGGCCACCAGCGCCCCGCCGGCCATCACCACCTGGCAGCAGATCGCCGACACGATCGACAGCGAACTGGAGAAGCTCGCCCACGGCAAGGCCACAGTCGCCCAAACGCAGCAGACCCTCCAAGCCAAGGCAACCACCATTGGCCCCGGCCGCTGAACCCGCAGCGTGTGTATCCCCCGTACGGACGGACAACAACCCGCGGGCAGACCGGTCGGGCCCGAACCGTCCACCTCGGCCGCTGATTGCCTTTACGCCGCGCCGAGGCGAAGCCTCCGGGCGCTGGAACGGAAATCCGCTGCCTACGAGTGCGAGCCCCTTCCCTGAGTTGGCGCAACCGGCTCCGCGCACGCTGCGCCTGTCCATCCTGGTTGCGTTCGGGACGCGTTCGGGACGCAAGGATAGGAACAGACCGGCAAAGACCGAGGGATGCCGACACGGCCTGACCGCCCTGACCAGGGAAACGTCATGGATGAGCATTGATCGACAAGGGTCGCCAAGACCCTCAAAGGACTCATAATCCGTCGGCCGTGGGTTCGAGTCCCACCCGCCCCACCATGCAGGCTCCTGACCTGCGGAAACGTTCCTTGCGGGGTGCCGGATGTCAACTCCGGTTCCGGGGACCGGAATCCGCTGCTCGCGGCTTGGGGGTATCGCGTCACGCGCGCTGCTCGGTGCGATGCTGGCCTCTTTGACCTGCGGCGACGTAAGCGATCAAAGTTGTCATGGCCGCCGAGATGGTTGTTGTCGGGTTCGAAAGCAAGATCGAGGGGCCACACAGGGGCCAGAGCGGCGCTGACGTCCGCGGTACGGTCGGCCAGGTGACGGCAGCTCGCGAGGGCTGTGCCGAGCGACCGGGCGGCGAGAGAGCCCTGTTCCACGAGATCAGTACGGAGTCGGCGCCGGCACCTGCACCGTCACGCTATTCCACGGCGCCCGCCTTCGTCCCACGCTGCTCTACTCCACCACGCCCGACGTCACCACGGCCCGGGGCGCCGCCGACGAGCAGCTCACCGTCTCCCTGCCCCGCTCCGGCACGACGGCCGTGCTCCTCCGCCTCGGCGCGGCGCCCTCGGCAGAGGGCCGTGAGGTGTGACGAGGCGGGCGTGACTCCGGCTCGTCACATGGAGCGGGCCTGGCTGGAGGCGGGCACGCGGCAGCGGGTGACCAGCGACGAAAGCCAGGAGTCCGTCGCGCGGCGGGCCGGCTCCGGTGCTCCGCAGACAAGGCGGCGGCATATCTCGGTGCGCCCTCGGTTTCTCGTCGGGCGGCTGCCGCGGTCGGCTCTGTCCCTTCGGTGGAGCCTCCGAGCGGAGGAAGGTGATCCGCTGCATGAAGGTTCCGGCCCCTTCGCCGAGCTCGGCGACTGCCGGGTGCTGCCGGTGTGCCCCTCACGGATGCTCAGGGACCAGGCAGGAACCACGGGGGCCGGAACCAACCGACAAGGACCCGTGCCGGCCACCGTCTCCTTGCGTGACCCGGCATCAAGTGAAGCGCGGTCCGCGGCATGAGACACCGCGACGAAGCGACCTCTCGGGGGCAGCCGGTTGGCGTCGCCTCGGTCCGTGGGTCGCGCCGGCCCCGGGAGCCGGCGGGGAAGCCGCCGTACACCACCCTGTCAGTCCTGACCGCGCAGCCGTCTCTGTATCCGGTCCCTGGCGTCGAGGAGGGCCGGGACGAGTTCGGCGGCCTGTGCCTGCGTGCCGAGCCGGTGCAGCGGGGCGCCGGCGGTGATCGCCGCGATGGGGTAGCCGGAGGCGGAGAGAAGCGCGACGCCCACTCCGCCGACGCTCGGATCGCTGTCTCCCAGATTGACGGCCCAGCCTCGCTCGCGGATGTGCCACAGGTCCTCCATCAGCGCGGGCCACTGTTTGGGAGGGTGGCCGTCCACCGCCTCCAGCTCCTGTGTCGGGTAGCGCCTGAGCAGCTCTTCCGGCGGCAGCGCCGCGAGCATCGCCTTCCCCCCGGAGGTGCAGTGCGCGGGCAGTACGAGCCCGAGCCGGGAGCCGACGCGGACCGAGTGGCTGCCCTCCAGTGATTCGGCGAACCGCACCTGGGCTCCTTCGAGGAGCAGCAGGTTGGTCGTCTCGCCGCAGTCGGCCGCCAGCCGCTCCAGCACCGGCCGGGCCGCGTCCCTGAGGTCGACCGTGATGGTCGTGGCGAGGGCGAGTTCCTGCACCGCCGGCCCGGGGGAGTAGGACCCGCCGGGCCGGTCCTGGGCCGCGAACCCGACGTGCTTGCAGGTGGCGAGCAGCCGGTGGGCGGTGGAGGGGGCGACCCCCAGTTCGGTGGCCGCCTCGCTGAGTGTGATGGAACCGCGCTGGGCCACCAACAGGACTAGACGCAGCGCCTGTTCGGCGGACTGCAGGACCTGGGGGCCTGCCGAGGCTGTTTTCCGCATGTAAGAAGTCTAGCCGGAAGATATTGCACAGAGAGAAAAGGGGTCGTACCTTCCGTGCAGTCGGAGCACCGTGTGCTGGTTGCTCCGTTTCTCCGCATTCGTCGAAGGCGTCGAAGGGATGGTCAGCGATGGGGCTGCTCGATGAGGCATCGTGGGCGGGCAGGATCAAGCTGCTCGACTGGACCGACGGCCGCGCCGGTACGAAGGCGGTGACGGAGCCCGCCACCGGTGCTGAGCTGGGCCGAGTGGGCATGGCCGCACCCGAGGACGTCGCCGACGCGGTGGAGACCGGTGCGCGCGCCCAGCGGGAGTGGGCGCGGCTGCCCTACACCGAGCGGGCGGCGGTGCTGCGGCGGGCCGGTGAGCTGTTCGAGCAGACCGCCGAGGAGGTCGGCGACTGGATCGTCCGCGAGACCGGCTCCATACCCGGCAAGGCCGCCTTCGAGACCCACACCGCCGCCCAGGAGTGCTTCGAGGCCGCCGCCCTGGCCTCGTACCCGTACGGGCAGCTGCTGCGCTCGGCCCAGCCCCGGCTCAGCCTCGCCCGGCGACTGCCGGTCGGCGTGGTGGGGATGATCTCCCCGTTCAACGTGCCGATCGTGCTGGCCATCCGGGCGGTCGCCCCGGCGCTGGCGCTGGGCAACGCGGTGGTGCTCAAGCCGGACCCGCGCACTGCCGTGTCGGGAGGCGTGGTGCTGGCCCGGATCTTCGAGGAGGCGGGGCTGCCGGCCGGAGTGCTGACCGTGCTGCCCGGCGGTGCGGACGTCGGCGAGGCCCTGGTCACCCACCCGCGTGTCCCCGTCATCGCCTTCACCGGCTCCACCCGCGGGGGACGGGCCGTCGCCCGCGCCGCCGCCGAGCACCTCAAGCGGGTCCACCTGGAACTGGGCGGCAACTCCGCGATGATCGTGCTCGACGACGTGGACATCGACCGCGCGGCCTCCGTCGGCGCCTGGGGCTCCTTCTTCCACCAGGGCCAGGTGTGCATGGCCACCGCCCGCCACCTGGTGCACGAGTCGGTCGCCGACGCGTACGCCGAGGCGCTCGCCGCCCGCGCGGAGAAGGTGCCGGTCGGCGACCCCGCGAGCGGAACCGTCCTGATGGGCCCGGTCATCGACACCGTGCAGCGCGACGCCATCCACGCCGCCGTCACCGAGACCGTCGACGCGGGCGCGCGGCTGCGCGCCGGAGGCACCTACGACGGACTGTTCTACCGCCCCACCGTCCTGGACGCCGTACCGCTGGACTCGCCCGCCTACGCCACCGAGGTGTTCGGTCCGGTCGCCCCCGTGGTCACCTTCTCCTCCCTCGACGAGGCCGCCGAACTCGCCCTCGGCACCGAGTACGGCCTGTCGCTGGGGATCCTGACCCGTGACGTCACCAAGGGGCTGGAGCTCGCCGAGCGCATCCCCACCGGGCTGGTCCACATCAACGACCAGACCATCAACGACGAAGCGGTGGTGCCCTTCGGCGGCCTCGGAGCCTCCGGCACCGGCTCCCGGCACGGTGGCCACGAAGCCAACCTCGAAGCCTTCACCGAGACCCAGTGGGTGACGGTGCGCGGCGACCTCCCGTCCTACCCCTTCTAGACGCGAGGCGGCACACCCTCATGCCCACCAGGTTCCCCGACATTCCGCAGCTCAGCGGCTTCAACGCCCCCCTGCGCGTCGAGGCCGACATCTACGACCTCGAAGTCAGCCAGGGCGAGATCCCGCCCCAACTGGACGGCACCTACTACCGGATCGTCTGCGACCGTCAGTTCCCGTCCTTCGTCCAGGGCGACATCCCGTTCAACGCCGACGGCATGGCGACGTCCTTCCGTTTCAAGGACGGCCACGTCGACTACAAGAGCCGTTACGTCCGTACCCCCCGCTTCAACGCCGAACGCGCCGCGCGGCGCGCCCTGTTCGGCGCATACCGCAACCCTTTCACCGACGACCCGTCGGTCACCGGCATGGTCCGCGGCGTGGCCAACACCAACCTGTACTGGCACGCCGGGAAACTGCTGGCCCTGAAGGAGGACAGCCCGCCGATCCGCATCGACCCCGACACACTCGAGACCATCGGCGAGTACACCTACGACGGCGCACTGACCGGCCAGACCTTCACCGCCCACCCCAAACTCGACCCGCGCACCGGGGAGATGGTGTGCTTCGGTTTCGCCGCCAAAGGCGAGACCACCCCGGACATCGTGTACTACGAGATGGACCGCGACGGCCGCGTCATCCACGAGACGTGGTTCCAGGCCCCGTACTCCTCCATGGTCCACGACTTCGCCGTCACACAGAACTTCGTCGTCTTCCCCGTCATCCCGCTCACCAGCGACATGGAACGCCTCAAGGCCGGACAGCCGCACTTCGGCTGGGACCCGGACAAGGACGTTTTCCTCGGGGTCCTGCCCCGCAAGGGCAGCGGACGGCAGGTGCGCTGGTACCGGGGTTCCAACCGGTTCGCGAGCCACATCATGGGCGCCTACGACGACGGCCGGTACCTCCACATCGACACGCCCGTCGCCCAGTCCAACTACTTCCCGTGGTTCCCCGACCTGTCCGGCGCCCCCTATGACCCGGAACGCGCCAAGGGCCACCTGTCCCGGTGGACCATCGACACTGACGCGGACCCCGGTGCGGGCGGCCACGGCACGGACGGCGGCGACGACTTCACCGAGATCCGGCTGACCGACTGCTCCGGCGAGTTCCCGCGCATGGACGACCGCTACGAGACCCTGCCCTACCACTGGGGTGTCCTGGCCCTGAACCACGTACCGGACGACGAACGCCCCGGCATGGGATTCCGCTGGCTCGGCGCCGTCGACCTGGACCGCAGGCGCACCACCACCCGCTGGGCGGGACCCGAGTCCTGCTTCTACGAACCGCTTTTCGTGCCCGCGCGGCCCGACGCGGCCGAGGGCGAGGGCTATGTCATGGCGATCGTCGGCCGGTACGCGGAGATGCGCAGCGACCTGCTCATCCTCGACGCCCAGCGGCTGGACGCGCCGCCCGTCGCGACCGTGAAACTGCCCATCCGCCTTCCGTACGGCCTGCACGGCAACTGGCTCGACGCCTCCGAGCTCGCCCAGCGCGCCGACTGACCCACCTCAAGGAGTCCCCTCGTGACCAGCACCCTCCCCGAGACCTCGGGAACACCGAAGACATCGGGAAACCCGGAGACCTCGGCCCTGGCGGCGACGGTCCAAAGCCTGGCCCGCCGCGTCGACGCCCTGGAATCCACCCTCGCCATCCGCAACCTCCAGCACGCCTACGGCTACTACCTCGACAAGACCCTCTACAGCGAGGTCGTGGAACTGTTCGCCGAGGACTGCACGGTGATCTTCATGAACGCCGTCTACCGCGGCAAGGCGGGCGCCCGCCGTCTCTACACAGGACGCTTCCGCTCCCTGTTCACCGACGGCCGCAACGGCCCCATGCCGGGCTTCCTCCTCGACCATCCGCAGATGCAGGACGTCGTCCACATCGACGACGACGGCAACCACGCACACGGCCGTTTCCGCACCCTCATGCAGGCCGGCGTCCACGACAGCGTCGAGGACCCGCGCAAGGGGCGGGGCCGGGCCAAGCAGTGGTGGGAAGGCGGCATGTACGAGAACGAGTACGTGCGCGAGGACGGCGTCTGGAAGATCCGCACCCTCAACTACCGGCCGCTGTGGCACGGCACCTTCGAGGACGGCTGGGCCCACACCCCGCCCCACTTCGTCCCCTCTCCCAACTCCCTCTACCCTGCGGACGAGTTCGGCGCCGACGAGATCCTCCAGGACGAGACCCGCGAACTGTGGCCCAACACAGCGGTCATGGACTTCCACTATCCGCACCCCGTCACCGGCGAACCGTGGAAGAGCTCATGACGACCAGACCGGACCAGGCCCCCGTTGCCCCCGTGCTGGTCGGCGGCGAGGAACTGCCCACCCCGACGGCGCCCGTCGTCAACCCGGCCCGCACCGATGAGGTGGTCGGCGAGCATGCCCTCGGTGGCGAGAAGGAGGTCGACGCCGCGGTCCGCGCGGCCGTCGACGCCTTCCCCGCATGGGCGGACCTGCCCGCCGCCGAGCGCGCTGCGGCCATGCTCCGCGCCGCGGACGCGCTGGACGGAATACGTGAGGACCAAGCCCGCCTGATCACGCGTGAGGTCGGCAAGGTGCTGGGCGAGTCCCGTGCCGACGCCGGCGGTGCGGCGGCGCTGCTGCGGTACTTCGCCTCCCTCGCCGACGAGGTCGACCGAGAGGAACCCGCCCCCGTGACCTTCGGCCGGGGCTGGATACGGCACATCCCGATGGGTCCCGTCGCGGTCATCTCACCGTGGAACACCCCGGTCCTCCTCACCTTCATGGCGCTCGGCCCGGCCCTGATCGCCGGGAACACCGTCGTCGTCAAACCGCCCGAGATCGCCCCGCTGGCACTGTCCCGCGCGCTGGCCGTCCTCGCCGCCGAACTCCCGCCCGGTGTCGTCGGCAGCGTCCCCGGTCTCGGCGACGCCGCGGGGGCGGCACTCACCGCCCACCCACTGGTCCGCAGAATCCTGTTCACCGGCAGCATCGCCACCGGACGGCAGGTGATGCGGTCCGCCGCCGCCACCGTCAAGAGCGTCGGAATGGAACTCGGCGGCAACGACGCCGCGCTGATCCTGGAGTCGGCCCGCATCGACGAGGCCCTGGCCAGGGAGTTCGTCGCTGGTGTCTTCGCCGCCTCCGGGCAGGTCTGCTACAACGTCAAACGCGTCTACGTACACCGCTCCCTGCACGACGAGTTCGTCGAGGCGTTCACCGACGTCGCCGCGCAGCTCACTGTCGGCGATGGCCTCGACCCGCACACCGCGATGGGTCCACTCACCACCCGCGAGGGCTGGGAACGCACCGAACGGCTGCGGGCAGACAGCGCTGCCCGCGGAGCCAAGGTCACCACGGTGGGGATCAAGCGCGACCCGGCGAGCTGGGGCGGCGGCCATTTCCAGCGGCCCACCGTCGTCACGGGTATCGACCCGCACGCCGAGCTGGTCACCGACGAGCAGTTCGGGCCGATCATCCCTGTCCTCGCCTTCGACGACGAGGACGAGGCCCTCCGCCAGGCCAACGACACCGAGTACGGCCTCGCGGGATCCGTCTGGTCCGCCGACCCCGACCACGCCCTGCGGGTGGCCCGGCGGCTGGAGGCAGGTACGGCCTTCGTCAACGTCCACCGGGTCGGCGCCTCCCCGATGAGCGTCCCCTTCGGCGGCGTCAAGCAGTCCGGGATCGGCCGCACCCACGGCATCGACTCCGTACGCGCCTGCATGGAACCCCAGGCTGTCGTGTGCGCCGACGACCACGGCTCGTTGCCCGGCCTCGGTCACTTCGCCGGACTTCGGCTTCGGCGACAGCCGTAGTCAGTTCCGCTCGCACAACCGGGGCGGGGCTTCTCCCAACGCTCTCTTCACATGCATCGACGACTGCGTCATGCCGTCATGCCCTGAAAGGAACCGCATGACCGACCAGGGATACCTCCGGATCGCCACCGAGGAGGCGTTCGCACCGCCGGAACTCATCACCCGCTGGCGCGCCATGCTCGCCGAAGGCTCCTCGGGCGACCCCGGCTTCGACAGCCTCTGGGGCTTCTACATGGGTGACAGCCCACGTGCCCGGCAGATCGTCGAGCGGCTGCAGGACCTGGGCGAACGTCGCATCGCCGACATGGACGCTACCGGCATCGACCGCCAGATCATCGCCCTCACCTCCCCGGGCACACAGATCTTCGACCCCGCCGAAGGCACCGCCATCGCCGCTGCGGCCAACGACGTCCTCGCCGACGCCTGCCGCCGCCACCCCGACCGGTTCACCGGCCTGACCGCCATCGCCCCGCAGGACCCCGAGCGGGCCGCCGAGGAGATCGAACGCGGCGTGAACCGCCTCGGATTCCGGGGCGTGATCATCAATTCCCACACCCGCGGCGAGTACCTGGACGACAAGAAGTTCTGGCCCGTCCTGGAAGCCGCCGAAGCCCTCGGTACGCCGATCTACCTGCACCCCAACACGCCCTCGCCGCGCATGATCGAGCCGATGCGGGAAGCCGGCCTGGACGGCGCCGTGTTCGGTTTCGCAGTGGAAACCGGACTGCACCTGCTCCGCATGATCACTTCCGGGGTGTTCGACCGGTTCCCCCGGCTGCGGGTCGTCGTCGGCCACCTGGGCGAGGCGCTGCCGTTCTGGTCGTACCGCATCGACTTCATGCACACCGCCAGCCTGCGCTCCGGACGTTTCCCTCACCTGTCCGCCCTGGAACTCACCCCCGGCGAATACCTGCGCCGCAACATCTGGGTCACCACGTCGGGCATGGCCTGGGAACCCGCCATCCTCTTCACTCGCCAGGTACTCGGTGACGACCGGGTTCTGTACGCGATGGACTACCCGTACCAGAGCGCGCCCGCCGAGGTGAGCGTGCACGACCGGCTCCCGATCGACGCCGCCGCCCTGCGGGCCCTGTACCAGACCAACGCCGAGAAGGTCTTCGGTCTGCCGCCCTCGTCCTGAGGCTCCTGAGGCTCTCACTTCCTCCCGAGGTACCCCATGCACGCCATCCCCTTGGCCCCGCCATGCTCGAAATAAGAGACATCCATGTCCGCTTCGGCGGCCTGACCGCACTCGACGGGGTGTCCTTCGACGTACCCGACGGAGCCGTCTGCGGCCTCATCGGCCCCAACGGCGCGGGAAAGACGACGCTGTTCAACGTGATCAGCCGCGTGTACCCGGCCGCCTCCGGCCAGGCCCGCCTGGACGGACAGGACCTGCTCGCCCTGCCCGGCCACCGGATAGCCCGGGCCGGCGTCGCCAGGACCTTCCAGAACGTCGCCCTCTTCCCCGGGCTGTCCGTACTGGACAACGTGCTCACCGGCGCCCACTCCCGATCCGGGGGCAGCTGGCCGGCCGCGGCCCTGCGGTGGCGTACGGCCGTCACGGGCCGTGCCGAGCGGGCCCGCGCCATGGACATCCTGCGCCTGCTGGACCTGGACCACCTCGCGCTCGCCCCGGTCGAGGGCCTGCCCTTCGGCACCCGCAAACGCGTCGAACTGGCCCGCGCCGTCGCCGCCGGACCCCGGCTGCTGCTCCTGGACGAGCCCGCCAACGGCCTCACCCACGAGGAGGTCGACGCCCTCGGCGGCACCATCAGGGCCTTGCGCGACCACTTCCAGCTCTCCGTGCTTCTGGTCGAGCACCACATGCGGCTGGTGATGGACACCAGCGACAAGGTCGTGGTCCTGGACTTCGGCCGCCTGATCGCCGACGGCACCCCCGACGAGGTCCGCCAGGCCCCCGCCGTGATCGACGCCTACCTGGGAGGTGCCGCATGACCGCCCCCTCACCCACAGGGGCCCGCCTCGAAGTCTCCGGGCTGCACGCCTCGTACGGACCCGGCGAAGTGCTGCACGGCCTGGACTTCCACGTCGAGGCGGGCGAGGCGGTCGTGCTCCTCGGGGCCAACGGCGCCGGGAAGACCACCACCTTGCGGGCGCTGAGCGGCATGGTCCGCACCCGGGGCTCGGCCGTTCTCGACGGACAACGCCTCCTCGGCCGGCCCGTGGACCACACCGTACGACTCGGCGTCGCCCACGTCCCGCAGGGCCGGGGCGTCTTCGGCGAACTGACCGTTGAGGAGAACCTGCGGGCGGGCGCCTACCTGCGCCGGGACCGCCCCAGTGTGGAAACCGACCTCGCTCACTGGTACGAGGTCTTCCCCCGCCTCGCCGAACGCCGCGCTCAGCAGGCGGGCGGCATGAGCGGCGGAGAACAGCAGATGCTCGCCGTCGCCCGCGCCCTGATGTCCAGGCCCCGGCTGCTGATGCTGGACGAACCGTCGCTCGGCCTGGCGCGCATCATCACCCGGAGGCTGTTCGACCAACTCGGCGAAATCAACCGGGAACAGGGCACCTCCATGCTCATCGTCGAGCAGAACGCCGAACTCGCCCTCGCCTTCGCGCACCGGGCGTACGTCCTCGAATCCGGCCGCCTCGTGCGCACCGGCACCGCCGCCGACGTACGCGCGGACGACGGACTGCGCCGCGCCTACCTCGGCTACTGAGGGGCCGGCAAGGCCACTGCCGCCCGCGAGGGACATCGAGGCCGAGAGCCGCTCGGCCGCCGAACCACCGACCTGCCACCGACTCAGGCCGTCAAGGGAGACATCCATGAGTCCTGACGCCGCCAATCCGGCGTACCTACTGACACTGCTGACCGGGGGCCTGGTCAACGGCAGCCTGTACGGGCTGGTGGGCCTGTCCGTGGTGGTGCTCTACCGCGCCACCGGGCACGTCAACCTCGCACAGGGCGAGATGGCCGTCACCGGCGCCCTCACCTTCCACACCGTGCGCCAGGCCGGGCTCGCCCTGTGGGCCGCGCTGCCGATCGCCCTGGCCGCGTCGTTCGCCCTCGGGTGCGCGGTCGAGCGGGTGGTGATCCGGCCGCTGGAGCGGCGTGGCATCTTCCCGGTGCTGCTCGCCACGCTGGCCCTTTTCCTCGGTCTGAACGCCGCCAACGCCATCATCTGGGGCACCCAGCCGTTCCCCGGCGTCGGGCTGTTTCCCACGGACCTCGGCGACCGGATCGAGTTGCTGTCCGGCCCGCCGCCGTACCGGCTCGCCTACGCCGCGATCGGCACTCTCGCCGTGGTCGCGGCCGTCGGTGGCATGCTCTGGGTGGCGCTGCACCGCACCCGGCTGGGGCTCGGCTACCGGGCGGTCGCCGCCCACCGGGAGGCAGCCGCCCTGATGGGCATTCCGGTGCGCCGGATGTTCACGGTCGGCTGGGGGACGGCGGCGGCCGTGGGCACCCTCGCCGCCGTGCTGGTCTCCCAGACCACCGGCACCCTCGACTACAACCTCATGGGCTCCGTGCTGGTGATGGGCCTCGCCGCGGCGACCCTCGGCGGATTCGACAGCGCCGCCGGGGCCGTGCTCGGCGGGCTGTTGCTGGGCACCCTCGAGGCCCTCGTACCCGGCGTGTTCACCGCGATGCAGGGCGACCTCAGTCTGCTGCTCGCCCTCGCCGTCATCCTCCCCGTCCTGCTGGTGCGGCCCCAGGGACTGTTCGGCACCCGGAAGGTGGAACGGGTATGACCGCCAAGCCCGCCAAGTCCCCCGAAGTCTCCCAGCTCACCGAGTTCCCCAAGGACGTGGTCATCGGCTCGCCCGGTCACCGGCTGTGGCAGGGCATCGGCCTCCTGCTCGCCGTCGTCTGCGTGGTCGTGCCCGCCCTGCTGCTCAACGATGCGGCCCTCACCCCGATCGCCCAGGTGGTGCCGTACGCCGTCGCCGTCCTCGGCCTCAACCTCGTCACCGGCTGGACCGGCCAGGTCTCGCTCGGACACGCCGCCTTCTTCGGCGTGGGCGCCTACACGGTGGCCGTGCTCTGCGGCGACCGGGGCTGGCCCTGGGGCGCGGCCGTGCCCGCCGCCGCCGTCGCGGGCGCGGCGCTCGGCTTCCTCGTCGGCATTCCCGCGCTGCGGCTGCGCGGCCTGTACCTGGCGGTGGTGACCCTCGCCGTGGGTGTCGCCTTCCCCGTCCTCCTCACCCAGCCGTTCGCCCTGGAACTGGGCACCGGGGGAGTGGGGGGCAAGACCACCGACGTGGGCTGGCACAAACCGGCCTGGTTCGGCCTGAACGTCACCGACTTCGGCTGGCGCTACCTCGTGGTCGCCACCGTCTCGGGGGTGCTGTTCTGGCTTGCCGCCGGGCTGGTACGAGGCAGGACAGGGCGCTCACTCATCGCCGTGCGCGACCACGAGACGGCCGCCCGGGTCTGCGGTGTGTGGCCGGCCGGCGTCAGAACCGGCGCGTTCGCGGTGAGCGCCGCCTACGGTGCCCTCGGCGGCGCCCTCTACATCCTGATCACCCCTACGGTCAGCCCCGGCACCGTGGGATTCCAGATCACCCTGCTCTTCATCACGGCGATGGTCCTCGGCGGCTCCACCACCGTCGCCGGGGCCTGGATCGGCGGCGCGGCCATGGTGTTCCTGCCCCAGTGGACCGCCGACTGGGCGGGTTCGATGCCCGGCCTGGCCGCCGTCTCCAGTCAGCCCGGACTCTTCTCCAACGCCGTCTACGGCCTCCTGCTCATCGCCGCCGTCTTCGCGATGCCTGAGGGCATCGCCCCGTTCCTCACCCGCCTGCGGGCCAGGGCGGTCCGCCTCGTACCGCGCGAGGTGACCGAGCCGCCCCCCGGACCCCCCGGCACCACGCGCCTCGCCGATCCGGCCTCCCCGCTCACACCCGTTTCCGCCCCCATGTCCGCCGCCCCCGTCAGGAGAACCCGATGAACGTCTCCATCACTTCAAGGAACCTGTGGCGCAGCGCCGCCCTCTGCGTCGCCGTCGCCCTGCTCGGCACCGCCTGCGGCAACAGCCGCAGCGCCGCCGGCTCGGCCGGGGAATCCGCCGGCGGGAAGGCCGAAGCGATCTCCGCGGCCGCCTGCCCCGCCTCCGCCTCGAAGCCCCTCGCCGACGGCGCCACCATCAAGATCGGTATGAGCACCCCGCTGAGCGGCCCGCTCGCCAGCGCCGGGCTCACCGCCCTGGGCATGAAGGCGTACTTCAAGGCCGTCAACGACAAAGGCGGCATCGACGGCCACAAGATCGAGCTGATCACGCGGGACGACGCGTTCGACGCGGCACGAGCCCTCGCCAACGCGCAGACGTTCACCGGAAAGGACAACGTCCTCGCCACGGTCAACCAGATCGGGACCCCGCAGATCAATGCGGCGCAGCCGGTCGCCGAGAAGACCTGCACACCGCAGCTGTGGTCCATCACCAGCACCACGAAGGGGCTGACCGACCCCGAGAAGCACCCGTGGTCCACCCTCGGCATCGCCCCCGCGTCCGTGGAGGCCCAGGCCATCGTCGACTACATCAAGGCCACCAAGCCGGGCGTCACCGTCATGGAACTGACCGGACCGGACGCCCTCAGCACGGACTTCCACGCCTCCTTCCCGGCCCTGGCCAAGAAGGCCGGGCTGACCGTCCTGCCGAACCAGTCCATCGCCGCCGGCGCGACCAGCGTGGACGGCCCGGTGGCCGCCATGGTCGCGGCCAAGCCCGACGCGGTGTTCCTGGAGACCCTGCCGAACTACTGCCCGGGCTTCCTGAAGGCCTTGGCCACCGCCGGCTACAAGGGCATCGTCGCCGTCAACTCCGCCTGCAACGGCGCCGCCCAGTGGATCACCCCGGTCGACCCGGCGGGCGACGGCGTCGTGGCACCGATTTTCCGCAAGGACCCCGCGGACCCGCGCTACGCGGACGACCCGGCGATGAAGCAGTACCGCAAGGACATGGCCGCCGTCGGGGGCAAGGCCGAGGCGTCCATCGGCAACGCCCTGGACGGCTACAACTTCGGCGTCCTTCTGGTGCAGAACCTCAAGGACGCGGCCGGTATGGAGGGCGGCCTCACCCGCGTCAACCTGATGAAGGCCGCCTGGGACACCGAGGTGACCCGCCCGTTGTCGATCTCCCCGCGCCAGCGGACCGACGGCGCCACCGACCCGGTTCTCCTCGAAGCCGGACGCATCGACCGGTACTCCGCGAAGACCAACGGCTGGAAGTCGACCTCGACCACGTTCGACCTCGAAGGGCACACCCCGCTCGGCTGACCCGTGCGACCGCTGACATTCGCCGGGCGACCGCCGATACTCGCCAGGCGACCGATGACCATCGCCATGCCTCCGCCGGCATGCGCCGACCTTCCGGAAGGAGCCACCCCGTGATGAGCCGCACCAGCGACTCCGCCCAGGAGCTCACACAGATCCACGCCGGCGGAGCATGGCAGCCCGCCATCGGCACCGAGACAGCCACCCTGACCGATCCCACCACCGAACAGCCGCTCGGCAGCACCGTGCTCGCAGCCGCCGCCGACGTCGACACCGTCGTCGCCTCCGCGCGCGAGGCGTTCGACCACGGCTCCTGGGGCCGCAGCACGCCCGCTGAACGCGCCGACGCCCTGGACTGCTTCGCCGACGCGCTGGACAAGCGCGCCGACGACATGAGCCGACTCGTCACCCGCGAAATGGGGATGCCACTCGGCTTCTCCCGGATCAACAACGTCGACGGCCCTGCCATGATCCTCCGCTACTACGCGGGCCTGGCCCGCACCCTGGAAGAGGAGGAGACCCGCACCCCCGTCGGACCCGGCAGCCGCACCGTGGTGCGCCGCGAGCCGCTCGGCGTGGCGGCCGTGATCCCGCCGTGGAACTACCCGGTCTTCCTGGCCATGACGAAGATCGCCCCCGCGCTGGCGGCCGGCTGCGCCGTCGTCTTCAAACCCGCGGTGGAGACCTCGCTCAGCGGCGCCCTGCTGGTCCGGATCGCCGAGGAGGCGGGCCTGCCACCCGGCGTCCTCAACTTCGTGCCCGGCGGCGCGGCCACCGGTTCCGCCCTCGTCCGGCACCCCGGCGTCGACAAGGTGGCCTTCACCGGTGCCACCCCCACCGGCCGGCACATCGGCGCGGCCTGTGCCGAGCGCCTCGTCCCGGTGAGCCTCGAACTCGGCGGCAAGTCGGCGGCCATCGTCCTCGACGACGCCGACCTGGAGCAGACCCTCGGCGGCCTGGGCTTCCTGTCCTTCCTGAACAGCGGCCAGACCTGCTTCGCCATGACCCGCGTCATCGCGACCCCTGGCCGTTACGACCAGATCGTCGCCGGTCTCGCCGACGTGGCACGCGCTCAGGTGCTCGGAGACCCGCTGGACCCGGCGACGACGGCCGGCCCGCTGGTCAGCGCCCGCCAACTGGCGAAGACGGAGGAGTACGTGGCCTCCGGCATCGCCGAGGGCGCCCGTCTGGTCACGGGAGGACGTCGGCCGGCCACGCCGGACACCGGCTACTTCTACGAGCCGACCGTCTTCGCCGAGGTCGGCAGCACGATGCGGATCGCCCAGGAGGAGATCTTCGGCCCCGTCGTGTGTGTGCTGCGCGCCGTCGACGAGGAGGAAGCCGTGGCCCTCGCCAACGACTCCGCGTACGGTCTGGCCGGAACCGTCTGGACGGCCGACCCGGAACACGGGCTGGGCGTCGGACGCCGCGTCCGGGTGGGGACGTTCGGGATCAACGGCTACCCGCCCGACCTCTCCGCGCCCTGGGGCGGCATGAAGGACAGCGGCACAGGCCGCGAGTTCGGCCCCGAGGGCCTGGAGGCATACCGCGTCCTCAAATCGCTCTACATCTGACCCGCTGACTGGGCCCGAGCCGTACCCGGTCGCCTCCGGCCCGGGCGGCGCGGCACCGCAGACGCCGCAACTCGTCGCTGAGCCAGGCACTGCTACCGAAATCGTGTCCCTGCGGCAGGCCGAGAATCGCGTCTGCCCCCTGCATGCCGGCCCGGAGCAATACCTGCAAGGGGCGCCGGTCTTTCATGGTGGCTCCGTCCCAGAGTGCTGGGGCGGAGCCTCTTTGAGGTGGAGAGGCGATCCGCTACGCGAGGGTTCAAGCGCCTTCGCCGAGGTGGGCGAAGCCGCCTCAGCGCCGTTCTGTGCGGCCCTCAAGACGCGCAGGGGCCAAACAGGGGCCACAAGGACAGGCACGGATCGACAAGGACCGTATGGGGTCGACATCGATCAGCTCCTTTGACCTGGGAAAACGTCAAGGATCGGCATGGATGGGCAAGGCCCGCCAAGATCCTCAAAGGACTCATAATCCGTCGGCCGTGGGTTCGAGTCCCACCCGCCCCACCAGTAACATGCCCTGACCTGCGGAAACGTCTCTTCAGTGCCTCTGAGTCACCTACTCGGCCCCAACGGAGAGAATCCGCTGCTCACACGTACTGCCCTACGTGTCACGGCGGGCGCCTGGACGCCCTTGTGGAGGCTCTGACCTGCGGTGATTCAGGAGTAAGCTCAACTGCTGGTGGTTACGCAGCGAAGTCGAAGGCAAGATCCAGGGGACGCGTAGGGGACACAAGGAAATGGAGCGGAGCCGCAGGAAGCCGGGCGTCCTGACCGTCGGCGCCGTCACTGTCCGCCCCGCCCCGGCCTGCCGGGCACCGCTCTCCGGCCGCTGCTGTCAGCGCCGTTACCCAGTGGTGCGCGTTGAGGCCAGCAGCCTCACCAACGCCGGGCACATCCACCCCCGTGAGATAGGCAAGCGGCGGTGTGGGTGAGACCGCGGTGCACCGGATGCCTGCTACGGCGCTGGCGCCCGACGCATCAAGGGGCGGGCGGACCGACGGGCCGAGCGGGTAGCCGACGACGTTCACCGGGCAGCGTCCGCTGCCGGGGAGTCACATGCAGGTCGTGGCCATGTGGCCCTGGTGTGCGGACGATCATGTCAGTTGCTTTGGCTGAATGCGGTCGCGCACGATCCGGCCCGCCGCTTCGGCAGCCGTCCGCATCACCCCATTGAAGAGAGACAGCGTGAATGCACGCTGCTCGTGTGGCAGCTGGTGGTCGAGATCCGGCGCAAGCTCCCGACGCCGTTGGCTCTGAGGGCGGCGGCTACCCGGCGTTCACCATCCCCTCGCTCGGGGCCCCCGTCATCGCTGATGCGCCGTAAGTCCACCGCTCGATGGCGTGCTCAGTCGTCGCAAGCGGCCACACGTGTGGACTGCCGGGTGCTCGGGTCTCCAAAGCTGCCGATCCGCGGTTGAATCCCGGTGTGGCACGGAAAGTGGTGGGATTCGGCGAGGACGACCTGAGGGTGCTGGCCGGGGCTCGGTCCTTCGAGCGGGGGCTGGGGTATCTGGACGCCGTGAGCGGTCTGGATGTGGGGGAGGGTTCGGTCACCGCCGTGGTGCACGGTACGGATGTCTACGAGGTGGAACTCACCCTCGGCGGGGGTGACGGGATCTCGGGATGGTGCGACTGTCCGTACGGGCAGGAGGGCAACTTCTGCAAGCATTGTGTGGCGGTCGGGCTGACCGTGCTGCGGCGGGCGAAGACAATTCCGCAGCAGTGGGCCGCGGCGCGAGCACGGTCTTCCGGCTTGGAAGCGTGGCTTTCAGGGCTGTCACGCGACCAACTCCTGGTGCTGGTGCGGGAGCAGGTCGCCGAGGACCGGGAACTGCGCCGACGTTTGGAGCTGCGGGCAGCCGCTGCTCGCACTGACCTCGGTACGGTCCGGGATCGGATCGCCGCACTGATCGATCCGCGGCCTTTCGCCCGCTACGGGTACATCGAGTACGCGGATGCCTCAGGGTATGGACGACAGGTCGCCGAGGCGGCGAGTGCCCTGCGCGCCCTGACCGCCGGCGGGGAGGCCGCGCAGGCGGTCGCTCTGGCCGAGGAGGCGCTCCGGGTGCTGGGAGAGACGTACGGGGAGATCGACGACTCGGACGGCGTGGTCGGGGAGGCCGCCGCTGCAGTGGCTGAGGTCCAATCTGGAGGCCTGCGGGGTCGCACGCCCCGATCCGGAGTCGCTGGCGGAGTGGCTGGTAGGACGTCTGCTCGCCGACGACAGCGATGTGACGGACCTGGATCCGCTCGACTATGCCGACGTGCTGGGGCCGAGCGGACTGGCCCGCATTCGGCAGCTGGCGGCTGAGGCACTCAGGCGCAGGCCGTCCGGCTGGGCGGAGCAGTACCTGATGGAGCGCCTGGTCAAGGCGGAGGGCGACGTCGACGCACTGGTCGCTCTGTATGCACAGGACCTCGATCCGTCCGGTGCCACCCATCTGCGCATCGCCGAGGAACTGGAAACGGCAGGCCGCACGGAAGAGGCCTGGGCCGAGCGGGGACTGCGGGAGTGTGCCGCCGAGACGCACATCGACAGCCGTCTGGTCGAGCACGTATGCGTCCGGTACGCGGAGACGGGGCGGGTGGCGTACGCGTTCGCGGTGCGGCGGGACCGGTTCCGTGTCGAACGGTCCCTCGCCGCCTACCGGCAGTTGCGCTCCGCCGCCTGGGCGGCAGACTGCTGGGAGGCCGAGCGCGCGGCGGCGCTGGCCATCTTGAAGGAGGACGCCCGTCGTGAGAGCGGCGGCCGGTACGGCGGGCCCGTGCTGATAGACGCACTGCTTGACGACGGCGACCTGGACGCCGCCTGGCGGGAGGCGGCCGACCGCGCGGACGACCGACAGTGGGAGCGACTCGCCGACCTGTCGCGCGAGATACGTCCGGCCGAGGCGCTCGGCGTGTACCTGCGGCTGGTCGAGCGGTCGAAGGAGCCGACCGGGGACCGTGCCTACGAGCACCTGGCCACATTGCTCCTGGCGGCCCGTGACTGCCATCGCGTGCTGGGGACCGAGGACGCGTTCACCGGGTATCTCGCCGGCCTGCGGGCGGAACTCAAACGCCGACGCAGGCTAATGGCACGGGCTGTGAAAGGGATCGGCAGAGGACTCATCGGCAGTGGGAGAACGACAGGGACAGAGGCCGGCTCTCCCCGTCGGAAGGCAATTCCGCTGCCGGAGGGTGGTGAAAGCGGGCCACTCGACCTGGGCTGATGCCGCCCGACATTCCCCAGTTCCCCTCACGGGAGGGGTCTGCGGACCGCCAGGGGACACGCAGGGGACGGAAGGACCCGGAAAGGATCAGGAAGGCTGGCGCAGAGTCGGAACTGCACAGGGCATCTGACCTGCAATTATTGGCCGCGATCCCGCAGCGACGTCTGCCGCATCGGCCTCGATGGAGTCCGGGCTGTGGCCGGCGTCCAGGGCGCGGCGGACGCTCGCCGGGCTGAACCGCCACACCGAGGCCGAACCGTTGGTCTCCCGGTCGGCGACCGAGTCCAGCAGCGTGATCAGCCGCGCGGCGGGTGTGCCGGTGACGACGGCGGTCAGGTCGCTGCCGAAGCGGGCCGTAGTGGTGGCGTGCGGGAAGGAGACGGTGGCAGGCGGCGCCAGTCCCTCGGTGCTGCCGGCGAGCAGAGCGGCGCCGAGCGGGGACAGGGCGACGCGGGCGAGGGCACCGAGCAGTTCGGCCTCACGGACCTTGGCAGGACGGCCCGTGGGGGAGGCGACGGGCGGATCAGATGGGCGGGGAACAGCGGCGCAGGCCAAGAAGTGGTCGGCCGCTTCCTCGGCAGGCGCTACATTGACCTTTCCGTGGCGCGACTAGTGGAAAACAGGGGGAGGACATGCCGGATTTGGTGCCGGGGGATCCCCGGACACTCGGCCCGTTCCAGCTGACCGCCAGACTCGGAGAGGGCGGCATGGGGCAGGTCTTCCTCGGCCGGTCGCCGGGAGGACGACGTGTCGCCGTGAAGACCGTACGGGCCGAGATCGCGGGGGATCCCCAATTCCGGCAACGCTTCCGGCGCGAGGTCGAGGCCGCGAAGCGGGTCGGCGGCTTCTGGACGGCGTCGGTCGTGGACGCGGACCCGGACGCGGACGTGCCGTGGGTGGCCAGCGACTACATCGACGCGCCCGACTTGGCTCAACTGGTCAGCTGCGACGGCCCGCTCGCGGAACCGGACGTGCTGCAGCTCGCCGTCGGACTGGCCGAGGCGCTCCAGTCGATCCACCGGGTCGGGCTCGTCCACCGCGATCTGAAACCCTCCAACGTCCTCGTCACGGACGACGGCCCTCGCGTCATCGACTTCGGTATAGCCAAGGCCCTGGAAGGCGGACCGCCCCTCACCTCCACGGGCCTCGTGATCGGTACGCCCGGCTTCATGTCCCCTGAGCAGGCAGGCGGTGACCGGGTCGACGAGTTGAGCGACATCTTCTCCCTTGGCTCGATCCTCGTGTACGCGGCGACCGGAGTGGCTCCCTTCGGGGAGGGATCGGTGCCGGCGCTCCTCTACCGGGTCGTGCACGACGAGCCTCGGCTGGACGCGGTGCCCGCTGGGCTGCTGCGGGAGGTGGTGGGGGAGTGCCTGGCCAAGAGCCCGGAGGGCCGGCCCACCGCAGGGGAGTTGCTGGACTGGCTGAGCGAGGGGGAGTACCCCCCTGCCCCGACGAGAAGGTTGACGGCCGTACGGAACACGACCGCGGCGACGACGGCACGGGGCCCGATGCCCGGGACGGCGACGCGAGTGGTGCCCGAGCCGGGGAACCCGATCGCCGCGCCGGTACGAGTGGAGTACTCCACGTACTTCCGCAAGCGCGGCTTTGGCTGTGCCACCATCGGCGTGCTTGCCGGCGTCGCCTTCTGGTTCGTGCCGCGGCTGGCGGGCGGCTGGAGCTACGCGCTGCTGGTGCCCTTGCTGCTCTTCGGGCTGGTGTCCCTGTGGCGGGGTCTCAACATGCTGCGGCGCCCTACCCAGGGGTCGGTCGAGGTGGGAGCGGACGGTCTGACGTTTCGGAACGGGGGTCCGGGGGGCGTCGACGTCTGGCGCGGCCGCTGGGACACCGTCGCCTGCGTCACCCTGACGCCCGTCTCCTTCCGGGGAGCGGGGAAGTACTTCGCCGTTCGTGTCGTGGCCACGCCGCCACCGGGTGCGCAATGGCAGGTGCCCCCGGTCTTCACGGTCCGGCTGCCGGCCGAGCTGAACGCCCTGCGGACGGCGCACAGCGCACTGAACGGCGCCGGAAGGGCCGTCGCCGCGACCTTGACCATGACCTATTCGGAGCTCGAAACCGCCCGCCGTGAGATCGGCCGGCTCCACGAGGCCCTGCTCGCCCATGCCCCGGCCCGTTATCGCCCCGATGCCGATCTGGTGACGGTGCTGGGTCGCTGAGTGCCGGGGCCCGGACGGCTCACCAGGCGCGGACCTCTACTCGGGGCCTCCAAAGACCGAGCCAGCAGCTCGAGGTGTGAAGAACGGCCGTCGTGCGGTCTCATGAACGGACCAGGATCAGCAGGACCGGCGGCGGACGAGGTCACGGATTCTGAGGGCACAGGCCCAGCTCGCGCAGGATGGCCTCCAGTATTCCGGCGTACGCAGCCACGGCATCAGCCGCCTCCCCCGCGCTGCGGAACCGGGTGAAAGAGCACGAGATCGACGCAAGGACAGGCCAGGGGACGACAACGGAGCAGTCCGCCCGGATCAAGGCGTTGAAGAACGTGTACGCCGGTTGATCACCGGAACCAGCTTCTCGGCCTGGGCGAGCTCCCTCAGTGACACCAGGACCTCCGTGCTCGATGCGGGGTCGGCCAGCGGACGCAGCCGCTGACGGACGAACGGGGTCCGCTGTGGACCAGTTCGGGGTTGCCGCTGAGCTGGCGACTTCGTCCCTTCCCGCCTCCCCCTGTCCTCAAAGTCCGAGTTGAGGACGCGTTGAGGACAAAAGGACGGGAACAGACCGACAAAGATCATCTGATCCCAACGCTGAGAAGCGCGTTTACCTGCAAGAACGCCATGGATTGGCGTAGAAACGCAAGGGCCGCCAAGATCCTCAAAGGACTCATCATCCGTCGGCCGTGGGTTCGAGTCCCACCCGCCCCACCAGTGCAGGTCTTTGACCTGCAGAAACGTCCCCTCCGGGACGCCGAAACCCCGACTTGGGCTCAACGGATTGAATGCGCTGCCCATGAGTTCAGGGTTCCTGCGTCGGTGATAGTTCGACACTGCGCTGACCTGCGTGAATGCGTCGGACCATGGTGTGGTCGAGTCGCGCGACGGCCTCCGCGGGGGAGCCGGAGGCGAAATTGAGGACGCTGTGAGGACGCAGGTATTACGAAGGGTGGCTGCGCGGCCGCCTCGGCCGACTCCACCAGGCTGTGGCCGGTCGGAGTGAGGAGCCCTCTGGTGGACCTTGGGCATGCCCGCGGCGCTCACCCCAACCTGCGAAAGCGATGGTTGCTGGTCGTGATGTTCCGAGCGAACACACGGCTCCCGTCTGCCTCTACCGGTAGTGGAGCACCTTCGGTCGGGTTACGGGGACGACGGTGAGGAGATCGTCCAGGCCCGTGAAGTCGTCAGGGTTGGTGGTGAACAGAGGGAGATCTTCGGCGATGGCGATCGAGGCGATCATCAGGTCGGCGATGCGTCGGCGGGGTTGGCGGCCGGTGCTGACGACGGCGGCGCAGACGCGGCCGTAGATGCGGGCGGCTTCGGAGTCGAAGGGGATGGGGTCGAACTCGTTCTCGGCGCGCTGGAGGATGTCAGTGCGTCGAGCGCGTTCGGCGTGTTCGTCGTAGTCGTCCTGTTCGGCGTTGCTGCGCACCTGGTGGGGCCCGGCGGAGAGCTCGGCGAGGGTGATGGCGGTGATGGCCATCTCGGCGGGCAGCTCCTCTGGGTTGATCCACTTGCGCAGGATCATGATGTTGGTGTCGAGAAGACCCTGCTGGTGCTCACCGGGCATAGGGATCGTCCATGCCCTGCTCAGCGGTGGCGTCCTGGTCGGCGCGGAAAGCGGCCAGGGGGATGTCGGGGGCGCTGCGGGACATGGCGGCGAACTCGCCGCGGGGGACGAAGCGTCGTCGGCGGCGCAGGGGGATGAGCTCGCCGATGCGGTGGCCGTCGCGGGTGACGGTGAAGGACTGGCCGCTCTGGACCGCGTCCATGATCTCTCTGGACTTGGTGCGCAGGTCGCGCTGGGTGATCTCGGGTTGGGCGGTCATACGTCCAGGGTAGCCATCACGTGCTATCAGGTGCCACTCCGTAGCACAACGGGTGTTCCATCGAGGTCGGCGGATCTCGTGCCCCGCACTCCGGGTGGGGGTAGAAGCGGCCGACGGCCTCGGCGTGCAGGGCTATTCGGTATCTGACCGCCGAGCGAGATGTCCGATCGGACGGACATCTGGGCGCGGGGCCGCAGGTGACGGCAGAAGGGGAGAGGGGGGACTGACCGGACTTCAGGCAGGAGTGTGCGTTCAACGCACACACCCCATGCAATGGGTGGTACTGGGCTGCCACATAGGCCTGTCGGTTGCGACAAGAGGGCTACCCAAGGAGGTCGGGCAACAATCCGCACCGTTGGCTCACAGCGAAGTCCGAGGGTGTAACGCGGACTTGAAGCCGGCATCAGAGCAAGGGGACTCTAAGCCTCGTACGCTGAGCGGTCAGCGAAGCCGCTGGTCTCGGACGTCGTGCAGGGCCTCTCGCTGGGGATGGTCGAAGTCCCTGACATGTGGAAGGGGAATCCGCTGCGCCCGAGTTCGAGATTCCTGCCTCAAGTGGATCGATGCTCGTCCCGCGCCCGGGTGGTGGGGCCATGTGGACTCGTTGGGGACGCGTTGGGGACGCAAGGACAGGAACGGACTGGCAAGGGCCGAGAAACGCTGGCATGGCTCGCCCCTTCTGACCTGCAAAAACGCCACGGATCGGCGTCGATCGGCAAGGCCCGCCAAGATCCCCAAAGGACTCATAATCCGTCGGCCGTGGGTTCGAGTCCCACCCGCCCCACTTGTGCAGGTCTCTGACCTGCGGAAACGTCTCAGCGGGCGTGCGGATTCAGGGTTTTGGGCCAAGGTGTTGAATCCGCTGCGCGCGAGTTCAACGCCGTTGCGTCGACGTTAGTTCGAAGGGCTCTGAACTGCACGGACGTGTTAGCCCACCGCCGGGGCGAGCCGCCGCAGGTGGCCTGTACGAGCGGTTGGACGCTGCATTCGGGACGCTGGCAGGACACAGGTAATCGGAAGTGGCTGCCGGGGATCATCGCCTACGCCGTCTGGCTGTGAGAGGCGGGGCGCGTGCGGTGCGGCGGTGGGCCCCCGGGGCGCTGCGCCACGTCTGCCCCGGTGCGCTCGCGGACGTCCGAGGGCGACACTCCAGGGGCAAGTTCGATCAGGAACAGGCCATCCGACGTGACGCCGAGGACGGCGAGGTCGGTGATGATCCGGTGAACACACGCCTGCCCGGTCAGCGGGAGCGTGCATTCGTCGACGATCTTCGGTGTGCCGTCCTTGGTGGTGTGTTCCATGAGGACGATGACCTTGCGGGCGCCGTGCACCAGGTCCATGGCACCGCCCATGCCCTTGATCATCTTGCCGGGTACGGTCCAGTTGGCGAGGTCACCGACTGCGGAAACCTGCATGCCGCCCAGCGCGGTGACGGTCTCCTTGCCGGCGTTGATCAGGTCGGGGTCGACCTCGTTGTCGTACGGGTAGGGGCCAGTGCCCAGGATGCCGTTCTCCGAGTGCAGCACCACGTGGACGCCGTGCGGGAGGTGGTTGGGGATGAGGGTGGGCAGACCGATGCTCAGGTTGACGTATGAGCCGTCGGGCAGTTCGCGGGCTGCACGGGCCGCCATCTGGTCGCGGGTCCAGGCCATCAGTGCCGCTCCTCACGCGTGAGGACGGTGCGCTTCTCGATGCCCTTTTCGTCGGCGGGGACGGGGCCCACGACCCGGTCGACGTAGACGCCGGGCAGCCACCCGCGTGATGCAGCCGGCCGTCAGCAGGACGCCGAGCCCCTGGCCGTCCACGCCGCAGTTGTTGGAGACCACACGCGGCCGCCGGTGCCCTGCGCGAGCAGGGCGTCGATGAGGACGGTGGGGATCCCGCACAGCCCGAAGCCGCCCACTGCCAGCGAGGACCCTTCCGGTACGTCGGCGACCGCATCGGCAGCCGAGACCATGACCTTGTCCACGTTCTCTGTGCCTTTCTCCCGGTGCCGGACGCGATATCGGGCACCGGGGCATTGCCAAAGGGGCAGGGTGTTCAGGGGGTGGAGGCATCGGGCGTGGGAGAGCCGTCGCGCCGGCCCGATTCCAGCCGGTACTCGGTCATGGCCTGCGGCGGGCAGGTGGCAGAGGTATCGGGGGGACGCCTTCGATGACGGTGTTGCTGATGGTGCCGATGCCCTCGACCGTCATGGTGACGGTGTCGCCAGGGGCCAGCGGTGGGGGCTCGAAGATGCCGCCGCGGCCCCACAGTTCGGCCAGGCAGCCGCCGTTGCCGCAGGTGCCGGAGCCCAGGACATCGCCGGGGCGGATCCAGGTGCCGCGGGAGGCGTACGCCGCCATCTCCTCGAATGTCCAGGCCATATTGGTCAGCCGATCCTGACCGACGTCCTCGCCGTTGACCTGAACGGTCAGGGCGAGGTCGAGGAAGCCTTCCGGATTGCGGTGGGGTTCCAGTTCGTCGGCGGTGACGAGCCAGGGGCCGAGGGTGGTTGAGGTGTCCTTGCCCTTGGCCGGGCCGAGTTTCACCTTCATCTCGCGGCCCTGCAGGTCGCGGGCGGACCAGTCGTTGAGGATCGTGTAGCCGAGGATGTGCTCGCGTGCCTGCTCGGGGGTCAGGTCCTGGCCGGCCTCGCCGATGACGGCAGCCACCTCGAGTTCGAAGTCGAAGCGGAGACAGCCCGGCGGCAGGGGCACGTCGTCGTGGGCGCCGATCATCGCGTACGGGTTGGTGAAGTAGAACGCGGGCGCGGCGTACCACTCCTCGGGGACGGTGTCGCCGTATCCCTGAGCAACGCCCGCCACATGGCTTTCGAAGGTCATGTAGTCGCGTACGGTCGGCGGTTGCAGCGGTGGCAGCAGCCGTACGTCGGCCAGGGGCAGCGGCAGGGAGCCGGACAGGGCACGTTCGCCCGCCCCGCGCAGGGACTGCTCGCCCTCCACGATCAGATCCAGCAGTTCGACGGGGTACTCGAACGGGTGGACCTGGTCGTCGGCGACGGCTCCCGGCTGCCGTTTCCCGTCGTGGACGAAGGTCGCGAACCTCATGCCGCGCTCCCCTCCGACTCGGCCGGCCGCGTGCCGCTGGGCCCGAAGCCGACGAAGACGGCGGCGATCACAGCGGCGGCCATGCAGGCGACGGCGGTGAGGATCAGTCCGTTGTTGTAGCCGTGGGCCAGGGCGTCCGTGGTGTAGGGGGCGAGCTTGGCGCTGAGCGGACCGAGGTCCGCGCTGTGCAGGGCGAGCGGGCCGCCCTCGTGCAGGACGGCGGAGGCGATGCCGTGCTCCTTGGGAGTCAGGCCTGCGTCGGCAAGGCTGCCGGTGAGCTGACGCGCGGCCATGCCGAGGGCGACGGCGCCGACGACCGCCGGGCCGAGGGTCTGACCGAGGTCGCGGACCAGGCTGGTGGTGGCGCCCGCCATGCCGGTCAGGGTGGGCGGTACGACGTTGACGGCGGCGGCGGTGATGGCGGCGACGACCAGACCGAAGCCGACACCGTTGAGCACCAGCGGCCCGAGCAGGGGCACCAGGCCGGTTTCGTGGATCGGCACCGCCCGCAGCCACAGTTGGGCGCCGGCCAGCGAGACGAACCCGGTGACGAGCATGGGGCCGGGGCCCACGCGGTGCAGCAGCCGGACCAGCAGCGGCCAGATGAGCGGGGTGACGCCCTGGATGACCAGGAAGGGCACCGCGGCCTGGAAGGGGCTTTGGTGCTGGATGACGCCGAGGCGGATGCTCAGGTCGTACGCGCCGCCGAGGAAGCCGAACATGCCGATCACCGCCATCGCGGCCGACGCGGCGAAGGCCGGGATGCGGAACAACTCCAGGCGCAGCATCGGGGCCGCGCTGCGGCTCTCCACCGTCACGAACGCGACGATGAACACGGCGAAGGCGACGAAGGACGCGACGACGGGTGCCGAGCTCCAGCCGTCGGAGGGGCCCTGGATGATGCCGTACAGCAGGGCGAGCATGGCCACGGCGATGGCGATCTGCCCCGGCCAGTCGAGCGAGCGGCCCTCGGGGGCGCTGGACTCGGCGGCAAGCAGCCAGGCACCCACCGCGGTGATCACGGCGAGCACGCCGGTCACGCCGAACGCCCACTGGAAGGAGGCGTGTTCGACGATCCCGCCGGACATCAGCGGGGCGAGGAAGGCGCCGAGCGACAGGGCCGTGGTCCAGGAGGCCAGCCCCTTGGCTCGCGAGGCCGGGGTGGTCGTGATCGCGGTGATCATGGACAAGGACGCGGGGAAGAGCGCGGCGGCTCCGATGCCGGAGATCGCCTGGCCGGTGATCAGCTGGGCTGCCGAGTGGGACGTGGCGGACACCAGGTAGCCGACGGCGGACAGCAGCGCCGCGCCCACCACCAGTTTCTTACGGCCGTACAGGTCGCCCAGGACGCCGAAGGTCAGCGCGAGGACGGCGGCGGGCACCAGGAAGGCGTCACTGATCCAGGTCAGTTCTCCGCCGGACGCATGGAGGGTGCGCTGCATGACGCCGTTGATCGCGGCGGGCAGGACCAGTCCGATCTGGGCCAGGCAGACGGCCAGACAGCCGGCGATGATCGTGCTGGTGTGGCGTGCCGTAGCGGCCGGTGCGGCATCGGACGACCGGGCGGCGGGTGGGGCGGGGGTGGAGACCATGTCTCCTCCTTGCTGGATTTGGCGGGATGTACGGCCTGAGGGGACGGCGGGGAGCTGGGTGCACCGGAAGGGGCGGTGCGCCGGTCGGGGGAGGGCAGGGCCTCGTCAGGGCAAGCGGGGGAGCGTGGTCAGACGCGGGGGCAGAGCTCGGCCATGCAGCCGAACAGCCCGGGGCCGTCGAGTGGGGGCAGGGCGGGGTCGAGTTCCCGGTAGACGGTGTGCACGTTGACGGCGAGGCGTTCGTTCTCGTGCAGGTCGGTGAAGCGGCCGAGGCGGATGTCGCGTGCCGCGTCCATGGCGGGCATGCCGGCGGTGAAGCGGGCGGTGGCCTGCTCGTGGACGTATTCGAGGTAGTCGCGGATCTCGCGGACGGTCTGTTTGGTGGTGACGGGGCCGTGGCCGGGGACGACGATGTCGGCGTCGAGGCCCAGCAGCAGGTCGCAGGCGGCGAGCCAGCGAGCGAAGGGGCCGTGCCAGACGATCGGCGTCGCCCCGGCGAAGACGATGTCGCCGGTGTAGACCGTCCGGGCCTGCGGCACGTGCACGATGGTGTCCCCGGCGCTGTGCGCGGGGCCCACGTCGATGAGGCGGACCTCGGTGCCGCCGATGTCCAGGACGGTCTCGCCGTCGAAGAATCGGTTCGGGAGAGCGGGTTCGATGCCGGCGTAGTCGAAACGGCCGAAGATCCGTCGCGCGAAGCGCCCGGCGGGGCTGTCCATACTGGTCAGCGCCCGCATCTCGGCCGGACCCACCTGGCGCATGTCCGCAACGGACCCGCGGGCCGCGATGATCTCGGCGTGGGCCACGAGCTGGTTGCCGAACCAGTGGTCGCCGTTGCCGTGTGTGTTGACCACGGTGGTGATCGGCGCGGTGGCGGTCAGCGGCGTCAGCGCGTCGAGCATGGTCTCGGTCAGTCGCAGGTCGTAGAGGGTGTCGACGAGTAGTGACGCGCCCCGGCCGGTGATCAGCCCGGCGTTGCTCATGCCCCATCCGACCGCGCCCGCGATCCAGGCGTAACAGCCGTGTCCGAGCTCGACACAGCCCGTCTGGGATGTCACGGAAGCCACGTTGCCTCCTTGTCAGCGTCCCGAGATCTACAGCGCGAGACTTTCATCCACTGCTGGACTGAGGTCCAGCAGTGGGGAGGAATCTAGATCTGTGCTGGGGGAGGGTCAAGAGCCGTGCGGCCTTGTGTTGTACTGGGGGTCATGAAGATCCGGGACGCGGCAGCCGCCTCCGAGGACGGCGCGGCAGTCGGGCGCCAGGAGCGCAGGCGTCGGAAGCTGCACGACCAGCTGTATGAGACGGCGGTCGGTCTCTTCATCGCCCAGGGATACGAGGCGACCACCATGGAGCAGATCGCCGAGGCCGCCGATGTCGCACGGGCCACCGTCTTCAACCACTTCGCGCAGAAGGTCGGGTTCCTCGAGGAATGGGGAGTCCGCCGCCGCGCCCGCGTCGCTGAGATTCTCGGCGCCGAGCACGCCGAGGACCTGCCGGTCGGCGACCGGCTACGCCGTTACCTGAAGGAGATGGCCGACCTCAACGTCGCCTCCCGCGCCGAGACCACCGTCCTGATGGACGCCTCCGCTCGGTACGGCCGCCTCCTCCAGGACCCGTCTCTGGAGGTCGAACTCGCCAGGATCGTCGAACAGGGTCAGCAGTGCCGGGAGATCAGGGCGGACGTCGACTGCGACCAGGCCGGACAACTGCTGGCCGCCTGCTACTTCACGACAATCCTGCGCTGGATCCGAGAGGAACCAGCCCCCTTCGACCTCCAGGGGCGACTCGTCGGCGCGCTCGACATCATCCTGCTGGGCCTCCTCGTCCGCGAAGCGGCCTGACGCGGCACATCGCCCTCGCACCGCCGCACGCGCAGAGGCGAGCCAACCTTTCGGTCGACCTGCGCCCTGGGCTTTCGGGTGGGCCGCTGGGGCACCGCCTTCTTCGCCCTGGCCGCCATCGTGCTCGCGGTGATCGGAGCGAGGCGCTCTACGCCGGCATTGGGCGCTTCGGCCGCCGGGGGATCACCGGCGCCTGGCTGCGCCTCGTCTTCCCCCGTTCATCCTCGGCTTTCGCACCTTTCTCCAGTCGGCTGCCGGGGAGGCGCCGTTGCCTTCGTGGCGCTAAGCGTCGGAAGGAGAATCCGCTGCGGGTGGGTCCGAGACTCATTTTCCGAGCGGGCGGGAACGGCCTCACGTTGCTTGGGGCCGTCCATCTCGGATGTGTTCGGGACGCGTGCGGGACACAAGGATAGGAACAGAAAGGCAAAGCCAGAGAAGGACCGACACGGCTCGTGGCATCTGACCTGCTGAAACGTCATGGATGAGCGTAGACCGACAAGGGTCGCCAAGATCCTCAAAGGACCCATAATCCGTCGGCCGTGGGTTCGAGTCCCACCCGCCCCACCAGGTGCTACACGCGCAGAAGCGTTTTGGCCTGTGGTTTTGTCGTTTCTTGTGTTCGGCTCGACTGGTTGTGCAGACGTTTCTGGGAGCCTGCCCCGCCTCAGGGGCCGAGTCAGGGGCCAGTGGGCGTCCCGTATGTGGTGATGTTTCTGCGATGGCGTACAGTGTGCGGTTGCCCCTCACCTATGTGACGCGCGGCAGCAGCTACGTACTGACGGTGCAGGATCCCGCACAGCGGGCTCATACGTCACTCCTCCGCCTGCATCCGGCCCGAGATGCTGAAGTCGGGCACCCCAGCGGGGAAGGTCACGCCACCCGGCTGGCGCGGCCATGGCACGGCTTCCAACGAGGCTCGCGGCCACCTCCTCGCCGACCGTCTCGGCGGCGCGGGAGTGAAGCACAACTCCAGACACAACCTGGTCACCCAGACCCAGGACCCCACCAACTCCCCGTATCAGCGCGATCTGGTCGAGGGCCCGATCTTCGAGGCGGTGAAGCGGGGTGAGGTCGTCCAGTACGACATCAAACCGATCTACGAGGGGACCAATCCCATACCTATCCGTCTCGAATACTCCGCGTACGGCAACAGGGGATTCGAGCTGACGGGCTGGCTCGACAACCCTGCCGCCGGGGTGCGCACCGCCATACCCGGGTGGGCCCCCTGAGCGGGTAGGGTCCCCACCCCGTCGACCGAGCCGCGTGTTCGCCTGGATCCGCCTGCGACCCCTGGGAGCCTTGGATCATGACCCGCACCACCCCGCCCCGCCCCGTCGACGTGGAAGCGGCCTTCCCGGAACTCGCCGCGATGCGCCGGACCGCCACCCGGCTGCACCCCCGGCGCGGCACCCCCACGGTGCATGACAGTTCCGTCGGCGGACCGATGCTGTGGCCCGCCGACGAGCCCTGGCCGGTCTGCACGGTTCCGCACAAGCGCAGCAGCGGCTACCGCTACTCCGAGGTGGTGCGCGAGCGGGAGCTCCTGGAACGGGCCTGGCGGCGTGACCCGCGGTCCGGGCCGAATGCCGAGGAGGTCGACGAACTCGCCGGTTTCAAGCGCGGCCGACACGCCCCGCACCTCGCCGACACGGACCCCATCCCGCTGATCGTGGTGGCCCAGCTGTACCGGCGCGACGTCCCTGGCCTGCCCGACGCCGCGGAGGGGGACCTGCTCCAGGTGTTCTGGTGCGGCTTCGAACGGCACGGCGACACCCGTCACGACCTTCATGTACAGCTGCACTGGCGCCACTCCGAGGACGTCGCCACGCCGCTGGCCGAGCAGGCCGCTCCCGAGGTCATGGGCCGCCGAGAACTCGTCCCGTCGCCCTGCGTGCTGCATCCCGAGGAGATCGTCGAGCACCCGTACTTCATGACTCTCGCCCCCTCGTTGTGGGACCGCATCGACGCATGGGAAGGACCGGAAGACGACGAAGGACCTCAGTACATCTCGGACGCGTCCACGGCCCCCGGCTGGAAGGTTGGCGGCTACATCGCCTGGCCGCTCACGGGACCGCAGCCCTTGCCCTGTTCCGTCTGCGGCACGGAACTCAGTCCGCTCCTGACGGCCGACCAAACCGAATGGGACCCCAGCACGACGAGTTGGATCCCGTACGAGGACCAGCGGGACGCGGACACCATGTGGGCCAACGACCCCACCGAAGTCTCACCGGGCCGCGGCCGCCTGACCATCGCCGTGTGTCCCCGCGACGCGAACCATCCGATCGGTCTCGTCACCCAGTGATGGGGCGGTGACGGCAACGTGTTCGAGGAACTGGCCGATGAGGAAGACAGTGAAATGAGCCCCGAGCTGACCAGGCTCACCGAGATCCTCCCCAGGCCGTCCGGTCCGCCCCGGATCCCGGACTGGGACGCCGCCGAGGCAGCGTTGCGGACCGGTCCGCCTGTGGACTACAGGGAATTCATCAACGCGTACGGTGGCGGCTTCGTCGACGGCTACCTGCTGCTCCTGGAACCGGGCTGTGCCAACGATGTCTACGACCAGCTCAAGATCTCCGCAGAACGCGAGGAAGCAAATGACGCACTGTGGCAGTTCGAGGACCGGCCGGCCGAGATGGAAACCGAGGGCAACCGGATGGTCTGCTGGGCGACCACCGACAACGGGGAGTACTTGTACTGGCTCGTACAGCCTGGCGACGACCCCGACACCCGGCCCGTCCTGATCAACGACGAATCCGGAGAGGACTGGGAACGGTACGACATGACGGTGACCCGTTTCCTCACCGCGATCCTCAGCGGCGAGATCCGCTCACAAATCTTTCGGGACGACTTCCCGCTGTCCCGGCATGAATTCCGTCCTGCGCCGGAGAGGTAGGGCACAGGAGCGCATGCCACGCATCACGCCCGCCCCGTCGGCGCGGAAGCGGTGTTCACCGGCACGGGCCCGCAGTGGGACCAGCAGGAGTACGGAAGGGGGGTCCGCTGCGTCAAAGTTCCGATGCATTCGCTGAACTGGGCGGAAGCCAGCTGCCTCAGGTCCGGTGCGCCCTCAAAGAGGCTCAGGGGCCATACAGGGGCCACAAGGTTCGGAACTGACTGACATAGACCGTCCGGAGCAGGAAACGACCACCAGTGTGACGGGGCGCGGCGACGCCACCTTCCGCGTGACGAGCTGACCCGACCGGGGTGCCGGCGTCTCCAGGAGAGCGCCGACACCCCCCCTTTTTTCTGCATCCCAAGGCGGCGGCGGTCGACGGTGTCGGCTGATGGCGGTCAGGTGGTCGGTACCAGCCGCCACTGCTGGCAGTTGTTGTTCAGCCAGGACCACTGCCGGATGTCCGTGCCGTCGGCCGTCCCGCAGTTCGCGATGTCCATGACCTTGCCGGTCGCGACGTTCACCAGCCGGTTGGTGTCGTTGCCCAGGTCCTCGATCCGCCACTTCTGGTTGGCGCCGCCGTGACAGGTCCACTGGAGGATGTTCGCGCCGTCGGCGGTGCTGGCGCCCGACACGTCCAGGCACTTGCCGCTGTTGCGGTTCACGAGCGTGTACGCGGTCGGGGTGGCCGCCGTCTCCCCGGAGGGACCCGGCAGGGTGGTGCCGAGGGCCACCGGGGTGCCGAAGTTCGGCGTGCCGTCGGCGTTCCAGGTGAACTTCTGGACCCTGGTGGTGCGCTCGTTGCCGCAGCGGTCGGTGGTGGAGTCGTTGGCGTGGTAGACGATCCAGTTCTCGGTGCCGTCGGGCGATGAAGAACCCGTTGTGGCCGGGGCCGTAGACGCCGGCCGGTGCCGCTTGCAGCTTCATCGATTGCGACGCGGTGGTGGTGCTTCTTGCCTGCATGGGCATGGGGAGGCAGAGGAAGGGGATGCCGGCGCTCTCCCATGGAGGCGCCGGCATCCCGGTTTCAGGTCAGTTCGTCACGCGGAAGGTGGCGTCGCTGCGGGCCGTCGTGGTGGTGATCGGGTCGAGGCGGAGTTCGTAGGCGTAGTGGCGGATGTAGCGGTCGGGGAAGTTGTAGGACTGGAAGGACGACCAGGTGGAGTCGGCGAGCCCGGCGACCTGGCGGAAGGTGGCGTCGGCGGCGAACTGGCTGGTGCCGTCGTTGTAGGCGAGCTGGAAGTCGTAGTTGGAGTGCCGCAGGAAGTAGCCGGGGAAGTTCACCGACTCGAAGGAGACGGTGCCCGAGCCCGCGAGGCCGGTCCTGATCCGGAACTGGGAGTCCGGGCTGGTGCTGACGTTCTGGTCGATGCGCACGTCGAAGTTGGTGTGGCGCACGTAGCGGTCCTGGAAGTTGTACGACTGGAGCCGTTGGGCCGGGGTGTTGGGCCAGCGTGCGAGCACGCGGGCCTCCTCGGCGGCGGTCAGGTTCATGATCCAGCCGTGGCGCTTCTTGGTGCCGCCCATGTTGTAGCTCGTCGACGCCTGCTTCTGGTAGGCGGCGGGGTTCGACGGGTCGGTCGTCAGGACTGGCATGTAGCCGCCGCTGGTGGCGTACTGGTCCAGGTAGAGGGCCCACTTGTTGGTGCCGTTGAACTTCATCCACATCGGGCCCTCGACCATGGACCCGGGCAGGCCGATGCCGGAGAGGTCGCCGAGCCTGGTCCAGGTCCCCAGGATCGAGTTGCTGCCCTCGAGTGTGATCTGGCCGTCGCCGGAGGCCCGCACGTAGCGGTAGTTGCCGACGCCGGCCGGCATCTCGATGATCTGGGTGTCGATGATTTCCTGGGTGCCGGGGCGCTCGATGTAGCTCTGCGGCGTGGTGATGGTGCGGAAGTCGCTGGTGCGGGCGTAGAAGATGCGGTGCTTCGTCGCGCCGTTGAGGGGCACGTTCGTCGCCCAGTACAGCACGTAGTTGTTGCTGGCCGGGTCCCAGATCGCCTCCGGCGCCCACGCGTTGCGCCCGTCGGGGATGGCGCCGGCGACGTTCAGCAGCCACGGCTGTGACCAGGTGACCAGGTCCGTCGACTCCCACACCACAAGACTGCGGCTGCCGTCGTTGATGGACTGACTCCACGTCTGCCCGCAGTCGATGCACAGGTCGGTCGCGAGGATCCAGTACTTGCTGCCATCAGGGGATCTCACGAATGCGGGGTCGCGCACACCCTTCGTGCCGACCGGGGAGCGCAGGACCATGCCTCCGCCGTTGAGGTCGTTCCAGTGCAGGCCGTCCGTGCTGTGCGAGAGGTACATCTGCTGATTGGTCGACCCCTCCCCGGTGAAGTGCACCATCAGGTAGCCCGGATCGGCGGCGGCGGCCCGCTGAGGGGTGGTCAGGGTTTGTGCTGTGAAGAGCAGGCCGACAGCGACGAATATCGCCGCCAGCCGGTTGAGAAGCACGGACATGTACATTCCTGTCTTTCTGCGGGTGCCAGGGCGAGGTGAAAGACATCCTTGTTTCGCGCCGGGAGCGGGAGCGGAGGCGAGCCAAAAGGTTCCGGCAGGTACACGCCTGGTTCGAAATGTCGGACACTGTTCGTGAAAATCAGCGAAAAATTAGAGGTGAGTAAGAGTGGTGTCAAGAGGGAGAAGTCGAGAGAAGCAGCGTTGCCTCCGTCTGTCCTCACCGATGGGGTCGTCCGCAGGAGTCGTACGCACAGGAGACGCACCGGCGCGTCGCGCATAACGGAAAACACGGAATGGATGAAGGCGTGGGGCGGCACCTGAGCAGCGACCCACGCAAATCCTCCGGATTCGCTCTGGCACACTGTCGCCCTCGACACATCGGCAAGGCGACGGGACAGGTGGGGCGGGGTGCGCTCGCAGGACACGCAAGAACGGCCGGACGTCGCCGTCGTCATGGCGGCGCGGGCCGGGGACCGGCAGGCCTCGGAACAGCTGATACGGGACTGTCTGCCGTTGGTCTACAACATCGTCGGGCGGGCGCTGGACGGGCATAGCGACGTCGACGACGTGGTCCAGGAGACGATGATGCGGGTCCTGGACGGGTTGCCCGGATTGGACCAACCGGATCGGTTCCGGTCCTGGCTCGTCGCCATCACCGTGCGACAGATCCGTGACCGATGGCGCAGCGGGCGCACCTGGCTCACTGCGGAACCCCTGGAGGAGAACGCCCACGAACCAGACCCGCAGGCCGACTTCTCCGACCTGGCGATTCTTCGGCTCGCGTTGTCGGGTCAGCGGCGTGAAGCGGTGGAGGCGACCCGCTGGCTGGAGGACGAGGAACGCGAGGTACTCGCGCTGTGGTGGATGGAGAGCGCCGGTGAACTGACCCGCGGCGAGCTCTCGGCGGCCTGCGGCCTCACACCGCAGCATGCCGCGGTCCGAATCCAGCGGGTCAAGGAGCGGCTGGAGACGGCGCGCACCGTCGTACGAGCCGTGACGGCCTCGCCGCGCTGCCCGGACCTGGCCGCCGTGCTCGCCTCGTGGGACGGGCGGCCGTCCGGGCTGTGGCGCAAGCGGCTGGCACGCCATGTCCGCGACTGTCCGCAGTGCCTGTTGAGCTCGTCCGACCTGATACCGGCGGAGGGGCTGCTGGCCGGCCTCGCGCTGGTGCCGGTGCCGGCCGGCCTGACCGGCCTGGTACTGGCCAGGGCGCTGGGGGCGGACTCGGCCGGGGCGACCGTCGGCGCAGGCACGCGTACGGCGAGCGGTGCAAGCCGTACGGCGCGGACGATCGGCAGGCTGGCCGTCAAGCCCGCGGCGACGGCAGCCGCAGGTGCCATCACGCTCGCGGCTGCCGGAGTGGCCTGGTACACCGCCACGGGGTCGCACGAGCCGGCCCCGCGGCCCGCCGTCGCGGCCCCGCTGTCGCCCGCCGCCTCGTCCGTGCCGCCGTCCCCGAGAACGTCCGCCTCACGGACACCGACACGGACACCGACATCGACGCCGACAGCAGCCCCGGCGACGACGGCTGAGGCGCGGTTTTCGGGGCGGCATGCCCTACGGTCGGTCGGCAGCCCCGGCGACTACGTGAGCCAGTCCGGCCGACTCGGCGTCCTGGGCCCCGTCGGCGCCACCAGCTCCGCGGCCACCCGGCAGGCGGCCACCTTCACCTTCGTTCCCGGCCTGGCCGACCCCCGCTGCTACTCACTCAGGGACGCCACGGGCAGGTATCTGCGGCACTACGCCTTCCGCATCCGGCTGGACACCGACGACGGATCCGTCATCTTCCGGAAGGACGCCACCTTCTGCCCCCGTTCCGGTTCCACGGCCGGTTCGCTCTCCCTGGAGTCGTACAACTACCCCGGCCGCTACCTCCGCCACAGGGACAACCTCCAGCTGTGGCTCGACCCTTTCGAGAACACGGCCGCGTACCGGGCCAGCCGCTCCTTCGTCCTCGTGGTGCCCTGGACCTGACACTGAACGGCCTTGGTCTGGAACTCGCGTGACGTCGGGTCAGGCCGGCGAGGACGCGCCGGGTGTCCTCTCGGCCATGCCGTAGCCCTGCTGCAGTGCGAAATGGGGCCGAGTGGCCGAGCCGGAAGGGCAAGGGCCGCCAAGATCCTCAAAGGACTCATAATCCGTCGGCCGTGGGTTCGAGTCCCACCCGCCCCATCATGCAGGCTTCTGACCTGCGGAAACGTCTCATCAGGGGCGCGGATTCGGGACGTTGGGTCAACGGACTGAATCCGCTGCGGGACGCTGGCAGGACACGAGGATTCGGAAGTGCCGTCCGGCGATCTTCGAGTACGCCCCTTTTGCCGGGGCCGGCGGGTGAGTACGGCCGTCCACTCGAGTGCGCCCCGCCCCGAGCTGGATGCCGGGGGAACGGCCCAGTCCGTGAGCCGGGTGCAAGTGCACGGAACGAGGGCCGCTCGTCAGTGGGGCGTCGCCGCGATGCCACCGCCGGGCGTGCGGTCGGCGAGTGGCTTGGTGCCCGTCCGCGCAACCGTGGGGGCCCTGCTGTCTGAGGCCGATCATGCGGACGGGTTGCCCTGGGGTGCGGGCGATGGTTTCGAAGTCGTGGTCGTGGGTGTCGCCATCGCGCGGGACGATCCGCGGTGAACCGCCCGGGTTCGGTAGACACTCCATTCGAGCCGGAGCGGTTCTGCGCCGAGTGGCTGTCCTCCCTGGAGGACTCGGAGGCGCGGGCGGTCGAGCGGGACGCGCGGGCCACGCCGCGGCCATAGAGCTGTTGCTGATCGGTCCGGAGTGCGTGCTTCCTGGGCGGATGGTCCGAAATCGACGGGCGGTTTTTCGCCGACCGCGCTGTGGTGCCGTTCGGTGTCGTGGGAGTCCGTGATCCATGTGGCGGTTTCCGGACGGGCCCGCGTCCGCGTGGGGAAGACGGCGCTGAGCTTCCCCTTCTCCTGTGGAGACCGTGACCGGCGGGGGAGTCGGGGGTCATGGTGATGCCGGCTACCGGGCCCAGGACGGTCCGCTCAACACCAGTCGCTTAGGCTGGTTTCCTTGTCGCCGGTAAGGAGGCGCAGGCTGCGGCAGCGTGTGCTCGCCGTCCGTCCGAGGGAGGCGTTCGCGTGGCAGTTGCCGGAGGCCGGTCGACGAAGCGGCTCCAGCGGGGAACTCTTTCCCAGGGGCTCATCGTGGCGACCGCGCTGCGGATCCTCGACGAGGACGGGCCGGACGCCCTGACTTTCCAGCGGCTCGGCAAGGAGCTGTCCTCCTCCGCGACCGCGGTCTACCGGCACTTCGCAAGTCGCGACCACATCATGATCGCCGTCGCGGATGAGCTCGACAGGATCTCCCTGGAGGGGTACGAGCCGCACGAGTCGTGGGCCGAGTCGCTGCGGGACCTGGCGATCCGTGCCTGGAACACCGCGCTGGACCACCCGGCGGCCGCCGCGCTCTGCATGGGCAGAGTCACCCGGGGCGTTCACGAGTTGCGCGCCGTCGACGCCGTCCTGGAAGCGTTCCACCGCGGCGGCTGGCGCGGCCGGGAGGCCGTCCTGCACTACCAGGCGTTCTCGAACTTCATCCTCGCCATGGCGAGCAACAACGCCTGGCGGCTCGTCAACCAGCGATTCGGCGCCGAGGTGAACTGGGTGCAGGAGTACCAGTCGGCGGATCCTGACGCCTTCCCCTACGCCGAGGCGGCGAAGGAGCATCTGCGCAGCCTCGACATGACCGACGTCTTCCACCGGCAGATGGACATCCTCCTCGCGGCCCTCGAGGCGGAGGCGGCGACCCTCCCGCGCGACTGACACGCGTCAGTCTTCGCGGCCACCGCCCAACAGCGTTTCTACGGCCGAAATCGGCGGCAGGGGTGGCGCGTGCAAAGATAGTTAACGCTATTGACTACGTCGTTCACTTGGCGGCATCCTCTCCACACCGAGTGCTCCACGGCTCGCTCCTGAGCGGGGCCCACCGAGCGCCGCGCGCACCGCCTCCACACCGAACTGCTCGCGCTCGTCCCGCCCGATTCCGCGCTACCTGCGCAGAGCGCGACATCCCTCTCCAGGAGCACCCATGCGCCAGACCCGTACCCGCGCGGTCCCTGTGACCGCAGCCGTCGCCATGACGGCCGTACTCGCCGGCTGTACCACCACGGGATCGACGTCCTCAGACCCGAGCGGCGGCGATGCCGCCACGGCGACGAAGATCCGGACGACGATCGACGTGCCGGCCGGCTTCGACCCGGCCAAGGCTCTGTCCCTGCCGGACTACCAGCTCGCCCGGAACAGTTACGACACCCTCGTGCGCAAGGACGACGGCGGGCTCGTCGGCGGGCTCGCCACCAAGTGGAAGAACACGCCGACCTCGGCCACGTTCACCCTGCGCGCCGACGCGACCTGCGCCGACGGGACGCCGATCACGCCGACGGTCGTCAAGGCGTCCCTCGACCGCTACGTCGACCCGAAGACGGCGGCGCCCGATCTCCCCACGGTCTTCGGCCCCGGCAACAAGGTGAAAGTGAGCGCCGACGACGCGGCGCGGACGGTGAAGATCACGCTCGCCAGGCCGTGGGGCGACATGGTCACCGGTCTGTCGGTCGCGAGCACGGGCATCGTCTGCCCGGCGGGGCTCAAGGACCTCAAGGCCCTCGCCGCCGGTAAGGCCAAGGGCTCCCAGTCCGGCCCGTACCTTCTTGAGAAGTCCCAGTCCGGTGTCTCGTACTCCTACACGCTTCGCCCGGAGTACAAGGCATGGCCGGCCTGGCGCACGAAGATTCCCGGCAAGATCGCCGCGACACTGGAGTACCTGGTCTCGCCCGACCCGACGGCGACCGGCAACCTCGTGACGAGCGGCCAGCTCGACATCGGCAAGATCGACGCCTCCGGCATCCCGCGCTTCGACGGCGTGGGCGGCCACAGCGTGAGCATCAGCAGGTTCTCCGACTTCTACCTGCTCTTCAACGAACGACCCGGCACGGTCTTCGCCGACGTCGCCACCCGCCGGGCGGTCGCCGAGGCCGTCGACCGCGCCGCCTTCACCAAGGTCGTCTCGAAGGACACCGGTGAGCCGTCGACGATGTTCGTGCAGAAGGGCGTCCCCTGCAACGACCCCGGCTCCTCCTTCCTCGTACCGAAGGACAAGGCCGCGGCGGCCGCCGTGCTCAAGGGCAAGAAGATCCGCCTCGTCGGCCCCCAGGTCGTCGGGCCCGCCGGCGCCGGAAACCAGTACATCCAGGAGGCGCTGCGGGCCGCGGGCGCGGACGTCACCCTCGCCAACGTCGACGTCGGGGCCTGGGTCGGGACCGTGTTCGGCAAGCCTGACGCCTGGGACCTCACGGTCTTCGCCGACCTCAACTTCCTCGGCAGCCTCGCCAACCCGCTCGCCCACTTCGTGGGCCCGACCGTCCCCGAAGGCGGCGGCAACGTCGGCGCGGTGAAGAACCCCGTGGTGAACAAGGCCTTCGCCCAGGGCGCCGAGGCGACGACCGACGAGGCCCGCTGCGCCGCCTACCAGAAGGCCGCCAAGGCCCTGATCTCGCAGGTGGACGCGGTTCCGCTGGTCAACGACCCGTTCATCTACGCGCTGCGCAAGGGATTCAGCGCACGGATGCTCGGCGGCTCGCTCGACGACCCCATCCTGCGCATCACCGGCTGACGGACAGGCCGCCCGCACGCGGCGGAGACCCACGCGGCCGGACCCGGCCGTCCGGCACGGAGAATCCCCGCGCTCTTCCGGAGCCCCGCACCGAGACCCTTGCACCTTTCCGACAGGAGCCCCTGGTGATCGACCCATTCAGTACCGCTCAGCAGATCGCCGACCTCGTGCGCACGAAAGAGGTCAGCCCGGTGGAGGTGGCCGAGACTTACCTCGACCGCATCGAGCGGATCAATCCCGCCGTCAACGCCGTCGTCTGGCTCGACGCCGACGCCGTGCGCGCGGCGGCCGTCCGGGCCGAGCGGGCGGTGCTGCGCGGCGATCCGCTCGGCCCGCTGCACGGCGTCCCCGTCCCCATCAAGGACCTCAGCTCCCTCGCGGGACAACCCAACACGATGTCCTCACTGGCGATCCGGGACACCCCGCAGACCGTCACGGACCCCGACGTCCAGCTCCTCCTCGACGCCGGCGCGATTCCCCTCGGCCGGACGAACTCGCCGGAGTTCGGCGCGCTGACCGTCTCCGAGAACGCCCGGCACGGCAAGACGCGCAACCCGTGGAACCTGGCGCACACCTCCGGCGGGTCGAGCGGCGGCGCGTCGGCGGCCGTCGCGGCCGGACTCGCCCCGGTGGCGCACGCCGGCGACGGCGGCGGATCGATCCGGGTCCCGGCGTCCGTCACCGGCCTCGTGGGCCTCAAGCCGAGCCGGGGACGCGTGCCCGCGATCGTCCGGGGCTGGGAACACTCGACGACCGAAGGCGCGATCACCCGCACCGTGCGCGACGCGGCCCTCATGCTCGACGTCATGGGCCGTGCAGACCGGCTCTCCTGGTACAGCGCGCCCGAACCGGGTCGCCCGTACATCGAGGAGGTCGGCGCCGATCCCGGGCGGCTGCGGATCGGCCTGCTCCTCGACGCGCCGACCGGGCTGCCGGTCGACGAGGAGTGCCGCAAGGCGGCGCTGACGGCCGCGCAGGCACTGCGCGACCTGGGACACGACGTCGTCGAGGCCCGCCCGAAGATGTTCTCGTACGAGGCGATCATGGGCTTCACCTGGACGATCATCAGTGCCTCCACCTACGCCATCGAGGTCGACGATCCCGACGCGGTGGACCCCTACATCCGGCGCCGTCGGGAGACCGCCCTCGAGGTCACCGCGGGCGACTACGCCCGGACGGCGGCGCTCCTGCAGGCCGAGTCGCGCGACGTGGTCGCCCAGTGGGGCAGGGACTTCGACGTTCTCCTCACCCCGACCACGGCGGTCGTGGCGCCACCGGTCGGCCCCGTGTACGACGAGGCGAACTCCGACCCGGACGGCCCGCGGGCCACCGAGACCCGGATGGTCTCGTTCACCGCGTTCGTCAACATCGCCGGGCTGCCCGCCATCTCGCTGCCCGTCCATACGACCGCGGACGGACTGCCGGTCGGTGCGCAACTCGTCGGCGCGCCCTACGACGAGGCGACGCTGCTGCGCCTGTCGGCCCAGCTCGAACCGCGGTTCCGCTGGTACGAGCGGCACCCGGACGACGCGGCACTCGCGGGGGCGCTGTGAGCGCCGGATCCGCGGTCCCGACCGGACCGCTGCCCGCCGCACCCCTCCGGCGCGCTCCCCGGCTGCGGCTGGGCGGTGGCTGGGCCGGGTTCGCCGTCCGCCGGGCGGGCGGCCTGCTGATGTCCATGCTGCTGCTCGTCGTCGTGACGTTCCTCATCGTGCCCCTGCTGCCCGGGGACCCGGCCCGCGCGATCGCCGGAACCAACTCGTCCCCGGCCACGCTCGCGGCGATACGCGAACGACTGGCTCTCGACGAGCCGATGGCGACGCGGTTCGTCCACTACCTCGGCGACATCGCGTCGGGACGCCTCGGCACCTCGTTCCGGTTCGACACCCCGGTCGCGGACATCATCGCGACCCGGTTGCCGTACACCGTCCAGCTCGTCATCCCGGCCGTCCTGCTCTCCCTGGTCATCGCCGTCCCGCTGGGCATGACCGTCGGTGTCCTCACCCGTGACGGACGCCGCCGCCGGCTCGGCGTCGGCTTCGGCACGGTCGCCGGACTCCTCGCGTCGGCGCCGGTCTACGTCGTCGCGACCCTCCTCATCGTCCTGTTCTCGATCAGCCTCGGGCTGCTGCCGTCCGGCGGCGCCACGACACCGAGCGCGCTCGTCCTGCCGATCGCCGCGCTCTGCATCGGCCCGGCCTTCGCCATCGCCCGGGTCGTCCGGCAGGAGACGGCCTCGGTGCTCGCCCAGGACTACATGAGGACCGCCCGCGGCCACCGTCTGGGATCCGTGCGTCTCCACCTCCGCCACGCGCTGCCCAACCTCGTCACGAGTGTCCTCACCCTGAGCGGTCTCGTCCTCACGTCCCTGCTCGGCGGGACGATCATCCTGGAGAACGTCTTCACCTACCCAGGGCTGGGCACCGAGGTCGTCCAGGCGATCATCTACAAGGACTATCCGGTGATCCAGGGCATCATCCTCGTCGTCGGCATGCTCGCCCTGCTCGTCAACCTCCTCGTCGACGTCGTCCTCGGGATCGTCGACCCCCGCACTCTCGAGGGAGGTCGTCGTGGCCACTGACGCGACCGTGAGCCGATGGCGCCGCAACCCCTCGCTGCTGTCCGGCGCCGTGATCCTCGCACTGCTCCTCGTCGTGGCCCTCATGGCACCGCCGCTGCTGAGCGGTTCCGCCGAGACCCTCACCGACGCCGCCCGGCTGGGGCCTGGCGCCGAGCATCTCCTCGGCACCGACGCCTTCGGCCGTGACGTCCTCGCCCGGGCGCTCGTCGCGACCCGGCTCACCCTGCTCATGGCCGCCGCCGCCACCGCCGCCTCGTTCGTCGTCGGCGTCGCGATCGGCGCGCTGGTCCACCTGGCCCCCGGCTGGCTGCGCGAGACCTGTCTGCGGCTCATCGACTCGGCGGTGGCCTTCCCCTCGCTCGTGCTCGCCCTCGTCATCGCGGCGGTGCTCGGACCGGGCATGGGGTCCGCGATCGTCGCGATCGCCGTCGCCGGCGTCCCCGGGTTCGCACGGTTGACGGCGAATCTCGCCGCGACCGTCGCGGACAAGGACTACGTGCTCACCGCGCGCCTGCTCGGCGTTCCCGGCCTGCGCATCCTGGGCCGGCATGTCCTGCCGAACATCAGCGGGCCTCTGCTGGTGCTCCTCAGTTCGAGCTTCACCCTGTCCCTGCTCGACATCAGCAGTCTGTCGTTCGTCGGCCTCGGTGTGCAGAACCCGCAGTACGACTGGGGCCGGCTGCTCAACGAGGCGCTGCCGTCGATCTTCGCCCAGCCGTCGGTCGTCCTCGCTCCGTCGATCATGCTCATCGTCACCGGTGTGGGCGCCATGCTCCTCGGAGACGGCGTGGCCTCACTCGTCGACCCGCGAACCCGCGGCACAGCGCCCGCATCGACCGGGACGGCGGACGCGGCGGGACCGGCCGCCCGGGCACAGGCGCTTCAGGCGCTTCAGGCGTCGGGCGGTGCGGGGACAGCGGCCGGCACGGAGCCGGACGGCCTGCTGACCGTCGCCGGGCTGACCGTGCGGGCCGGCGACCGGACACTCGTCGACGACGTGTCGTTCACCATCGGGGCCGGCCAGATCGTCGGCCTCGTCGGGGAGTCGGGCTCGGGCAAGTCCACCATCGCCATGGCGGTCGCGGGCCTGCTCCCCGAGGGCGTGCGGGCGAACGCGTCGCGCCTTGCCCTCGGCGACCTCGACCTGCTCGGAACACCGCCGGAGCGACGCCTCGCGACCGAGATCGGCATCGTCTACCAGGACCCGATCGGCACGTTCAACCCCGCGCTGAGGCTCGGCACCCAGCTCACCGAGGTGGCCAGGGCGCATCTGGGGACGCCCCGGCGTCAGGCCGCGCAGGACATGGTCCGCGCCCTGGCCGACATCCACGTCACCGAGCCGGACCGGCGGCTGCGCCAGCACCCGCACGAGCTGAGCGGCGGCATGCTCCAGCGCGCCTCGATCGCCTCCGCGATGACGACGACCCCGCGGCTGCTCATCGCCGACGAACCGACGACGGCCCTCGATGTCACCGTCCAGGCGGAGGTGCTGCGGCAGTTCCGGCGCATCAACCGCGAGCACGGCACGGCGATGCTGTTCATATCGCACGACATCGGCGTGGTCGGCGTGCTCTGTGACACCGTCCTGGTGCTCCACGGCGGCCGGGTCGTCGACCGGACGACGGGCGGCGACCTGCGCCGGGGGACGGTCACCCACCCGTACACCCGCGCGTTGCTCGCGGCGACGCCTGCCGCGGTCGAGGCCGGTGGAACCCTCAGCGCGGTCCGGTGGACGGCCGACGTGCATGCGGCGCAGCCGAGCGGGGCGCCGTCGGACGACTTTTCCGACAAAGCCGCGGACCGCCCCCCGGCCGCGGAAGGGAGCCGCTGATGTCCGCCACCGCCACCGCACCGGACCCGCAAGCGGCCGCCCCGCTGCTGCGCGTCGAGGATCTCACCGTCGAGCTCGGCCACGGCGTCGCGGCCCGCAGGGTGCTCAAGGGAGTCTCGTTCGACATCCCCCGGGGCAGCACCCTCGCACTCGTCGGAGAGTCCGGGTCGGGCAAGACGACGCTCGCGCGGACACTCGTCGGTGTCCACAGGCCGTCGAGCGGCCGGATCCTCGTGGATGACGCCCCGCTGCGCGCCTCGCGCGGACGGGCGGGAGCCGCGACGGTCCAGATGATTCCGCAGGACCCGTACTCCTCGTTCGACCCGCGGCGCACCGTCGCGCAGTCGCTCGCCGAGGCACTCGATCCGATCCGGGCCAGGGTCAAACCGGTCCGGGCCCGGATCGCCGAGCTGCTCGTCCAGGTGAGCCTCGACCCGGACGCCATGGACCGCTACCCGCACGAGTTCTCCGGCGGTCAACGGCAGCGGCTGGCGATCGCACGGGCCCTCGCACCGCGTCCCCGGTTCGTCATCGCCGACGAGATCACCTCGGCCCTCGACCTGACGACCCAGGCCGAGATCCTCAACCTGCTCGCCGATCTGCGCCGCCGGCTCTCGCTGACGATGCTGTTCATCTCGCACGACCTGGCCGTCGTCCGGCACGTGAGCGACACGGTCGCGGTCCTGCTGCACGGCGACCTCGTCGAGCTCGGCCCGACCGGAGCCACCTTCGCCGCGCCGAACCACCCGTACACCGCTCAACTCCTCGCGTCCGTCCCGGGCGACCCGAGGTTCCGCCTCGACGACGAGCCGGCCACGACGTGAACCGACCGGACGCGGTGCGGCTTCCAGCCCGCCGACCGGCCCATGCCGGTCGGCGGGTCGTGCGGCGCTGTGGCCCTGGGCTCCAACGTGAGCGAAGCGAGGAGGTGCTCGCGGCATGAGACTGACTCCCACGGAGCGTGACCGACTGCTGCTCTTCGGAGCCGCCGAGCTGGCCCGCGCCCGCCGCGCTCGCGGTCTGCGGCTCAACGTGCCGGAGGCGACCGCTCTGATCGCGGACACCGTCTGCGAGGCCGCCCGCGACGGTGCCCGGCTCGCGGAGGCCGTCGAGCGCGCCAGATCCGTGCTCGGCCCGGACGACGTGCTGCCGGGTGTCGCGGACGTCGTCACCGAGGTGCACGTCGAGGCGGTCTTCGACGACGGTTCGCGGCTCGCGGTCGTGAGCGCCCCGATCGGCGGGTGTCTCGGTGAGCGGGCTCCGGGCGCGCTGCTGCCGGGACCCGAGCACGCCGAGCCCGAGCCGGCCGTCCGGCTGACGGTCACCAACACCGCCACCGTGCCGGTCTCCGTCACGTCCACTTCCACTTCTTCGAGGCCAACCCGCGGCTCGCCTTCGCACGGGAGAGGGCCTACGGGATGCGGCTCGCCGTACCCGCCGGATCGTCCGTGCGGTTCGGGCCGGGGGAGAGCCTCGAGGTCGGGCTGGTGCCCATCGGGGGCGACCGGATCGCGGAGGTGGTGTGCCCTCAGCCTCGGGATCTTCTGGACTTCATCAACGACGTCGTGCGGCCCGTCGAGGGCGTCGCATCCGTGGAGAACTTCCCCTACTTCGCGATTCACACTCACCGCTTCTTGTGGCACGTCGACTGAGGGATCCGAGCGTCCGAGCCCTGTTTACCCGCACCAGCGGAGGAACCTGCATGCTGCCCGACGAGTACCGCACGATCGACTTCTTCACCAAGGACGCCCTTCCCGCACCCCGCATGGCGCCGGCCGAGGCTGAGCTCATCGCTGCCGAACACCTCGGCATCACTGCTCGCGCGCAGGCGCTGGGCAGCCAGCAGGACGCCAACTTCCTGCTGCACGCCGACGACGGGACGCCCGCGGCGATTCTGAAGATCGCCAACCCCGCCTTCGGCACGGTGGAGATCGAAGCCCAGGACGCGGCAGCCGACCTGATCGCCTCGACCCGCCCGGAACTGCGCATCGCCACGGTCGTGCGCCGCCCTGACGGCTCCCCGCGGCGCACGACGGTGGACACCGAGAACGGTCCGGCCGTCGCGCGCCTGCTGCGCTACCTGCCCGGCGGCACGCTCTCGGGACCACGGCACCTGTCCCCCGGCACCGTGGCGGGCATGGGCACGATCGTCGGAAAGGTCAGCACCGCCCTGCGCGACTTCCGGCACCCGGGCCTCGACCGCGTGCTCCAGTGGGACCCGCAGCACGCCGATCGCGTCGTCGCCAAGCTCGCCGGGCACATCGACGAACCCGACCGGCGCACCGCCGTCCAGACTGCGACCGCCGAGGCCTGGGCACATGTCCGGAAGCTCGCCGCCACGCTGCCGTCGCAGGCCGTGCACCTGGACCTCACCGACGACAATCTGATCCGCTGTCCCGACAGCCGCCCGCCCATGCCGGACGGGGTCATCGACTTCGGTGACGTGACCACAAGCTGGGCGGTCGGCGAACTCGCCGTGTCACTGTCCTCGATGCTCCACCACGACGGTATCGAGCCTCACCACGTGCTGCCGGCCGTCCGCGCCTTCCACGCCGTTCGGCCGCTCTCCCCCGAGGAAGCCGATGCGGTGTGGCCGATCGTGGTCCTGCGCGCCGCCGTCCTGGTGGCCAGCGGGCGGCACCAGGCCGCCGTCGACGAGGACAACGTCTACGCCAAGGCCGCACTCGACCGCGAATGGCGCATATTCGAGCAGGCCACCTGGCTGCCCCTGCCGGTGATGATCCGCCTCATCAGGGACGCGACCGGCATGGCCGACGTGCCTGCCCGGACGACGCAGGCCGATGCGCCGGTGCGCCCTCTCCTGCGGGACCTCGTCGCCGACGACATCACCCTCCTCGACCTGTCCGCCGACGCCGATTCCATGGACCACGGAGCCTGGATGGACGCCGGCACCGAGGCCCGGCTGGTGACCTCCGCGCTCGCGGACGGCGCGGCCGCCGTCGCCACCCGGTACGCCCATGCGCGACTCACTCGGACCTCGGCGCTGTCGACGGTGTCCACCGCCACGGTGTCCACCGGAATCGACCTCTGGCTCGGCCGGGATGCCGTGGTGCAGGTGCCCGCCGCGGGGAAGGTCCTCGCTGCGGCGCCGGGCCACGTGGAACTCACCTACGGCGCGCAGGCGCTGTCGCTGTCCTTCCCCCGCGCGGTCCAGCCCGTGGTCACCACCGGTGCGACGGTGCAGGCGGGCGAGGACATCATCCACCTCAGCTCCGGTGCCTCGGTCCATGTTGCGCTGCGCGACGCCGACGGCCCCGTCGCCCCGCGCCTGGTCCGTCCCGAGTACGCCGCCGGCTGGCTCGCGCTCACCGCCGACCCCGCCCCGCTCCTCGGCCTCCCGGCCGACTCCGACCGTACGCGCGAGAGGGACCTGCTCGACCGGCGTGACGCCGCGTTCGCCACCGTGCAGGAGCACTACTACGCCAACCCTCCGCGTATCGAACGTGGTTGGCGCCACCATCTGCTGTCCACCGACGGCCGGTCGTACCTCGACATCGTCAACAACGTCACTCCATTGGGCCACGCCCACCCCCGTGTCGAGCAGGCGGTCTCCCGGCAGTTGCGGCGGCTCAACACCAACTCGCGCTTCCACTACGCCTCCGTGGTGGAGTTCAGCGAGCGCCTCGCCGCCCTCCTCCCCGACCCTCTGGACACGGTGTTCCTCGTCAACTCCGGTTCGGAAGCGGTGGATCTGGGCCTTCGCCTGGCCATCGCGGCCTCCGGCCGGCACGACGTCGTCGCGCTGCGCGAGGCGTACCACGGCTGGACGTACGCCTCCGACGCGGTCTCCACCTCGCTCCAGGACAACCCGAACGCCCTGGCCACCCGCCCCAGCTGGGTGCACACCGTGGACTCGCCCAACTCCTACCGCGGCCGCCACCGCGGGTCGGATGCCGTGCGCTACGCACCCGAGGCCGTCGCGGTGATCGACGAACTCGCCGCTGCCGGCCGCCCGGCGGGAGCATTCATCGGCGAGACCTTCTACGGCAACGCCGGAGGAGTCGCCCTTCCCGACGGCTATCTCGCCCAGGTGTACGCGGCGGTACGGCGTCACGGCGGCCTGGCCGTCGCGGACGAGGTCCAGGTCGGATACGGCCGTCTGGGACACTGGTTCTGGGGCTTCGAGCAGCAGCAGGTCGTCCCTGACATCGTCTGTGTCGCCAAGGCCATGGGCAACGGACATCCCCTCGGCGCCGTCATCGCGTCGAAGGCGGTCGCGGACCGGTACCGCGACCAGGGCTACTTCTTCTCCTCCACCGGCGGCAGCCCTGTCTCCAGCATCGTGGGCCTCACCGTCCTGGACACCCTGCGCGACGAAGACCTCCAAGGGAACGCGGCGCGCGTCGGCGGCCATCTGAAAAGCCGGCTCGAGGCACTGGCCGACCGCTACGGCATCATCGGCGCCGTCCACGGCTCGGGCCTCTACCTCGGCCTCGAACTCGTCCGGGACCGCGCCGGCCTGGAACCCGCCACAGAAGAGACCGCCGAACTCTGCGACCGCATGCTCGACCTCGGCGTGATCCTCCAGCCAACCGGGGACCACCTCAACATCCTCAAGATCAAGCCACCGCTGTGCATCGACACCACCGCAGCCGACTTCTTCGCCGACATGCTCGACCTGGCCCTCACCCAACTCGGCCACTCCCGCTGACGCCGCACATCCGCAGGCCCGGGGCCCGGCGGCGTGTACGGCATCCATCCGAGCCGCTGGACGCCCAGGCCCCGGCTCCCGCCGATGACCGGAACCGCATACAGGCGTGAGCGGCAACGCCCCGGCGCAAACCCCTTTGAGTCAACACTTTTGACCTCAGCTTGGCGTTCAACGTCGCAGGTCACTCGACCTGTGACTTGCTCGCCCGCGTTGTCGCCCGGGACACCGAAGACCTGCACCGCATCATGAACCTGTTGCTGGAAGCACCTGGGGTTGCCCTGTCCAACACCACCATCGTCCTGCTCGAGGTACAGCCCTTCAGCGTCCGGCCCCTGCTGGAGCGGCACGCCGGCCCCTGACACGGAGCGGGTGACTCGAGCTGCGGAACGATCGGCTTTCCCATCCGGTGGCCCCCGGCTCCGGGCAGCGGCAGACATCGGCAGATCGCTCACGGTAGCTGGTTCGCCTCTCCTGACGTTCCGGCCAAGCACGATGGTCATGGAGCAGGTCCACGCTTCTTGTAGGTCCGCCGCGGCTTGGTCAATGCAACACCCCTCAGGGTCTGGTGTTGCGACCACCTCTGGAACCCAAGCTGACAAGGGGGCCGGCTCACGCTGTCGAAGCCAGTCCCTCCAGGACGCGTTTGGGACGCGTTCGGGACACAAGGACAGGAACAGACCGACAAGGACTGAGCAGCTCCGGCCTGGCTCACCCGGTCTGGCCTGGAAAAACGCCAAAGACGAGCGTTGATCGGCAAGGACCGCCAAGATCCTCCATGGACTCAAAATCCGTCGGCCGTGGGTTCGAGTCCCACCCGCCCCACCTGTGCAGGTCTGTGACCTGCGGAAACGTCTCATCGGGCGTTCGGATTCAGAACTTTGGGCCAACGGATTGAATCCGCCGCTCGCGAGTTCAACGTCGCTGCTGTCGGCTGCGGTTCGAACGATTCTGGTTTGCACGGATGTGCCACTCGGTGGCCGGAGAAGGCGCCGCATGCGGCGGCTGCGATGGCCCCGGGCGCCGGATTCGGGACTTTCGCAGGACGCAGGGAAACAGCAGGGGCCGTCTCGGAGCTGTTTCGTCGGGGGTGGCCCATGGCCTCGTACCGGAGGGGGTGCCGGCCATCGACCCGATGATTGTGTTCGGGGTCCGGGCTCTGGGTGAGGGTCCGGGAGAAGACCAGGTGCCGCAGGTGGGGATAGGCGTTGGTGACACCGGCCGCAAGGCCGACCTCGTAGCTCTTGCGTCCCTCCACGACGCTGTCGAAGCAGGTGCCCTCGGCGGTTACACCGAGCGCGGCCCGGTCCGGGCCGGGCCGGGAAGGGTTTCGGGGTATTCGGCGATGAGGTGCCGGACGAAGTCGTTTGTGGGGGTCCAGAAGCCTCCCGGCCCCGTGGGGTCGCCGCCTTCCGGTCCGGTGATGAAGCCGTCGAGGGTGGCGGCGATGTAGTACCACAAGCTTGCGCATACGGTGATTCCTTCGATTCCTTCGTAGATCGGTCGTGGTGCCTGGCGCTTGGCCGAACGCCTCGGTGAGCAGGCTGCCGGTCCTTCAGGGGCCGGGAGGCGTCGCCTGACGGCCGGAGGCGGAGGCCATGCTGAGCCAGGTGTGCGGGTTGCTTTTCCAGCACCACCCCAGCTTGGGCGGCTTCAGGCTGATCCAGATCGCCCGGACGCGGCGGTCACCGGACCGCGAGCCCGAGGGTAGGTGGGGTGACCTCTTACTCGGCCGTCCAGAGGGGCCGTACCTCGAGGGTCTCCGCGGTCGGCCACGTCTTGGCGATGTCGACGGCGGCATCCCGGTCGGCGGCCTCGACGAAGACGTAGCCGCCCAGTGTCTCCTCGCCGTCCGAGAACGGGCCCTCGGTCGCCTTGGGGATGCCGTCATCCTCCCGGCGCACCGTGACAGGACGGACGGACTCGGTCAGAACGCCTGGCCGCCCACGAGGACACCGGCTTGGGCCTGCTCGCCCATCCACGCCTCGATCTGCTTCCGGTACGCGAGGCGGTCCTCCTGGATCCTCCGCCTGGATTCGGTGTTCTCGATGATGACGATCGCGAACTACATGTGGGTTCTCCTTGTCACTGCGAGTAGGAAACGAGCTGGAATGCAGGCCGTCAGGCGGACGCGTCGCTGGTGCGGCGGCCGCCGGCGGAGGCCATGCCGAGCCAGGTGTGCGGGTTTCCCTCCCAGCACCAGCCCAGCTTGGGGGCCTTCTGGCTGATCCAGAGGGCCGGGACGCGGCGGTCACCGCTGCGGGAGTTGCCGAGCGAGAAGCACTTGTTCTTCACCAGCACCTGCGGGAAGTGCGTGACGAGGGCGATGCCCTCCTCGATGGTGAGCAGGGTGCGCCCCCGCTCCGCGATCGTGGCCATGGCGTCACGGGGTACGACGCCGCAGAACTCCTCCCCGCGTTCGACGTCGAACAGCAGGTACGCCCGCTGGTCGGGCAGTTCCGCCTCCGTCGTGGCGACGAAGCGTTCGAGGGCGCCGGGTTCGAAGGAGCGGTCGACGAATCCGGGGAGTTTCCCGCCGTGCAGGGTGGTGCGCGGCATCGTCTCCTCGATCGGGGCGAGCGCCCGGGTGACGACCAGTACGAACGGCACACGGCCGGCGACGGGGTCGTACTCGCCGTACTTCGCGTCCGCCGCCAGTGCGGTGGTGCGCAAGGGCGCGAGCAGGGCGGCGAACTGCTCCGGGGCGAGTCCGGAGAGCTTCGGGTAGCCGAGCTCGGTGAGGGTGCGGACCTGTCGGTCGAACTCGGGTGCCGGGTCGAAAGTGGTCATGCGGGTTCCTCTCGTTCGGTTCGTCCGGTGAGTGCGAGTTGGTACTCGTAGGTGGTGCGCCGGCGGCGGAAGCCGAGCTGTTCGTTGACCGCGAGCATGTGGGTGTTGTCCGCGGCATTGTCGGTCTCGACCTCGGTGACCTGGGGGTACTCGTCGTGCAGACGGCGCAGCATGTGGGCCTTGAGCCATACGCTGAGGCCGTGGCCGCGGTGGGCGGGCACCACGGCGGTGTCGTACTGCTGGGCGCGCGCCACCGTGCCGCCGGGGATCACGACCTCGGTGAAGCCGGCGATTTCGGCGTTCTCGGCGGTCTCGTCGCCGTGGACGGCGGCGACGGTCAGCAGGGTGTCGCCGTGTCCGGTCACGACCGCGGCCATGGCACGCACCTGCTCGGCGTCCCAGGCGACCGAGCCGTAGTCCAGGCCGCGGGTGGGCATGCCGTTCATGGCGTTCTTGGCTGTGGCGAAGGCGTCCGCGAGCGCGTCCGGCACGGTGCCGTGCCACTCGGCCGTGCGGTAGCCGGGGTGCTCGGCCGTGGTCAGTTCGTCGAGCCAGCCGCTGTGCACCTCGCTCAGGGGCAGCAGGAGGTGGTGCAGGGTCAGGGCGCGGCGGAAGCCGTGCCGTACGCAGAACAGGTCTGCGGGAGTGCACGCGGGTGCCTCCGCGATCAGGCTGCGGCGCCCGGCCGATGCCGCTTCGGCGGCCACAGCGGCCAGCAACTGCGTGCCGGTGCCGTTGCGCCGTGCGTCGGGGCGTACATGCAGGTCAACCTCAGCCAGGTGGTCCTGGCCCGCACGCTCGAACAGGCGCAGGGTGGCCGCGCCGACCGCTCGGCCGCGGCTCCCGCCGTCATCCTTGTACGCGAGCCAGGTCAGCATCCCGCTGCCCGGCGTCGGCCCGGTGAGCCTCGCGTGCGCCTGCGCACGGGTCGGCGGGGGTGCGTCGGGCAGGTCCTCGGCCATCGATGCGGCAACGACCTCGTGCCAGGCATCGACGTCGGCCCGTGAGACAGGCTCCACGCAGACGATGCGCACTGGTTCTGCCATGAGCTGGATGTTCTCCTCGGGTTAGGGTCTATGCGGAGCGTTGATCCAAGGGGGAGGGCGGCGTGGAGCTGCGGGACATCGAAATATTTCTGACACTGGCGGAGGAACTGCACTTCGGGCGGACGGCCGAGCGGTTACACATCACCCAGGCACGGGTCAGCCAGGCCATCGCCAAACAGGAACGCCGCATCGGCGCCGCGCTGTTCGAGCGAACCAGCCGCCGGGTCGCCCTCACCCCACTGGGGGCGCGGCTGTGCGACGATCTGAAGGCCGGGTACGACCGCATCCGCGACGGGGTGGAGTCCGCGGTGGAAACTGCACGGGGGGTCCGGGGCTCCCTGCGGCTCGGGCTGTTCGGTACCCAGGCCCACGATCTGGCGCCGGCCACCAGGCTGTTCCGGGAGAGGTATCCGTCCTGCGCCCTCTCCTTCCACGAGGTGCATTTCAGTGATCCGTTCGGGCTGCTGCGCGCCGGGGAGGTCGATCTGCAGACCTGCTGGCTGCCCCTGCACGAGCCCGATCTGGCCGTGGGCCCGGTGGTCGTGGAGGGACCGCTGTTCCTGATGGTGTCCGACTCCCATCCGCTGGCCGACCGTCGGCGCGTCCGTCTGGAGGACATCGGGGGCTGTGTCCTTCCAGCGTTCCCCGAGACAGCTCCCCGCTACTGGGAGGAGGCTGTCGAACCGTTTCACACGCCGACCGGGCGGCCGATCCCGCGGGGCCCGGTGGTCACGACCTTCCAGGAGATCGAGGGTTTCGTCCTCTCCGAGGGCCTCGCCTGTGTGGTTCACGCGGACGCACCCCGCTACTACCAACGCCCCGGCATCGTGTACATCCCGATCGAGGACGCCCCGCCCGGCCGGTGGGCGCTGATCTGGCGTACGACAGCCGAGACGGAGCTGGTCCGGGCCTACGCACAGGCAGCCGAGGACGTCCTGGACGAACTGCCCCGCGAGGCCCTCACTCCGCCTCACCCCGTAGGCGGAGCTCCTCGCCGGGCTGGAGCGAACCCCAGGGCGTCCAGTGCGGTGACCAAGGTGGCCTCCTCGTAGGCGAAGTGCCGTTCCAACCGGCCTATGAGCAGGTCCAGTTCGGCCAGCACTCCGGCCGGGTCGCCGACCTCCAGCTTCTCCAGCCGGTCCGCGATCTCCGAGCGGAGGCGGGCCACGGTGCGGTGCTCCTCGCGCAGGCGGGCGAGGGTCGGGGCGAGGCCGGGGAAGGTCTTCTCGAGGGCGGGGAAGGCGTGTTCGTCCTCGCCGACGTGGTGCACTTCCAGGGCCTGGCAGAAGCTGAGGCAGTGGTCGCGCAGGTCTTTCAGCACGTCCGGGACGAGGTCACCCGACCGCGGCTGCTCGCCCTGACCCGCGACGAACGCGGCGGCCCGCGCGCGCAGTTCGCCGATCTCCTGGCGCAGCCAGGCGTGCACCTCGGCCAGCTCCCGGCCGAGCCCGCGCGCCCGGCGCCCGTCGTCGTACTCGTCGGTCTCCAGAACGACGACGGGAATGACCCGGTCGGTCCCCCGCTGGTACTCCGCGTAGCCGGGGGCGATCTCGCAGACACGGGCGAAGAGGCGGTCACGTTCCTCGCCCTCGGTGATTCGGGTGCGGGCCTGGTAGGTGTTGGTGCCGACCTCGACGGTCAGGATGGGGTTGGCGCGCAGATTGTGGTACCAGGCGGGGTTCTTGTCGCCGCCGCCCGCGGAGGCGATGACGACCGCCTGGCCGTCGATCTCCAGGTAGCCGACGGGGCTGGTCCGCGGCCGTCCGGTCCTCGCTCCGGCCGTGGTGAGCAGGGCGAGGGTGCCGCCCTCGAAGGGGCCGCCGACCTTGCCGCCGTTCGCCCGGAACTCCTCGACGACGGAGCGGTTCCACTCGGCGACGGTCGGCTCCAGCCGCTCGGCGGCGACGGCCTCGATCTCCGTCGGGGTGCCGGACATGATCGTGCGGACGTGCTCGGAGACCAGTTCGACGGGCCAGTCCCACCAGGCGGCGCGCAGCAGCCGCTCGACGTCCTCGTCGTCGTACCGCTGCTTGATGGGGCCGGCCGGGTTGCCGCCGACGACCGTGTATGGCGGCACGTCGCTGGTGACGACGGCCCCGGTGGCGATGATCGCGCCGTCGCCGATGGTGACACCCGGCATGACGGTGACGCCGTTCCCGAACCACACGTCGTTGCCGACGACGGTGTCGCCGCGGCTCGGCATCGACGTGACGACGTCCAGGGTGCGTTCGGCCCACGCACCGCCGAACATCGTGAACGGGAAGGTGGACACCCCGAGCATGGGGTGCTCGGCGCCCGCCATGAGGAAGCGGGTGCCGGTGGCGATCGCGCAGTACTTGCCGATGACGAGGCGCTCGGGGCCGTAGGCGTACAGCACGTTGCGCCGCTCGAACTCCTCGGCGCCGTCCGGGTCGTCGTAGTACGTGAACTCGCCGATCTCGATGCGCGGATCGGTGACCAGGGGTTTGAGGAGTACCACGCGCTCGTGCTCCGGCAGGGGGTGCAGCACGGTCGGGTCGGGAATCGTGGGCATGGCCTTCACCATTCCCGACCAGGACCCGGTGATCAACGACGCATTCGGGAAGGATCCATAATCCTCGGCTTATCGATCACGCCCCGGCTGGTGGTTCGTCCCGCTGCCTCCGGCCCGTCGGCCACGGCTCGCCGCGCCAGGTTGCAGGTCCGTCGGGTGCTCGGTGAGGGCGTGCTCGGCAGCCGAGAGGAAGGCCCGGATCAGAGGGTTTTCCCCTGTGGTACGCCACGCCACACCAGAGCCCACTCTCCCAACGGGGCGTCGCGGATGGGCAGGTAGACGATGTCCGGCCAGGAGTAGTAGTGGGCGGCCTCGGCCTGGATCGGCGTGACCACCTCGCCAGACGCCACCACGGCACAGACACTCCTGCCACACGGAGATACCCGGGCCACCGCGCCGGATAGGCCGTCCGGAAGGAGTTCTGGACGGCAGCAGGGCCTCCAGCCAATAGGGAGGGATCGGTGCGTCGGGGTGCGGACGGGTCACCAGACAGTCACCCAGGTCCTCCATCTCCACCGATTCGCGCCTTGCGAGCGGGTGGGAGGCGCCGACCATCAGCACCAATGGTCTGGTGCGCAGTACCGGCCCGACGGTGAGGTCGGGTTCGCGTACCGGCAGCCACAGCAACGCCAGATCTACCTCTTCCCTGCGCAGGGGCCCGAAAGGGTCGCTGCCGTGCATCTCCTTGAAGGACCAACACGAGGCTGCCGCGGGTGCCCTCGGCGGCCTCCGTCGCCGCGGCGACACCGGCGCGGATGCGGTCATAACCGGCCTTGAGATCGTCGCGGAGCCGGGCACCGATCTCGGTCAGCGTCACTCGCCTGCTGGTGCGTTCGAACAGGGCGGCGCCGATGCGCCGCTCCTGCCGGGCGATGGACTGGCTGACCCGGGCCTGCGAAATGTGCAGCCGCTGTGCGGTCCGCCCGAAGTGCAATTCCTCCGCGAGGGTCAGGAAGATCTCGATGTCGCGCAGTTCCATGTGGTCCACTCCCCCTGGTGACGCCCGGGCAGGCGGTCCCCTATGTCGGGTCACGACCTGCCGCCAAGACGGTAACCGGTTTCCGTGCGGGTGCCGATCACGGGGCCTCGTCTGCGGACCGCCAATCCTCGCAGTGGGCCGAAGCAAGCCAGCACTCAACGGAACCCGTGCGCAGATCCCTGCAACGGCGGTTGAGCGTGCGGGTATCCGCATGGTCTCCGCCAGGATTCTGGGACTCGCGCGCTTCCGTCTTTGATGTGATCCAGGTCTACGGCCGGGAGTTGCTCCGTGGGCCGTTCGCCGACCGGCGTGCGCGGTTGGAGGAGCTGTTCGCCCGGCACGGTCTGACGGGGCCCGTCGCTGGCGACAACGAGCGCCGGGCGGTTGGCGAGGAACCGGTCGGCGTGGTCACCCAGGGGCGTAGACGGGCACCGGGAGCCGCGGGTACTGCTCGCCTGCTGAAGGGGGTGCGCAGGGCGGAGCCGAACAGGCCGCGGCCTCCGCCTCCGATGGTGACGGAGGGTGATCCGACGACTACGGCGCGGCTGCACCCTGCCCTCGTACGGCGCGGCCTGCACGGAGCGGACGCCGCCCAGGAGGCCGCGCGCGAGCTTCTTGCCCTCCCCCAGCCGCCCACCGCACTCGTCTTCGGGCCAGAACCTCCTGACCGTCGGCGTCCGCCGGACTCTGCGGGAGCTTCGGCTGCAGCGCCGCGTGGCGCTGATCGGACCACTGCCCGGCTTGGCCCGGGGGTCTCGTGAGGCCCCGTGGACGGCCCGGTGGCCGGTGCTGCTCGTTCCGCGCGACGCACCGGTGTAGGGGACCGCGCGGTGGCGGGATGCAACCCATGCGTAGGTATTGACATGCCGTGCGAACGGTCGTAACTTCCGTGCAACACTGAAGTAAAGCGCATTACTAAAGCGCATGACTAGAGAGTGGATCAGTATCTGGTCCGCTGTCCGCCGACCAAAGGGGACTGGAAGTGGCCACGAGCAAGCCGCGTCGCGTGACCATGAGTGATGTGGCGCGTCACGCGGGTGTCTCGCAGACCACAGTCTCCTTCGTGCTGAACGACAAGCCCGGCACCGCCATCGCCGACGAGACCCGTCAGCGGATCTTCGAGGCGATCGACGAGCTCGGCTACCGGCCCAACGCCGGGGCGCGGGCGCTGGCCGCGAACCGCAGCGGGTGGTTCGGGCTGATCACCGAGATCGTGACCGGCCCCTTCGCGGGGGAGGTGATCACGGGCGCGCAGAGCCGCGCCTGGGGTGACCGGAGATTCCTGCTGATCGCCGCGAGCGAGGGCGACCCCGCCCAGGAGGCCGCCGCGCTCGACCAGATGCTGGAGCACCGCGTGGAAGGGCTCCTGTACGCCACGACCTGGCACCGCGCCGTCACGCTCCCCAAGGCCGCCCGGGAGGTGCCGACGGTGCTCGTCAACTGCTACGACGCCGAAGGGGAGCTGCCGTGCATCCTGCCCGACGAGGTGTCGGGCGGATACAAGGCGACCCGCCGGCTCCTGGACGCCGGTCACACCCGCATCGGGTTCATCAACCTCGACCCGGCGATCCCGGCCGCCATCGGCAGGCGCGAGGGGTACGAACGTGCCCTGCGCGAGGCCGGGATCACCCCCGACCCCTCCCTCGTCGTCCCCGGCTGGGCGACCGCCGACGGCGCCTATGGCGCCGCCTGCGAACTGCTGGACCGCCCGGCCGGCGACCGGCCGACCGCGCTGTTCTGCGGAAACGACCGGATGGCGATGGGCGCGTACGACGCGATCAAGGAACGTGGGCTGCGCATCCCGCACGACGTGGCCGTGGTGGGGTTCGACAACCAGGAACTCATCGCCGCCTATCTGCGGCCGAAGCTGACGACGCTCGCCCTGCCCTTCGAGGCCATGGGCACCAAGGGCATCGACATGCTCGCCGCTCTCGCAGCGGGGCAGCCGCTCGACACCCATCGGGTGACGATCGACTGCCCGCTGCTCGAACGCTCGTCGGTCTGACCGCTAATCAGTCCGCCGAGGAATCCCGTCCCGTCTTCGCCCTGTGTGTTGAAGAGAGGAAAAGAGTCTCCATTATGGCACCCTCCCGCATACCCTCACGGCGGCCGCGAGCCGTCTTGAGAGCGGTCACCGCGACCGCCGCCGCGGCCCTGGTCCTGTCCGCCTGTACGGGTGGCTCGGGCGCCTCCGGCGCCGGTGACACCTCCGGCAACCAGCTGCTCACCATCCCGCGCGAGGACCTGGCGACGTTCACGCGCAACTTCAACCCTCTCTCCCCGCAGGCCGCCCCCATGACCAAGGAGGCCGTCTACGAGCCGCTGGTCGTGCACAGCATGGCGGACGCCAAGGACACGCCGTGGCTGGCCACCAAGTGGGAGCAGGCCAAGGACGGCAAGTCCCTCACCTTCACGCTGCGTGAGGGCGTCAAGTGGTCGGACGGCCAGGCACTCACCGCCGGCGACGTCGTCTACACCTTCGAGCTCCAGAAGAAGGTCCTGGGCGGCTTCGACTACCTCGACAAGGTCACCGCGGTCGACGCCCACACGGTGAAGTTCTCCTACAACAAGGCGTTCTCGCCTGCCTTCTACGAGATCAGCGGTCACTACATCGTGCCGAAGCACATCTGGTCCAAGGTGAAGGACCCGGCGAAGTTCACCAACCCGAACCCGGTCGGCACCGGCCCGTACACCAAGATCGAGAAGTTCCAGAGCCAGTCGTACGAGTTGCGCAAGAACCCCGACTACTGGCAGCCGGACAAGCAGCGGATCGCCGGCATCCAGATGCTCGCGTTCTCCGGCAACGACAGCGCCAACATCGCCTTCACCAACGGCGAGGTGGACTGGACGCAGTCGTTCATCCCGGACATCGAGAAGTCCTTCGTCGCCAAGGACAAGAAGCACAACCACTACTGGTTCCCCGCCACCGGCGCCATGATCAACTGGCAGCTGAACACCACCAAGGCGCCCTTCGACGACCCGGCCGTGCGCAAGGCGCTCAGCATGGCCGTCGACCGCGACCAGATCACCAAGGTCGCGATGAACGGCTACGCCGAACCCGCCGACTGCACGGGCCTGGCCCGCACGTACGACAAGTGGCGCGACAAGGACCTCGCCGCGTCCTGCGCCTGGACGAAGCACGACACCGACGCGGCGGCCAAGGCCCTCGACGCGGCCGGCTACAAGGAGAGCGGCGGCAAGCGGAAGCTGAAGAACGGCAAGAACTTCACACTCGACATCTCCGTCGGCTCCGCCTCCTCCGACTGGATCTCGGTCGCCAACATCATCAAGCAGGACCTCGCGAAGGTCGGCATCACCGCCACCGTGAAAACGCCCGACTGGTCGGCGGTCTCGTCCTCGTACAACACCGGCACCTTCGACACCGGCATCGTGTGGAGCAACAACGGCGCCACCCCGTACGAGTACTTCCGCGGCGTGATGTCGACCAAGATGGTGCAGCCGGTCGGCAAGCAGGCCACGGAGAACTACCACCGCTTCGGCGACAAGAAGGCCGACAAGCTCATCGACGCCTTCGCCGCGGCCACGGACGAGAGTGCGCAGCGCGAGCAGATGAACGGCCTGCAGGAGCTGTACGACAAGGACGCGCCCGTCGTCCCGCTGTTCACCGGCCCCGAGTGGGGCGCGTACACGGACGCCCGCTTCACCGGCTGGCCCACCGAAGAGAACCCGTACGCCACCCTCGGCAACCGCAACGGCAGCACGGTCCTCGTGCTCACGTCGCTGAAGCCCGTCAAGGGCTGACGCCGCCCGCACGGACCGGCGGCCGCCCTCCTCCCCGGGCGGCCGCCCCGCGCACCGAGCCACACGTTCACCCCCCACCGACAGGGAGCACGACCCGTGCGTCTGATCCTGCGCAACCTGGGGTTCTATCTGCTCGCCTTCTGGGCCTCCATCACCCTGAACTTCGTTCTCCCGCGCTTCATGCCGGGCGACCCGGTCTCGCGGATGTTCGCGCAGGCCCAGGGCACGATGCAGCCCGACCAGATAGCCCAGTTGCGAAAACTCTTCGGTCTCGACAACCGCCCCCTCTGGGAGCAGTACGTCTCCTACGTCAAGAGCGTCTTCACCGGCGACCTCGGCATCTCCATCACCCGCTTCCCCACCCCGGTCTCCGAGGTGATCGGCTCGCAGATCGGCTGGACCCTGCTGCTCGGCGGCGTCGCGCTCGTCGTCGCGGCCGTCGTCGGCAACCTGCTCGGCATCGTCGCCGCCTGGCGGCGCGGCGGCGTCCTCGACTCCGCCTTCCCGCCCCTGCTGATCTTCGTCGGCTCGTTCCCGTACTTCTGGCTGGCCATGGGCGCGCTGTACCTGTTCGGGGTGAGCCTGAACTGGTTCCCGCTGCGGCACGCCTACGACGTCGGACTGACCCCCGGCTTCAACGGCGAGTTCCTCTCCAACGTCGCCACCCACCTGGTGCTGCCGGCGCTGACCATCGTGCTGGTCTCCGTCGGCGGCTGGATGCTCGGCATGCGCAACACCATGATCGCCACGGCGGCCGAGGACTACATCACCATGGCCGAGGCGAAGGGGCTCAGCCCCTCGCGGATCATGTTCCGCTACGCAGCCCGCAACGCCCTGCTGCCCTCCGTCACCAACTTCGGCATGGCACTCGGCTTCGTCGTCGGCGGCGCCCTGCTCACCGAGGTCGTGTTCGCCTACCCCGGCATCGGCTACCAGCTGCTGATGTCCGTCCAGGGCCTGGACTACCCGCTGATGCAGGGCATCTTCCTGACGATCACGGCGGCGGTACTGATCGCGAACTTCCTCGTCGACCTCGTCTACGTCCGCCTCGACCCGCGCGTCCGCGTCCGCTGAGGAGGCTGCCGACATGACCGCCATCGAAATCGCGACGGCCGCCACGCCGACCGCCCCCGCGCGCACCTCCCGCCGGCGCGGCCTGCTGCGCCAGCTCATCGACAGCAAGAAGGCGTTGACCGGGCTGATCCTGCTCGCTCTCTTCGCGCTGCTGGCCCTGCTCGCGCCCGTCCTGGCACCGGGCGACCCGTCGCTCATCAACTCCACGGGCAGCCAGGCCCCCTCGGCCGCACACTGGCTCGGTACGACCGCCAAGGGACAGGACGTGCTCGCCCTCACCCTGTGGGGTGCGCGCAGTTCCCTCTTCGTCGGGTTCACCGTGGGGCTCGTGGCAACCGCGGTCGCCATCGTCGTCGGCCTGGCGTCCGCGTACTTCGGCCGCATCGTGGACGACGCGCTGACCCTGGTCACCAACGTCTTCCTGCTGCTGCCCGGCCTGCCCCTGCTCATCATCCTGGCCGCGTTCCTGCCGCCCGGGACCTCCACCGTGATCCTGGTCCTCGTCGTCACCGGCTGGGCGGGCTCGGCCCGGGTCCTGCGCGCGCAGGCCAAGTCGATCCGCGGCAAGGACTTCGTGGCAGCGGCCGTCGTCACGGGGGAGCGCCCGCTGCGGATCATGTTCCGCGAGATCCTGCCCAACATGGCGTCCGTGGTGATGACCACGCTGCTCGGCTGCGTGATCTTCGGCATCGGCGCCCAGGCCGGCCTGGAGTTCCTCGGCCTCGGCGACAGCAGCGTCGTCAGCTGGGGCACCAACCTGTACTGGGCCGGCAACGACGGCGCGCTGATGACCGGCACGTGGTGGGCCTTCGTCCCCTCCGGACTGTGCATCGCGCTCGTCGCGTTCGCGCTCGCGCTGGTCAACTACGCGGTCGACGAGGTCACCAACCCCAGACTGCGCAACCGCCGTTCCCGCCGTGAGAGGAGGGGCTGAGCCATGGAACCCGTACTTGAGGTGAACGGCCTGCGCGTCGAATACCGCGGCGACGGACGCACCGTCGTGGGCGCCGACGACGTCTCCTTCTCCATCGGCGCCGGAGAGATCTTCGGCCTCGCCGGAGAATCCGGCTGCGGCAAGTCGACCATCGCCAACGCGGTGATGCGGCTGCTGAAGCCCCCGGCGGAGATCACCGCGGGCAGCATCCGCTTTCAGGGCAGGGACGTCCTCGCCCTCGACGCACGCGAGCTGCGCGCCTTCCGGTGGCGGGAGATCGCCATGGTCTTCCAGTCGGCGATGAACTCGCTCAACCCCGTCCTGACGATCGGCGAGCAGATCGTCGACATCTTCACCACCCACGAGCGGATGAAGAAGCGGGCCGCGCGGGAGCGGGCCGGCGAGCTGCTTCGGCTGGTCGGCATCGACCCGGGAAGGCTGAAGGCGTACCCGCACCAGCTCTCCGGCGGCATGCGCCAGCGCGTGGTCATCGCCATGGCCGTCGCACTCCACCCCCGGCTGCTGATCATGGACGAGCCGACCACCGCGCTCGACGTGGTCGTGCAGCAGGAGATCATGGCGCAGATCCGCGACCTCCAGCGCGAGCTGGGCTTCTCCATCCTCTTCATCACCCACGACATGTCCCTGATGGTCGAGCTGTCGGACCGCATGGGCGTGATGTACGGCGGACGGATCGTCGAACTCGCCGACGCCAAGGACTTGTTCGCCCAGCCGCTCCACCCCTACACCGAGGCGCTGATGAACGCCTTCCCGCCGCTGACCGGCCCGCGCCAAGAACTCACCGGCCTCTTCGACGCCCCGCGCACCGCCGACAGCTGCGGCTTCCACGTCCGCTGTCCCGAGGACCGCTCGGACTGCTCCACGAACATCCCCGACCTGCGCGAGATCGCCCCCGGCCGGTGGGCGGCCCAGAGTGCCCAGGGAGCCCCGCGATGACCCAGCCCCTGCTGTCCGTACGCGGTCTGACCAAGGACTTCCAGGTCGGCACCGTCTTCTCCCGGCGCCGCGTCCGTGCCGTCAACGACGTTTCCTTCGATCTCCCGGCCGGCCGGATCACCGCCCTGGTCGGCGAGTCCGGCAGCGGCAAGTCCACCATCGCCCGCTGTCTCGCCCGCCTCGAACAGCCCTCCGCCGGACAGGTGCTGCTCGACGGCGAGGACGTCCTGCGCACCGAGCAGCGCCGGGCGTCACGGGCGTACCGCCGCAAGGTCCAGATGGTGTTCCAGGACCCCTTCGGCTCACTCAACCCCGTCCACCGCATCGAGCACTTCCTCACCCGGGCCCTCGTCCTGCACGGCCACTCCGCCACACCAGAGGCGCTGCGCGAGCTGATGAAAACGGTCGGCCTGACCGAGGACATGCTCCAGTCCTACCCGCACGAACTCTCCGGCGGCCAGCGTCAGCGCGTCTCCATCGCTCGCGCGTTGGCGGTGGAACCGCGCCTCATCCTGGCCGACGAACCGACGTCGATGCTGGACGTCTCCGTGCGCGTCGGCGTGCTCAACCTGATGCGGCGCCTGCGCGACGAGCGGAACATCGCCATGCTCTACATCACGCACGACCTGGGCTCCGCCCGCTACCTCGCCGACACCACGATGGTCATGTTCGCCGGCGAACTGGTCGAGGGCGGCGACGCACTGGCCGTCATGGACGCCCCCGCCCACCCCTACACGCGCCTGCTGCTGTCCGCCGTACCCGACCCCGAACGGGCCGGCAGCTACGACCCCGTCGAGCGCGCCCGCCTGCGCGAGGCGATCCTCAACCCCACTTCCTGCCCCTACGGCGACGACGGCACGTGCAGCCGCACCGAGCCCGTCCGCCACATCGTCGGCGAAGACGACGGACAACCCCACTGGGTGCGCTGCCATCTGCGCGCACCCGCCTCCGACATCGCCCGCCGCGTCCTCAAGGCCACCGACCGGCCGGACGGCGAGGCCACCGACGACACCGACGCCACTGAGAAAGCGGAGACCACCGCCGCATGACCCACGACCTCACCTTCCCCTCCGGCAGCCACACCGCCGAGGGGCTGGCCGAGCGCGCCCTGCGCGACCCCCACCGCCCCCGCTTCCACTTCACCTCGCCGGGCGGCTGGCTCAACGACCCCAACGGGCTGAGTCACTGGAACGGCGTCTACCACCTCTTCTACCAGTACAACCCGCTCGCCGCCGCCCACCACCGCATCCACTGGGGCCACGCCACCAGTACCGACCTCGTGCACTGGGCCGACGAGCCGGTCGCCCTGGTGCCGGGCTCGGACGGCCCGGACCGCGACGGCTGTTGGTCCGGTGTCCTGGTGGACGACAGGGGAGTGCCCACGCTCGTCTACTCGGGCAGGCACGGCGAGCATGAACTCCCGTGCGTGGCCAGGGGATCGGCGGATCTGAGGTACTGGACCAAGGACCCGGCCAACCCCGTCATCACCGCCCCGCCGGAGGGCGTCGACATCACGGCCTTCCGCGACCACTGCGTCTGGCGGGAGGGCTCCGGCGAGAACACGGTGTGGCGCCAGCTGGTGGGCTCGGGAATCCGGGGCGCCGGCGGAACGGCCTTCCTGTACGAATCCGACGACCTGCGCAGCTGGCGCTACGTCGGCCCCCTGCTGACCGGCGACGCCTCGCAGAACCAGGGCGAGCTCGACTGGACCGGCACGATGTGGGAGTGCGTCGACCTCTTCCGGCTCGGCGAGGACGAGGAGGCCGGCAGCACCGACGTGCTGGTCTTCTCCGCCTGGGACGAGGGCACCACCCACCACCCCCTGTACTGGACCGGCCGCTACCAGGGTGACACCTTCACCCCGACCGCCCTCCACCGCCTCGACTACGGCGGCCGCTACTTCTACGCCCCCCAGTCCACCCGTGACGAGCACGGCCGCCGCATCATGCTCGGCTGGCTCCAGGAGGGCCGGACGGACGAGGCGAACGCGCAGGCCGGCTGGTGCGGTGTGATGTCCCTGCCGAGGGTCGTCACGCTCGCCACGGACGGCGGCCTGCACCAGGCCCCGGTGCCGGAGCTGACCGAGCTGCGGCGGGAGCGCGTAGAGGTGGCTCCGGGCCGGCTGGCCGACTCGTACACCCGGCTGTCCGCCGTGCGCGGGGACCAGCTGGACATCGAGACGACCCTGCGTCTCGCTCCCGGAGCGACCGCCCGGCTCGTGCTCCGCGAGACACCGGACGGCGCGGAACGCACGGTCGTGGAGGTGAGCCGGGCGCCCGACGGAGCGAGCGGCACCCTCCGACTGCACCGCGAGACCAGCAGTCTCGACCCGACGGTCGACACCGAACCCCGGCACGGGGAACTGCGGTTGGACCCCGACGGCCGGGTCGACCTGCGCGTCCTCGTCGACCACTCCGCACTGGAGATCTTCGCCAACGGGCGTGCCCTGACCGCCCGCATCTACCCCACCCGCCCGGACGAGGCCGTCGGCGTCGGTATCGGTACCGACGGCGACGTGGCCCTGGAGCGGTTCGACGCCTGGCAGATGGCGTCGGCCTTCACCGACGGACCCCGGCCGCTGTGGCCGTGACGGTCTTACACACGGCCACGGCCCGCGGGGTGGACGTCCCCCCGGGCCGTGGTCCACCCCCCTGTTCTCCCTCAGGAGCCGCCATGAGCGTTTCCCGCCGTACTCTCCTGCTCGCGGGAGGAACCGCCGCCACCCTGCTGCCTCTCGCAGGCATCCTCCCCGCAGCGCAGGCCGCCGACCCGAGCGCCGCCGGAGCAACCCCGGTGCCCGCCCCGATTCCCGACCCCATCCCCGTCGCCGGCACCTGGACCCGCACCTTGGACGGCGGCCAGAAGGCGACCGCCGGCCGACGCGGGCCCGCCCTCGCCCTGTCCGAGCAGCAACTCGCGGCCAAGGGCACGTACGCGGCCCGCATCACGCCCCGATCCTCCTCCGCCGTAGGCGCGTTGGTGTTCCGGGCCGCCCTCGACGGCTCGACCGGATACGCGGTCGCCCTCGACCCCGGCCGCGCCCGCATACGGCTCTACGACCTGGCCGGCGGCGACACACTCGCCACCGCCCCACTCCCGGGCGCGCAGGCCGGAAAGCCCTACCACCTCGAAGTGGCAGTCGACGGACCCGAGCTGACGGTGCATGTCGACGGCAAGCGGCTCCTCCACACCGAGGATCACCGCCACGACACCGGCTCGGTGGGCCTGCTCGCCCAGGGCGGCAAGGTCACCTTCGGCCCGCCCTCCCTCTCCTCGGTCACCACCAACCTCACCGGCTGGACCACGAGCGGCGGCACCTGGACGGCGAGTCCGCTGGGCTGGCGCGCGGCCCCGACCCAGGGGGCCACCGCCCGCGCCATCACCACGACCAAGACGTACGGCACCGCGCTCCAAGCCGACCTGCTCCTGCACGACGCCTCCGCCATCGCCTCACTGCTGGTGCGCACCGACGCCACGGCCACGCACGGCTACGGCGTCCAAGTCGACGCGGACCAGGGCAGGCTGAGGCTCTACCGCATCGACGGCAACGTCACCCTCGGCACCTACGCGACCACCATCAAGGCCGACACGGTCTACCGTCTGCGCGTCGAAGCCGAACACGACGAACTGCGCGTGCACTGGCAGACCAACTTCCTCTCTCCCGACGGCTACAGCCCCGTCATCACCGCCCAGGACTCCACCCACACGAAGGGCCGACTCGCCGTCACGGCTTCGGCCGGCGAGGTGTCCTTCGAGAACATCGCCGCGGCCGACCTCACCACCGGCCTCCAGGGCTGGACGGCCCGCTCCGGCACCTGGACCCCGGACCTGCGCGGCATCCGCGGCGAGAACGGCCTGCGCACGGCCCCCTTCACCGACGGCGACCTGGTGGCGAGGGCCGACATCACGCCCGGCGACCGCTCCTCCTCGGCCGGCCTCGTCCTGCGCGCGTCCGCGGACGGCTCCGGCGGCTACGAAGCCCGCGTGGAAGCCGGCCGCAACGCCGTCGTCCTGCTGGACCGCTCCTCCGGCACCCGCCTCGCCTCCGCCTCCGGCCCGGTCCGGCGCATCACGGCCGCAGGCACGTACCGCGTCGAGGCCCGCGCGACGGGCAGGACCATCGAGGTGTACGTGGACGGCGTACGGGCGCTCAAGACCCGCGTGTCCCGCACCAAGGGCGCCGCCTTCGGCACCGCGGCCGCGCACGGGACGTCGTACTTCCAGAACGTCGAAGTCCGAAGCACCGCCGACCACTTCACCGAGCCGTACCGCCCCACGTACCACTACTCCCAGCTCACCGGCCCCACCAGCGACCCCTGCGGCCTGCTGCACCACGACGGCGAGTACCACCTCTTCCACCAGGACGAGGGACGCTGGGCGCACGCGGTCAGCACCGACCTCGTCCACTGGCAGCCCCTGCCGATCGCCCTGCCCTGGAACGCCTACGGCCACTGCTGGACCGGCTGCGCGGTCGTGGACGCCGACGACACCTCCGGTCTCTTCGACGGCGGCCCGGGCCTGATCGCCTATTACACGAGCTACCACCCGGACAAGCCGGGCGGGAACGCGAGCGTGCGCATCGCGTACAGCAAGGACAAGGGCCGATCATGGCAGCTTCACGGCGGCTCGAGTCCGGCCGTGCAGAACCCGGGCGGCCCCGACGCCGGCTGGACCTTCCGCGACCCGAAGGTCATCCGCGACGAGGCCCACGACCAGTGGCTGATGGTCGTCTCCGGCGGCGACAACATCCGCTTCCTCACCTCCACCGACCTCCTCACCTGGACCCAGGTCAGCTCCTTCGGCTACGGCGACTGGGCCACACCCGGCGTCTGGGAGTGCCCCGACTTCTTCCCGCTCCCCGTCGACGGCGACAAGGACAAGGTGAAGTGGGTCCTCACCCTGAGCACCGGTGCCGTACGCGCCACGAACGGCTCGGCCGCCCAGTACTTCACGGGTGAGTGGAACGGCACCGGTTTCACTCCCGACCAGAAGGCCGGCACGGTCCTGCGCGCCGACTCCGGCCGTGACTACTACGCCGCCATGTCCTTCTACGGCCTGCCCGACGACCGCCGCGTCTGGCTCGGCTGGATGAGCAACTGGGACTACCCCTTCAGTGCCCCGACCGGCGGCTGGAACGGCCAGCTGAGCACCCCCCGCGAACTGACCCTCACGGACACCGCCGACGGCGTACGCCTGGCGCAGCGCCCGGTCCCGGAGCTGGTCACGCTGCGCACGTCCACCACGACCCGCGAGGACCTCGCCGTCGGCCCCACCTCCGCGAACCCGCTCGCGGGAGTCCGGGGCATCGCCTACGAGATCGAGGCCGAGATCACCCTCGGCACCGCCACGGAGATCGGCTTCCGGCTCCGGACCGACGACGACCACCACACGACAGTCGGATACGACGCCGAGACCCAGGAACTGTTCGTGGACCGCTCGGCATCGGGCCTGAGCGACTTCACGCAGTACTTCACGGGCCGCACGACCGCGCCGATGAAGACGACCGACGGCCGCGCGACCCTGCGCGTGTACGTCGACTCGTCCTCGGTCGAGGCATTCGGCGCGGACGGACAGGCCGTCGTGACCAGCCTGATCTTCCCCGGCCCGGACGCCGACGGCATGGCGTTCTACGCCAAGGGCGGCACCGCGCACATCGAGTCGCTCACGGTGCACAGGCTCGACAGCACCTTCCGCCTGGTGGACCGTGTGAAGCCGCTGGTGGCCGCTCCGAGCGGCGGTGAATTCCGCTCGGACCTCGGCAAGTTGACGATCACCCCCGCCGGCCGCTGGTCGACGGACAGCGCGGGCCGCGCCGGAAGCTTCGACAAGGACTCCAACGCGATCTCGGCCCGCACGGCGACGGACTTGGACCTCACGACTCTGGTCCGGCTCGGCGGCTCCGACCCGGACACGGGCGGCGCCCTCTCCCTCTTCTGGCGCGCCTCCTCCGACGGCGCCGACGCCTACTGCCTCAACATCGACCCCGACCTACGCGTGATCCGCCTGGTCGCCAAGGCCAACGGCTACTTCGAGGACGGCGCCGCCCTCGCCCGCGTCCCGGCTCTGGTCCGCCGCGGCACGACCTACCCCGTCCGCATCCTCACCGAGGGCGACCGCATCCAGGTGTTCCTCGACGGCAAGCGGATCATCGACGTGACGGACACGACGTACACGAGCGGACACATCGGCCTGAACGTGTTCGGAGGGAGGGCGGCGTACCAGGACACCTACGCGAAGGAGCTGTGACCGCCGGCCAAGCCGACAAGCAAGAGTTCGATCCGTGACCTGTTCGGGAGCCACACCCGTCGTGGCCATGCCCATCCGTGCGCGCCGACGTTCCTACAGCTTGACTGTGGGAACGGGCGCAGCACACGAACAGGCGGCACCCCGGACGCGCTGATGCGGCGGCGTCGCCATGGTTGCGGGGTCGCGGAGCCGGGGCGCCGAGCGGGACTTGAGAGCCGCCTCGGTCTGTCGGCGGTGACGATGTCGGACGGCCCGCAGGGAGTACGCGGGACCGGCGATGGCCCGGCCGAAACCGGTCTGCTGGCCCCGGCGCCGAGCGCGCTCGCGGCCACCTGGGACACCGAACTCGCCGAGCGGCTGGGGAACCTGTTCGCGACGGAGGCGCGCCGCAAGGGCGTCGACGTCGTCCTGGGCCCGGTGGTGAACCTTCAGCGCACCCCGGTCGCCGGACGGCACTTCGAGTACTTCTCCGAGGACCCCCTGCTCACCGGCACCCTGGGCCGCCGCCCTCGTACGCGGTCTGCAGAACCGGGGCGTGAGCGCGTGCCTGAAGCACTTCGTCGCCAACGACTCCGAGACCGACCGCACCCGCTACCGCTCCCGGCTGGACGAGCGCACCCTGCGCGAGGTCTACCTGGCGCCGTTCGAGCAGGTCATCGCCGAGGCCGAGCCCTGGAGCGTGATGGCCGCCTACTCGGGTGTCGACGACGGCATCGAGTCGGCGCCGATGACCGAGAACGCCCGGCTGTTGAGCGGGAGGTCGCGGCCCGGGGGATGGTGCTGCTGCGCAACCAGGGCGAGCTGCTGCCGTTGGCACTGGGCGGCAGCCGCGAGCAGGCGGACCTGCCGCCGACGCCGGAGGGCAGCTGTGACGAGGCAGACCTGCCGCCGACGCCGTCGCCGGAAGGCATCCGCAGCGTCGCACTGATCGGCCCCAACGCCATGGCGCAAGAACGCTCAACTGCCCGACGGCACCCAACTGTCGGTGGCTTACAAGTCCGGCAGCGGCACGGCCACGTTCGACGTCCCCTGGGGCGATACGACGTACAGCTACCGACTGCCCGCAGGCGCCGCCGCGAGCTTCACCACGGCGGCCCTCCTGAAGCACGACCAGAACGCCTTCCCCAGCCGCGGGCCCCGCACGGTGAGGCAAGCCGTGTGGGGCCATCCCGCCGCACGAATCGACGGACGAGCCCCGCCGCGCAACCTTCGGGGGCGGAGCCTCTGCGCGCTGGTAGGGGAATCCGCTGCGGGCGGGTTCGAGACGCCTTCCCGAACTGGTGAGATCGCCGCGAAAGAGGGCGCCAAGACCTGCGGCTTTCCATTCATAAGCGGTGTGACCGTTTCGGTGTTGCTCGCGAATCATGTGAGATGTATTGACGCCGCTCACAGCTTCTCTATGATCCAGGTTGCTCGACACTTCGACCCTCGTTCGATATTGCGAACACGCCAGGGCCGCTCCTGGTTTTGCTTTCTTCAACCACGCCGCCCAGGCGCTCGGTGGCTCGGTCCGCGTCACGCGGTTCGAGCTGTCCGCGCCCTGAACCGAGACGATCCCGGCCACCGCCCCCGGCCGGACCCGACCGTACGAGGAGAGGCATGAACGCTCAAACGCTTCGGCCGTCGCCGAGTCTCGGTCCTGGGCTTGCCGGCTGCGACCGTCCTGATGACGCCGGGACCGTGACGGGCTCACCCGACGCCGTCCAAGCCTCCACTGCGGGCGCCCAAGCGGCCCAGGCAGGGCGGCGAACACGACTGGTGCCTTTATAACAAAGCCGTGTGACAGCTCCATTCGTCCTCCTGGCTCGGTGACGCTCGATGCCCACTTCGGGTGGGGCACGGTATGCCGTTGAGCCGAAAGAGGTCAGCCCGGCGCCCACGCACCGCCACGAACCGCACCACATTGCCGTCCGGACAGCCTCTGACGGGGCCCGGAACCGCTTACTCAAGGACGACGAGGTCCCCATGCGCAGATCACGTTTCACCCGCAGACATCTGTCTGCGGTGTTCGCCGCCGCGGTCGCGGCCCTGGTCACGTTGGCGGCGCTGCTCGTCGCCGGCCCGGCTCAGGCGGCCACCACCAGCGACGTGCGCGGTGTTGATTCCGGCAAGTGTCTCGATGTGTCGGGCTTCAGCCAGACCGACGGCGCGAACGTGCAGATCTGGGACTGCCACGGTGGTATCAACCAGCAGTGGACGTTGACGGACAGCAACCAGCTGACCGTGTACGGCAACAAGTGCCTGGATGTCCGGGGCGGCGCCACCACGTCCGGGACCCCGGTGCAGATCTGGACGTGCAACGGCAGTGACAACCAGCAGTGGCGGGTGAACTCCGACGGCACGATCGTCGGCGTGCGGTCCGGGCTGTGCCTGGAGGTCTCGGGCTGGGGCAAGGCCAACGGCACGCCGGTGCAGATCTGGTCCTGCCACGGCGGCACCAACCAGAAGTGGACCGGCCTGTCCGGGGCGAGCAACACGTGTGCTCTTCCGTCGACCTACCGGTGGACCTCGACCGGTCCGCTGGCGCAGCCCGCGAACGGGCAGGTCGCGCTGAAGGACTTCACCACCGTGAAGTACAACGGCAAGAACCTGGTCTACGCGACCACCTCCGACGGACAGAATTGGGGCTCGACGATGTTCAGTCCCTTCACGAACTGGTCGGACATGGGGGCGGCCACTCAGACCCCGATGAACGAGTCCGCGGTGGCGCCCGAACTGTTCTACTTCGCGCCCAAGAACATCTGGGTGATCGTGTCCCAGTGGAGCCAGTGGCCGCTCTACTACCGCACGTCCAGCGACCCCACCAACCCCAACGGCTGGTCCGCCAAGCAGCCGCTGTTCACCGGCACCCTCCCCCAGAACCCCGATCCGAACCGGAAGGATGCCCCGATCGACCCGACCATGATCGCCGACGACCAGAACATGTACCTGTTCTTCGCCGCTGACAACGGCAGCATCTACCGGGCGAGCATGCCGATCGGGAACTTCCCCAGCAGCTTCGGCTCCTCGTTCACGACGGTTATGAGCGACACGGAGAAGAACCTGTTCGAGGCGCCGGAGGTCTACAAGGTCAAGGGCCAGAACCAGTACCTCATGCTCGTCGAGGCTCGGGGTGTGAACGAGCAGCGTTTCTTCCGCTCGTTCACGGCCTCCAGCCTGAACGGTTCGTGGACCCCGCAGGCCGCCACCGAAAGCAACCCCTTCGCCGGCAAGGCCAACAGCAATGCCACCTGGACCAACGACATCAGCCACGGTGACCTGGTCCGCGACAACCCCGACCAGACCATGACGGTCGACCCCTGCAACCTGCAGCTTCTCTACCAGGGCAGGAACCCCTCCTCGGACGGCGCCGGGTACCTGACGCTGCCGTACCGGCCGGGCCTGCTCACCCTGCAGCGCTGACCCGCCTGATCCACGGTGATCGCGATGTGGTGCCGTCCGCCGACGCGTAGACGAGCGGTTCACGGCGTGGGCGACCCCACCTGCTGACCGATACTCACCGCCTCGAGGAACCCCAGCCGTACGTCGGCTGGGGTTCCTTTCTTCTGCGGACGCGCATCCCAGCCGAGGTGCGAGGAGCTTCAGCGATGTCGGTGCCGTCGACCATTGATCACCGGGCCACCGGCTACAGACGGGCTCACGCCTACTGGCCGGCCAAAGCATCCGACCTCGCCCAAAGGGCGAAGCCACCATCGAGGACAGGTGCGCGCCTGGGGCTTCGACCAGGTGCGGCACCACCAGACCCTGTTCAGCCCGCCCGTCCCCGAGCATGGAAGATATTTGTTCGACTCGTCGGACGCTGTTCGAAAACTATTGACGTTGGTTCGTGCTCCACTTCACACTCACGCAGCGCGATGTCATACGAGCGGAACACCAGCACCTCCGCCGAGACCTCGCGCTTCCTCCTCGTGCATGTCTTCTTCAGGGGATGTGAACCCATGCGCAGCGTGAGACCTCGGGGCCGCCGAAGAGTCCGGCCGGGCGCTCTGGCCGCCACGGCCGTCGCCTCGCTCCTGGTGGGCGTCGTCGGCCCGTCGACCTCCGCCCAGGCGGCGGCGACAACCGACGGCCTGGCTCTCTGGTACAAACTGGACGCCACCTCGGGCACCGTGGCGGTGGACGCCTCGGGGCATGGCCGGAACGGAACCGTCAACGGCACCGCCGGCTGGTCCGGCTCCGGGGAAGGGCTCACGTTCAACGGCTCCGACACCTACATCAAGGTGCCGGACAACATCATGAGCGGCATGAACTCGATCACCGTCTCGATGGACGTGCAGATCGACGCCGCCCAGGCCACGCCGTACTTCCTCTACGGCTTCGGCAACACCAGCAACGGCGCCGGCAACGGGTACCTGTTCACCACCGGCAACTCGCTGCGGACCGCCATCGCCTCCGGGAGCTTCTCCACCGAGCAGAACACCAAGACGTCCGCCGCGCTGCCGCGCTCGGTCTGGAAGCACGTCACCTACACCCAGACCGGCACCACGGGCGTCCTCTACCAGGACGGTGTGGAGGTGGCCCGCAACACGTCGGTCACCACCACCCCCGCCTCCATCGGATCCGGCACCACCACGGCCAACTACATCGGCAAGTCGCTCTACAGCAGTGACAAGCTCTTCAAGGGCAAGATGCGCGACTTCCGGGTCTACAACCGCGCGCTGACGCCCGGCGAGGTCCTCGAAGTCAGCGGGAACACCACGGGCATTGCCAAGGTGACCCACCCGGACCTGAAGATCGACGCCATCGTCGACGACGCCAACAGCAAGATCACCCTGCCGATGAAGGAGGGAACGGACCTCACCGCGCTCGCCCCGCAGTTCACCCTCGCCCAGGGCGCGTCCATCAGCCCGGCCTCCGGCACCCCGCGCGACTTCAGCAATCCGGTGACGTACGAGGTGACCGGCTCCGACGGCGCCAAGCGCACCTGGACGGTCTCGGCTCAGATCATGAGGAGCCCGGTCCTTCCGGGGCTCACCGCCGACCCGAACATCGTCCGCTTCGGCGACACCTACTACATCTACCCGACCACCGACGGCTTCGCGGGCTGGAGCGGTACGCAGTTCAAGGCGTACTCGTCCAAGGACCTGGTCCACTGGACGGACCACGGCGTCATCCTGGACCTCGGCCCCGGCATCTCCTGGGCGGACAACCGGGCGTGGGCCCCGACGATGACCGCGAAGAACGGGAAGTACTACTTCTACTACTCCGCCGACACGAACATCGGAGTCGCGGTCTCCGACTCACCCACCGGCCCGTTCACGGACCCCCTGGGCAAGCCGCTGATTGCCCGCGGCGCCTACGCCGGCCAGATGATCGACCCGGACGTCTTCACCGACGACGACGGCCAGTCGTACCTCTACTGGGGCAACGGCCACGCCTACGTGGTCCCGCTGAACGACGACATGGTCTCCTTCGACCCCGCGAAGGTCACCGAGATCACTCCCAGCGGCTACAACGAGGGTTCCTTCGTCATCAAGCGCCAGGGCACCTACTACCTCATGTGGTCGGAGAACGACACCCGGGACGAGAACTACCGCGTCGACTACGCCACCGCCCCCTCGCCCACCGGTCCCTGGACCAAGCGCAGCGTGATCCTGGAAAAGGACCTCTCGCTGGGCATCAAGGGCCCCGGCCACCACTCGGTGGTGCAGGTGCCGAACACCGACGACTGGTACATCGCCTACCACCGCTTCGCCATCCCCGGCGGCGACGGCACCCACCGCGAAACCACCATCGACAAGATGGAGTTCGACGCAGGCGGCCTGATCAAGAAGGTCGCACCCACCCTGAGCAGCATCGACCCGGTCTCCGCCGGCACCGCCCTGCCGACGAACACCACCCGCTCGCTCCAGTCGGTCAACTTCCCCGACCGCTACGCCGTCGTACGCTCCGACAGCCTCGGCTACCTCGACCCGGTGACGTCGGCCGGCACCACGGCGGTCAAGCAGAGCGCCACCTTCACCGTCGTCCCCGGCCTGGCGGACGGCAGCTGCTACTCGTTCCGTGACTCCTCCGGTCGCTACCTGCGTCACAAGGACTACCGGATCCGCTTCGACGCGAGCAACGGCACGACGCTCTTCAACAGCGACGCCACCTTCTGCGCCCGGCCGGGTTCGGTCGCCGGCTCGGTCGGCCTGGAGTCGTACAACTACCCCGGCCGCTACATCCGCCACTACAACTACGAGCTGCGCGTCGACCCCTACCAGGACAACGCCACCTTCCGCGCCGACAGTTCCTTCAAGGCGGTCAGCCCCTGGGCCTGACCGCGTTCCTCGCTCGCACAGGTGACCCGCATGGCCAGGCCGTGCGGTGAGCTGACCGGACCACCCGGCCGCCCCTATGACAGCCGCCGCCGATCGGCGGCGGCTGTCATAGGCACGGACCGCCTGGTCGTCAGCTCTCACAGGCGGTCACAGACAGCACCGGCCGGGTGAACGGCTCGACCGCCAAGTGGGCTTTCACGCGCCGCGCCTCGGACAGCACTTCGGCCGCCGAGACAGGCGCGACGGCCGCCTGGGTGAGGCTGAACAACACCGCCACCAACCAGACCGCGGTCAGCGTCGACGGCACAGCCATCGAGACGGTGAAGCTGCCGGAGGTGTCGACCACGGGGGAGGGAATGTCGACGACACGTCCAGGTGGGCAGGTCCCCTCCGAGCCCCTGGGCGACATCGGCGGACATGCACAGCGGGGCGTGTATCGGAAGTGGATCAAGGCGTGGTAGCGAGTTCGACGAGGTGCCTGGCTGTGCCGGCGGGATCGACGATCTGGTGGAGGTGTGCGCCGGGCAGGTGGGCCACACGCCAGCCGCGTGCGCGGGCTTCGGCGGAGAAGTCGTCATAAGGAGGGCCGAACAGCAGGTAGGAGCAGGGATGGTCATCCCAGCCGTCGGGGACCGGGATGTGCTGCTCGTAGTAGGACAGCGGCAGAGTGGGCTGCTCTTCGATGACTGTCTGCCGCATCATCGGGTCGGAGAACATGGGGGCGACGTCTGTCTCGTCCCACCAGTCGGTCCAGCGCGGCAGCCTGCCGTTCACCGCCAACGGGCTGAGGAACTCCAGCAGTTCGGATGAGGCGACAGGGGTCGGTCCGATCCGGGCCGGTAGCGCGGCATCGACGAAGATCGAGCTGATCACCGGATGGTCGAGGCCCGAGCGGATCGCCGGGAGAAACAAGCCCACGTTGCTGTGTGCCACCAAGGTGACGGGGCTGCCGGCCGCGACCTGCCGGAGGTCGTCGCGGACGGCTTCTGCGATGCGGGGCCAGAAGGGCGGGGCACCGGTGCCTATGTGCAGCAGGGACGGCACCCGTACCTGGTATCCCGCCGCCGTCAGGTGTTCGGCCACAGGGCGCCAGGTCGAGGGACCTACGGACGGGCTGTGCACGAGAACGAAGATCGGCTGCATGGGACGATCCTGCCGCCCACGCCATCGGAGGCGCGACAGTCTTGGCCGACAGCAGAACGCTTCGCTTCGAAGCCCGAACGAGGGGCCTCGGGCGAGCCAGAGCAGCAAGGGCAAGGCCCGGTCGGATGGTCCGCGTTCGTCGGCATGCTGGAGTACAAGGGGGTCAAGCACGGCCGCACCTTCGCCAAGGTGGACCGGGCCTTCCCGTCCGACGACTCAGGCCGGAATCCCTGGACTTGGGCCAGGGAGCATGTCAATCGGACTCTTCCCGCGGAAGAGCACGGCTGTTGATCGCGTCGGCGATGGCGTAGGCGGTGCGGACGAAGGACTCTGCCTGCTGCGCCGACAGGTTCAGCGCGGAGGTCTCCTCCAGGGCCCGCCACATGGCTGCCAGGGGCTCGCGCATGGCACGGCCCTTGTCGGTGAGGTGGACGACCATGACGCGCCGGTCGTGTTCGGCCGGCTCGCGGACGAGGAGGCCGGCTTCCTGCATGCGGCGTAGGGACTTGGAGACGGTGGAGTGGTCCAGGCCGACGCTTTCGAGCAGCTCGGACTGGGTCTGGCCGTCCCGGTCGAGGAGTTGCATCAGCAGCAGTTCCTGTCCGGGATGCAGGTCCATCTCGCGGAGCATGGCGGCGGCGCGGGCGCGGTGAGCGCGGGCGAGCTGGAAGATCGCGTAGCTCATCGGCCCCTCGGCGGCCGTCGTGGGGATGCGGGGTGTGGGGGCGGGCATGGTTCGGTTCCTCAGACGGTGTGGGTGGGGTAGTCGGTGTAGCCGGCCACTCCGCCGCCGTAGAAGGTCGCCGGGTCGGGTGTGTTCAGCGGCGCGTCAGATCGTAGCCGCTCGACCAGGTCCGGGTTGGCGAGCGCGAGGGCGCCGACGGAGACGAGGTCGGCCGTGCCGTTGTCGACGTCCTTGGCGCGGGTGGGCAGGTCGGTGCCGGCCCGGTTGAGGATCAGCGTGGTCGGCCACAGCGCGCGCAGGGTACCCAGCAACTCCTCGTCGCCCGCGTGCATCACGTGGAGGTAGGCGAGGCCGAGCGGGCTGAGGGCGCGCAGGAGCGCCGGATACAGCTCGGCGGTGTCGGACTCGGCGATGTCGTTGTAGGGGTTGCCGGGGGAGATGCGCAGGCCGGTGCGGTCGGCGCCGATCTCGTCGGCCACGGCGGCGGCGACCTCGACGGCGAAGCGGATGCGGTTGTCGAGGGAACCGCCGTAGCGGTCGGTGCGCTGGTTGGTGTTGGCGGACAGGAACTGGTGCACCAGGTAGCCGTTGGCGCCGTGGATCTCCACGCCGTCGGCGCCCGCCGCGACGGCAGCCGCTGCGGCGCGGCGGAAGTCGTCGACGGTCGCCCCGACCTCCTGCGTCGACAGAGCACGGGGCGTCGGCATCTCCTGGGGCCCGGACGCGGTGAACATCATGCCCTGCGGCCGGATCGCCGAAGGGGCGACCGGCCGGCGCCCGTGGGGGGTGTTGTCGGGGTGGGAGATGCGTCCGGTGTGCATCAGCTGGATGACGATCCGGCCGTCGGCCTCGTGCACGGCGTCGGTGACCTTGCGCCACCCGGCGATCTGCTCGTCGTTGTGGATGCCGGGGGTGAGGAGGTAGCCCTGGCCGTCGGTGGAGGGCTGGGTTCCCTCGGTGATGATGAGCGCGTGCGAGGCCCGCTGGGCGTAGTACTCGGCGTTCAGCTCGGTCGGTACGCCTTCGGGTGTGGAGCGGTCACGGGTCATGGGGGCCATGACCAGGCGGTGCGGGAGGGAGATGCCACCGACGGTTGTCGGTGTCCACAGGGCGTTCAGCATGAATGGTCCTTCGGTGCGGTGATGAACAGGTGGTGATCGCAAGAGCGGGGGCGTGGCGGAAGGAGAGGCGGGCGTGATCAGTCCAGGGTGAGGACGAGCTTGCCCCGGACATGCCCGGCGTCGCTGACCTGCTGGGCCGTGGCGGCCTGGTCGAGCGGGTAGGCGGTGACGGTGGTGACGACCTTGCCAATCTCGGCGTCCTGGGCCAGTGCGGCCAGGCGGGCGGCCGAGCGTTCCTGACCACCGCTGGCGAAGGTGATGCCGAGCTGGTGCGCGCGGAAGTCGGCGATGGTGACGATGCGCTCGGTGCCGCCCCGCAGGGTGATGGAGTCCTCAAGGGCTCCCTTCCCGGCCAGGTCGAACACCGCGTCCACGCCGTCGGGGGCGAGCGCCCGGACCCGCTCGACCAGGCCCTCGCCGTACACGGTCGCGGTGGCGCCGAGCGAGGCGAGGTATTCCTGGTTGGCGGGGCCGGCGGTGCCGATGACACGCGCTCCGCGGGCCGTGGCGAGCTGGACCGCCAGGGTGCCGACCGCTCCGGCCGCGCCGTGCATCAGCACGGTCTCCCCGGCGGCGACGCCGAGCAGGTTCAGGACCCGCTCGGCCGTCTCGCCCGCCACCGGCAGCGCGACCGCGTGCTGCCAGTCGAGGCCGGCGGGCTTGGGGGCCACGGTGGTGGCCAGCGCGTACTCGGCGTACGAGCCGGTGTCCGACCAGCCCAGCACCTCATCGCCCACCTGCACGTCCCGCACACCCTCACCCAGGGCGTCCACCACGCCGGCGAGCTCGTGACCGGGGACGGAGGGGAGCGGTGTGGGGAACACGGCCTCCAGTGCCCCGGAGCGGATCTTGCCGTCCAGCGCGTTCAGCCCGGCGGCCTTGACGCGGACGCGGATCTGCCCGGGGCCGGGCTGCGGGACCTCGATGTCCGCCTCGCGCAGCACTTCCGTGCCTCCGAAACGGTCGAACAGGATGGCCTTCATGACGACTCCTCTCGCGTCACCAGCCATTTAGGTGGCTGGACACAGAACCAACGTAACAGCAAACATGTGGCTAGCCAAGTATTTGCTGGCGCTCGTGCTGCGCAAGATCCGTCGCGGTCGCGTCGGTGTCCTCGGAACGGCGGTCGAAGCGGGAGGCGCCCGCCGGAGCGCGCCTTCCGCAGCCAGGGGCTATGTCGACCGGAAGCCGGACGACCGGGCCGGCCAGACGCTGGCGGTGCGCGGCTTCCTTCTGACCCACGTCGGAGTCCCGTCCGCGCTGTTCAGCGCCAGCAGTTCCGGCACCTGGGCGAGATCGGCGCGGTTGTAGAAGTATCCGGGCGTACCGCTGTCGAAGTCAGGCGGCGGGCAGGTGGTTGAGCTTGCGCAGTTGCTGGTCGAACATGCGAGTGGGGACGATGCGGCGCATGGTGCGCACGCGTCCTGTGATGGCGCCGGCGGTGTAGCGCAGCTTGGGCTTGGCATCGGTTGCCGCCGCGACGATCTCCTTGGCGCGACCGACGCGCCGGGCGACGTCGACTCGGCCCTGGAGGAGCTGCTCCTGGGTCCGACCGAAGCGGAGCGGAGCAAGCAGATCACCACGGATTTGCGGCCGCCCAGAGGCTTTCCGGCGCTCACCCCGGCCACCTCGACCACGGAAGGCACTGGCGCCGTGCCACAGGCGAGCCTCTGGCCCGGCGACCGCGTGACGGTGAGAGAGCGGAACGACGAAATATCCGTTCAACTCTCCTTGGGCGCAGATGAGTTGGGAACCCTCGGGGCGGCCCGGATCATCTGCACGGCTCTCGCGGCCCAGCGCGTCGCCGCCCCCACAGCCGAACCGGTGCCGGTGAGCGTCACGGCGGCGGCCGGCCGGCGCGTCGAGGGGGCCAGCGCGCAGTGCCCGGCCAACTGAGCCTCCCAGGCATGCAGGATGATGACCTGACCATCACTCATCCCGTTTCACGCGGTGGCGGGACACGGGTCCAGGACGGAGCCAGGCGGTATGACCTCTCCCCTCAGCGGCGGCGCCGGCGGCGGTGCCGCCCAGCCCTTGAAGATCGACACGAGCAGGCCCCATCCGGCCCGGATGTACGACTACTTCCTGGGCGGGAAGGACAACTACGAGGTCGACCAGGAGGCCGCCGAGAAGTTCATCAAGGCGGCCCCCGAGGTACGGGTGGCCGTCCGGGCCAACCGGCACTTCATGCACCGCGCCGTCCGGCACGTCGTCGGCGAGGGCATCCGGCAGATCATGGACATCGGCACGGGCCTGCCGACCGAGCCCAACGTGCACCAGATAGCGCGCGCCACAGCTCCCGAGACCCGCGTGGCCTACGTCGACAACGACCCGATCGTCGGCGCCCACTCGATGACCCTGCTCGACGACGACAGCAACACCTCCGTCGTCCTCGCCGACCTGCGCGATCCCCGGGCCATCCTCGACCACCCCGATGTGCGCAAGGTCATCGACTTCGACGAGCCGGTGGCGCTGCTGCTGGTCGCCATCCTCCACTTCATCACCGAGGCGGAGGACCCCGACGCCCTCGTCGCCACCCTCCGCGACGCGCTGCCCACCGGCTCCTACCTCGTCCTGTCGCACGCGACGGGCGACCTCCACGAAGACCGGCGCGAAGGCGCGGCGGCCGTCTACAACAACGCCACCGCCACCATGAACCCCCGGACCCGGTCCCGGGTCCTGAACTTCTTCGGCGACTTCACACTGATCGACCCGGGCCTGACCCTGGTCCCGGACTGGCGCCCCGAGGAGCCCCCCGCGCCCGGCACCCCGCCGATCGGCATCTACGGCGGAGTGGCCCGCAAGAACGGCTGAACCGGGTGGTGGGGGGCGGCAAACGGGAGTGCGACTGCGCAGTAGGTCGGCATCGATTCCACAGGTCAGAGGCTCCCTGATGCAGCGCGATCGGCGGTGCGTCGCTCTTCCTGTCCCGGAGAGACGATTCTCGGTCAGCGGGATATCGTTCGAGGCGGGGTCGGCGGCGAAGTGCGCGTCGTGGAGGGGGAGTTGTGTCGACACGTGGTGAGGATTCCCGGCTGGTCGCGACGGACGGCAGTCATCGGGTGACACCGGCTGAGTTGTTCTTCGACTTGGTCTTCGTTTATGCGATCACTCAGGTCACGGCGCTGATGGCGGCCGATCCGAGTGCACTGCGGCTGCTCGGTGGAATGGCTGTGCTCGCCCTGCTGTGGTGGTGCTGGTCCTGCTTCGCGTGGTTGGGCAACGTGGTGCGTGCCGACTCCGGCCCGCTGTTCGCCGTGTTGGTGTCGGTCATGGCGGTCGTCCTGGTCGTCTCCCTCGCCGTGCCCGCGGTGTACGACGATGCGCCCGGCGGGCTGCCGGCCCCGCTGGTGTTCGTCCTCGGCTACGGCGCCGTCCGTGTCCTCCACCTGGTCACCTACTGGATCTCCAGCCCCGGAGACCAGGCGCTGCGGGCGGTCCTGCGCCGTACGGCGCTGCTTTCGGTGGCTCCGCCGTTCACCCTTCTGCTGCTGGGCACGGCCTTCACCGGTATGGCGCAGATCCTGGTCTGGCTCGCCGCGGTGGCCTTCGACTACTTGGCCATTTACGTCACCGGAGGGAAGGGCTGGCGGATCTCCTCCTCGGGCCACTTCGCTGAACGCTACGGTCTGATCGTCATCATCGCGCTGGGCGAGTCGATCGTGGCCATGGGCGTCGGCGTGACCGGCTTGCCGCTGACCTCCGCCGTGGTGGCCGCCGCAGTCGCAGGTCTGCTGGTTTCGGCTGGTCTGTACCGTCTGTACTTCCGCCTGGTGAGCGAGGCCGCCGAGCATCGCCTCCATACCCTCACCGCCGACGAACGGACCCGCCTGGCCCGCGACGCCTATACGTTCCTCCACCTCCCTCTGGTGGCCGGAGTCGTCATCACGGCCCTGGGGATGAAGAAGGCTCTCCGCCAGATCGCCGACACCCGCCACTACGATCTGACCGAGCCGCTGCACGGCGTGGTCGCCTGGGCTCTGCCCGGAGGTGTCGGCCTCTTCCTCCTCGCGTCGGCGGCCATCTTGCTCCGCGTCACGAACCACCGCTCCCCAGCCCTCTTCACCGGCGCCGCTCTCTGCCTCGTGGCCGGCCCCGCCCTCGCCCTCATCCCCTCCTTGCTGTCACTAGCCCTCCTGGCCACCGCGGTGACGACCCTGCTGTTCGCCCACGACCGCACGGCCCGATCCGGCTCGGGGTCGCCGGAACAGAGCGCCGATGACACGGGTGTGCCGTCAGTCGACTGATCTAGTCGACCTCTTCGCGATCCGGACCCGGCTCGGCGGTGTTGTCCGAGGTCGTTGCGGGTTTGGTGTGGAGGATCTCGCGGGCCTGCTCCGCAGCGCGGGCGAGGCTCTCGGAGACGAAGTCGAGGAAGCGGGCGGTGTTCTCGAGGCGGGCACCGGCCGGAGTGCCGGGGCCCAGGATGCCGACGCCCTGCCGTGTGGTCTCGGCGACCTGGGCGGTGGACCGGGCGCTGGACATCATGGCCTGGTACATGACCTCGTCGTCGACGACATAGTGCTCACGGCGGCGTTCGTCGCGTTCCCGGCGGACCAGGTCCTGGCTCTCGAGGAACGCGATGGCCTTGGAGACGGACGCCGGGCTGACCTGGAGGCGCTGGACCAGTTCGGACGCGGTGAGGCTGCCCGTGTCGCTGATGGTGAGGCAGGCCATCACCCGCGCCATCATCTGGGGCGTGCCGGACTGCATGAAAACGGTGGTGAGCGTCTCCTCGTACGCGCGCACGGCCTCGGGATCGCGTCCGTAAGCCTGCGGGAGCGCCTCGGCACCGCGGGGCGCGGCCTGCCTGCGGCGGTGGGCTCGGCGTTCGCTGGCGCGATGGGCGAGGTCGGCGCGGTAGGCGGTGGGGCCGCCGTTGCGCATCACCTCGCGGGTGATGGTGGACGTCGGACGGTCGAGACGTCTGGCGATCTCCGCGTAGGCCAGCCCGTCGGCCAGCCCCTGCGCGATCTGCTGGCGTTCCTGCTGAGTGAGCCTGCCGCCCGGCATGCGCGGCCTCCTTCGTGGTGCGTGGTGGGCCCACCATAGCGTTCACCGGCAATTCATTGCAACGAAGCCGGTGGGGTTGTTGCATTACTCTGCATGACCATTGCAACAATATATCGCCACTGAGCTGCGGTGATGATGTCTCTATGCAACGAGCTTGTTGCCTGAATCTCGAACGCAACGTAGCTTTTCCAACGTCAGAAACAGCGACGAGCGCAGGAGAACACCATGCAGAAGTTCGAGACCACCGCCCCCGTCTCCGCCGTCCTCGCCCTCCCCGCGGGACGCATCCAGTTCATCGCCGCCGACCGCGCCGACACCACCGTCGACGTCCGGCCGGCGGACGCCTCCAAGAGCCGCGACGTGAAGGCCGCGGAGCAGATCGAGGTCGCGTACGGCGACGGCCTCCTGCGGATCACCGCCGCGGAGGCGAAGAACCAGCTCTTCGGCCCCTCCGGAGCCGTCGAGGTGACCGTCCAGCTGCCGGCCGGCTCCCGGGTCGAGGCGAGGACGGGCAGCGCCGAACTCCGGGTCGTCGGACGCCTCGGCGACCTCGACTTCGAGGGCGCGTACCGCCAGATCAAGATCGACGAGGCCGCGAACGTCCGCCTCACCGCCGTCGATGGCGACGTCGAGGTCGGCCGGCTGGGCGGCTCCGCGGAGATCAGTACCGCACGGGGCGACATCCGCATCGGCGAGGCCGCGCGCGGCACGGTCGTACTGCGCACCGAGTCCGGCGACATCTCGGTTGTCGCCGCCGCCGGCGTCTCGGCCGCCCTGGACGCCGGAACCTCCTACGGCCGCATCAACAACGCCCTCAAGAACGACGGCGCCGCCGAACTCGACATCCGCGCCACCACCTCCAACGGCGACATCACCGCCCGCAGCCTGTAGATCCGCATCTCGTACTAGGGGGACCTCTCATGACCGACCTGGCCATCGCGGCGAACGGACTGCGCAAGTCCTACGGCGACAAGACCGTCCTCGACGGCGTCGACCTCGCCGTCCCGGAAGGAACGATCTTCTCCCTGCTCGGCCCGAACGGCGCCGGCAAGACCACCGCCGTCAAGATCCTCTCCACCCTGATCGGCGCCGATGACGGCGTGATCCACGTCGGCGGCCACGACCTGGCCACCGACCCTCAGGCGGTGCGGGCCGCGATCGGTGTCACCGGGCAGTTCTCCGCCGTGGACGGTCTGATCACCGGCGAGGAGAACATGCTCCTGATGGCGGACCTGCACCACCTCTCCAAGCGGGAGGGACGGCAGGTCACCGCCGAACTTCTGGAGCGCTTCGACCTCACCGAGGCCGCGAAGAAGCCCGCCTCCACCTACTCCGGCGGCATGAAGCGCCGCCTCGACATCGCCATGACCCTGGTGGGCACCCCGCGGATCATCTTCCTCGACGAGCCCACCACCGGCCTCGACCCGCGCTCCCGCCACGACGTGTGGCAGATCATCCGCGAACTGGTCTCCGGCGGCGTCACCGTCTTCCTCACCACCCAGTACCTGGACGAGGCCGACGAACTCGCCGACCGCATCGCCGTGCTCAACGGCGGCAAACTCGTCGCCCATGGCACTGCCGAGGAGCTGAAGCGGCTCATCCCCGGCGGACACGTACGGCTGCGCTTCACCGACCCGGCCGTGTACCGGAACGCCGCCTCGGCCCTGCGCGAGGCCACCCGGGACGACGAGGCACTGGCCCTGCAGATCCCCAGCGACGGCAGTCAGCGCGAGCTGCGCGCCGTCCTCGACTGGCTGGACTCGGCCGGCGTCGAGGCGGACGAGCTGACCGTGCACACCCCCGACCTCGACGACGTGTTCTTCGCCCTGACCGGCAGCACCGACGTCCCCAACCAGCCCAACCAGCCCAACCAGCCGAACCAGCCCAACCAGCCCAACCAGTCCAAGGAGGCCGTCCGATGAGCGCTCCCCTGGCTCCCGCCCGCCCGACCCGGATCTCCCTCGCCGTGCGCGACTCGTCCACGATGCTGCGCCGCAACCTCCTGCACGCCCGGCGCTATCCGTCGCTCACCCTGAACCTGCTGCTCACCCCGATCATGCTGCTGTTGCTCTTCGTCTACATCTTCGGTGACACGATGAGCGCGGGCATCAGCGGCGGCGCTCCGGACCGCTCCGCGTACATCGCCTATCTCGTCCCGGGCCTGCTGCTGATGACCATCGGCAGCACCGTGATCGGCACCGCGGTCTCCGTCTCCACCGACATGAACGAGGGCATCATCGCCCGCTTCCGCACGATGGCGATCCACCGCCCCTCGGTGCTCGTCGGGCACGTCGTCGGGAGCGTGCTGCAGTCGATCATGAGCGTGGTCCTCGTGGGCGCCGTCGCCGTCGCCATCGGCTTCCGGTCCACGGACGCGACCGCCCTGGAGTGGCTGGCGGCGTTCGGGCTGCTCGTGCTCTTCACCCTCGCGCTCACCTGGATCGCGGTCGGCATGGGCCTGTCCAGCCCGAACGCCGAGGCCGCCAGCAACAACGCGATGCCGCTGATCCTGCTGCCGCTCCTGTCCAGCGCCTTCACCCCGGTCGACTCCATGCCGGGCTGGTTCCAGCCGATCGCCGAGTACCAGCCGTTCACGCCGGCCATCGAAACCCTGCGGGGCCTGCTGCTCGGCAGCGAGATCGGCCACAACGGGTGGCTCGCCGTCGTCTGGTGCCTGGGGCTCGCGGTGCTCGGCTACTTCTGGTCGACGTCGAAGTTCAACCGCGACCCGAAGTAATTGCCATGAGAGAGCGGGGACAGGTGAGGCCCCTGGCCGGTGGTGACGCCGACCAGGGGAGCGGACCTGCTCGCCGTCACCGCGCTCATCGAGGCCGGCAAGCTCACCCCGGTGGTCGACCGGACCTATCCACTGGCCGACACGGCCGAGGGCATACGCCATGTGGAGCGGGGGCACGCCCGCGGCAAGGCCGTGGTCACCGTGCCGTGAGCACCCGAGCCACGGCCTTGGAGAACGTGTAGTGGAAGGTCCCGTCGGCCTGTGCGGTGCGGTGGAGGTCCGTGATGCCCCGGTCCCAGTCGGCTGCGGTCATCAGTCCGGCGGCCAGCGCGTCGTCCCGGACCGATTCGACCATGGCGATGAATGTGTTGCGGGTGAAGCCGTCGACCAGTGCGGGCCGAGTCCGGTCGGCGTACACCGTGCGGGGGCGGACCACGACTTCGTCGTATCCGGCCTGAGCAAGTAGCGGTTGCAGTTGTCGGCCGATCAGTGCGTTTCCGCCGGCGGCCGACTGCAGGAGGACCTGGGCCTCGATCACTGCCTGGGCGTATGTGCTGGCGGGGTGGAAGAACGCTGATCCGTGATCCCCTTCGATCACGGTGATGGTGCCGTCGGGCCGCAGTACCCGCCGTAGTGCGGCCAGCGCCTGCCGAGGATCCGACAGATGCTCCAGGACGAAGCAGACGAAGACATGGTCGAACTCTCCGGCCGCAAAGGGGAGGTCGAACACATCCGCGTGACACCACTCCACGTCCGCCCCGGGTGCGTGCGCGGCGACACGGGCGCGGGCCTGTGCGAGGGAGTCACCTGAGTGGTCGACAGCGGTGATTCGGGCCGCCGGGCTTGCCTGGACGAGGTGGACCGTCTGGGCGCCGATGCCGCAACCCACCTCCAGCACCCGGCTGTCGGCCGGATAGGTCGTGCCTCCATGCACCAATGCCGCCAAGGTGTCCGCCTGGTCGCCGAGCCGGGCCGATTCGCGTTCGGAGTAGCCGTGCACATAGCCGGGCGTCACGCTCGCATCAGGAGATGCCGTCGCTGTATCCATGCGATCACCCTGCTGCCACTATGGCTCGGTGAACAGGTCCAATCGGCGCTCCTCCGACCGGTCCATAGTGTCCGGATCCGATTTCCTGCAACTGAACATCGACGATGCGCCAGTGGGCAGGCGATCCGAATGGCTGGCCCAGCAGCTTCGGCTCGCGATATCGGACCGCCGCCTGCCGGTGGGGAGCAAGCTGCCGGCCACCCGTGTACTGGCCGGCGAGTTGCGGGTGTCGCGAGGCGTGGTCACCGAGGCGTACCAGCGGCTGACAGAGGACGGGCATGTGGCGGGACGCGGGCGCAATGGAACGATCGTGGTCGCCGCACCCGCCGCGCCGCTGGAAGTCCCCCCGACCACACCTGGCGCCCCTCCCTCGCCGAGCGCGTTGTTCACCGCCGTACCCGGCGCCGACATCTTCGACTCGATGCGAGCGGCACCAGCCCGGATCGATCTGTCGCCAGGCGTGCCCGACCTTGCCGCGTTTCCGCGCTCGGCGTGGCTGCGTGCCGAACGCTCCGTACTGGCAAGCCTCTCCGCGTCCGACCTCGGGTACGCGGACCCGCGTGGGACGCCTGCGCTGCGTCACGCCGTCGCCAACTGGCTTACGCGCAACCGCGCGGTCAGGGTGGATCCGAACGACATCCTCGTCGTGGCCGGCACCGCCCAGACACTCAGTCTGCTCGGACAGGTGCTGCGCGACGACGGGATCTCCGCGGTGGCCGTGGAGGACCCGGGATCACTCGGGGCACGCCAGCATCTGCGCAATCAACAGCTGGACACTCCGCCGGTCCCGGTCGACTCCCACGGCGTGCGCGTCGACCTACTGCATGATGTCGCCGCTCGAGCGGTCCTGCTGACTCCCGCGCATCAGTTCCCGACCGGAGTGGTGCTCAGCGGTGCGCGGCGTCGTGAACTGATGCACTGGGCCTCCGAAAGCGACGCGCTGATCATCGAGGACGACTACGACGCCGAGCACCGCTATGACCGGCCTCCGGTCCCCGCGCTGCGATCCGTACTCCCCGACCACGTCTGCTACGCCGGGAGCGTGTCCAAGCTGCTCGCCCCCGCACTGCGCGTCGGCTGGGTGGTCGCACCGCCGAAATACCGGGACGCTCTCGTCGCCGCCAAACGGTTCGCGGACCTGGGCAATGCCACACTGCCTCAGCAGGTGCTGGCCCGGTTCATGGACTCGGGCGAGATGGAACGCCAGTTGAGGCTCCTGCGAACACGCCACCGCCGTCGCCGGAACGCCATGGTCGACGCGATCAGAACCCACCTCCCGGAGGCGGTCGTACACGGTGCCGCGGCGGGCCTGCACCTGACGATCACCTTCGACACCGAGTTCGCCGACACCGACCTCGCCGCCGCGGCACTCGCGCGCGGCGTGAAGGTGCAGCCACTGTCATGGCACAGCCAGCGCTCACAACGGCCCGGACTGGTCCTCGGCTACGCAGTGAGCGCGCCCACCGCCATCAGCGAAGGTGTGGCAATCCTCGGCGAGGTCCTACGGCGCCTGCCCTGATCAGTACAACCGGGACCGGTCCTGAGGGGTCTAGCCAATGTGACCTCATCAGGGTCCGCCGTAGGAAGACGGCGAGCCCGACGATCCCGAAGGGGGATCTCATGCGCATCCGCCCTGCCGTTTCCGTCGTGTTCGGTGTGACCGCCCTTTCTGCCTCGGTGATTCCGGCAACCGCCCAGGCGTCGAGCCCGGCCGCATCCAGTGACACGACGTTCTCGAAGGTCGTGGTCAACGGCGGCAAGGACATCGTGCTCGACCTGACCACCAAGAAGACCGTCACCCTCACGTGGACCGCGACGGACCCGGACGGTGTCGTCGCGTCGTGGGCCTACCTGTGGCACGGCCCCAACACCGACGACGCCGACGGCTACCTGCCGGCGGCCTACCTGCCGGCGGGCACGTGCACCGTGTCGCCGACCGACCGCACCACGTCCTCCTGCAAGGTGAGCTTCGTCGTGGACGCCGCGCGGGACCTCGACCACAACGCCCTCGCCGGCACCTGGAACGTCCTCGCCGGGGCGCAGGACGCCACCGACGACTGGACGGAGATCGACGTCGCCGGCACGGCGCAGGTCAAGCGGTACGCCAAGGTGACGGTCAACGCCTCGCCCGAGCCCGTGACGAAGGGCAGGACCATCACGGTCACCGGCAAGCTGACCCGCGCCAACTGGGAGAGCAACACTTACACCGGTTACCAGGACCGGCCGGTCCAACTGCAGTTCCGCATGAAGGGCAGCACCACCTACACCACCCTGAAGACCATCACCAGCGGCAGCGCCGGCGCGCTGAAGACCACCACCAAGGCCATAACCGACGGCTACTTCCGCTTCGTCTTCGCCGGTACCAACACCACGGGCCCGTCCACGGCAGCCGGCGACTTCGTCGACGTCAAGTGACGGTGCCGAGCAACTAGGGCATGTCCGCACCTTGGCTGATGGTCCCCAACAGGCGTGCGACCAGGGGATCGTGGTCGTTGTCGCGCCAGGCGACGGCCACTCGTGTGCGGGCGGTGCCGGGTTCGATCCTACGGAAGGCGACGCCTTTGAGGCGGATGCGTCGCATGCTCGCCGGGGCCAGGGAGACGCCCGAACCGGTTTCCACGAGGGCGCACACGGTCTGCCACTCCACCGCGTGCTGGACCACCTGCGGTGTGAATCCTGCTGCGGTGCACAGGCCGATGATCTGGGGTCGTGCAGTGGCGGGCCGACCGTGCGGGCAGCAGCACGAAGGGCCAGTCCGCCAACTGCACAAGCAGTAAGGCCCGTTGGGCGACCAGAGGATGGGTGGACGGCAGCACGGCCACGTACCGTCCTGAAGCCGAGCTCTGTCTCGTCGGTGGGGGGCTCGCGCAGTAGACCGATGTCGATGGTCTTGTCCTCCAAGGGTCTTGTCCTCCAAGCGGCGGATCTGCCGGCTCAGCGGCGGCTGGGCGATGTCCAGGCGGGCGGCCGCGTGGCCGAAGTGGATTTCCTCTGCGAGCACGACGAAGGCGTGCAGCTGCGGCAGGGGGAGTTCGGGGCGCTCCATACGCCTGGAGATATCAGACCATGCACGCGACCGTATTAGACGTATCAGTGCTGGTCACTTAGCGTTCGGCGCATGACAGAGCGACGCGCGATCCTCAGCGGCTCGACCTTTGAGGAGCAGATCGGCTACGCCCGTGCTGTGGTCGACGGCGACTGGGTGCATGTGTCCGGGACGACCGGGTTCGACTACGCCACCATGACGATCTCCGACGATGTGGTGGAGCAGGCCGAGCAGTGCCTGCGCAACATCGAGGCCGCACTGGCCGAGGCGAAGTGCACCTTCGCCGACGTGGTGCGTGTGCGCTACCTACTGCCCGACCGCGAAGACTTCGAACCCTGTTGGCCGGTCCTGCGCCGCTACTTCGGTGATGTTCGGCCGGCCGCCACGATGCTCATGAGCGGTCTCGCCGACCCGCGGATGAAGATCGAGATAGAGGTGTACGCGCGGCGGCGCATCACGCCTCATGGTGCCGCGACGACCAATCACTCGGAAGCGCCTGTCGTGCCCGTCGGAGCCTACGAACCCCCCTACTACGTGGCTGTCTTCACCACGGTGCGAACCCAGGACCAGAGCGGCTACAGCGAGACCGACGCACACCTGGAAGACCTGGTGAAGGGCGTCCCCGGGTACTTGGGGATGGACCACGCGCAGACTCCTGGCGGCCTGGGCATCACCGTCAGCTACTTCCGCGACGCCGACGCCCTCACCGAGTGGCGGACCAACGCCGAGCACCGCGCGGCACAAAAGCGCGGACGAGCCGAGTGGTACCAGAGCTACACGCTGCACGTGGCGAAAGTGGAACGGAGCAACGGGTTCACGCGAGCGGAGGACACGCCCCCGACAGCAGGCTGACCAACCCGCCCCCTCACGTCGGGATTGTCGGCGCACGGCCATTGACACCGGGTTGCGCCGAGGCGAAGATCTCGCCTGCACATATGTGGTTGAAACGATTCAATCGCTCGCCAGTAGGAGCCCGCGATGCCGTCTGTGACGCGCCGGTCCGCTCTGCGCTCGGCCATAGCCGTGGCCCTCGCCCCGACCCTCGGTTCCCTGGTCCTTCCCGCGCTCGCGCCCACGGCGTCCGCCGCGGTCTCGTGGACCGCGAAGTGGATCTGGGCGCCCTCCAGCACCACGAACCAGTGGGTGGCCTTCCGCAGATCGTTCACGCTGGGATCCGCGCCGTCCAAGGCGGTGACGCAGATCGCGGCGGACTCCAAGTACTGGCTGTGGGTCAACGGCACGCTCGTCGTCTTCGACGGGCAGCTCAAGCGCGGCCCCAACCGCACGGACACCTACTACGACGAGATCGACCTCGCCCCCCTACCTGACCGGCGGCAACAACACCGTCGCGCTTCTACACCTTCGACACCCGCTGCCACGCCCTCGGCGCGAAGGCCATCTCACAACTGGCGTCCTGGCAGAAGCCCACGGGGGCGCTGTACTCCCCGGTGCCCACGACCATCTGGACCAGCGAACTGCCCGTCCAGATGCTCGCCTCGGTCTGGTCCTTCTGGACGTACTACCTCTACACCGGCAACGCCGACGCCGTCACCGGCGCCTACCCGGCCGTGAAGAAGTACCTGAGCCTGTGGACCCTGGACAGCGACGGCCTGGTCAACCACCGCGCAGGCGACTGGGACTGGGAGGACTGGGGCTCCAACATCGACGCCCGTGTCCTCGACAACTGCTGGTACTACCTCGCCCTGGACACCGCCGCCAAGCTCGCCGACCTCAGCGGCAACAGCGCCGACACGGCCGGATGGAAATCCCAACGCGACAGCATCAAGGCCAACTTCGACCGTGTGCTGTGGAACGCCTCGAGGAACGAGTACCGCTCACCCGGCTACACCAAGGACACCGACGACCGCGCCAACGCCCTCGCCGTCGTGTCCGGCCTGGCCCCCACCGCCCGCTGCCGACGGCACAGACAACCACGCCTGGAACGGCGGCCCGCTGTACGCCCTGTCCGCGTGGCCAGGCCAACTCGGGCGGAGCGGCCCAGACCTACTCCCTGACCTCCGCCGCCGGCCGCTACCTGCGCCTGAAGGCCACCAGGCTGGGAGCCCCCGCGACCGACGAGTCCACCCGCTACCGTCTCCAACTCGCCGAGATCCGCGTCAAGTAACAGGCGGTGGACCGCATCGGCCTCCCATGCCACCCGACTTGATCGGGCACAGGATGTCGGGTCCGGAGGGAGGTGTGCTCCCTAGCGTGGTGAGCGCGAAGAGGAAGGAGACCGGGGTGCTGGAGCGGCTGAACCAGGCCATGGAGCACATCGAGGGCCGACTCGACCAGTCGATCGACGTGGCCGGGCTGGCGCGGATCGCGGCGACTTCGGAGTATCACCTGCGCCGGATGTTCTCCGCGCTCGCGGGCATGCCGCTGTCGGAGTACATCCGGCGTCGGCGGCTCACCGTAGCGGGTGCCGAGGTGCTCGCCGGAGGTGACTCGCTGCTGGAGATCGCGGTGCGCTACGGCTACAGCTCCGGCGAGGCGTTCGCGCGGGCGTTCCGTGCCGTGCACGGCGTCGGGCCGGGCGAGGCCCGCCGCGCGGGTGCCGCGCTCGTCTCCCAGCCCCGGTTGACCTTCCGCCTCACCGTCGAAGGGAGCAGCAGCATGCGCTATCGCGTAGTGGACCGGCCGGGCTTCACCGTGGCAGGCCTCAAGGCCCGGGTGCCACTGGTGCACGCGGGGCCGAACCAGGCGATCATCGACTTCGTCCGCGGGATCGACCCGCAGGTCCTGGAGCGCCTGGAGAAGCTGTCGGACCAGGAGCCGAACGGCATCGTCGCGGTCTGCGACGACCTGGATCCGAGCCGCGCCGAGGGCACCGAACTCGATTACTACCAGGGGGTGATCACGTCCGCGGCCGCCCCCGAGGGCACGACGGCACTGGCGGTCCCGGCCGGCACGTGGGCGGTGTTCACCGTCTCCGGTCCGGCACCGCGGGCCATCCAGGAACTGTGGCGGGACGTGTACACCGAGTGGTTCCCCTCCAACCCGTACCGCAGCCGCCCCGGCCCGGAGATCTTGCGTACCCGCCTGTCACCGGACGGGACCGAGGCCGACGCCGAGCTGTGGCTGCCGGTGGAGCGGGCGCAGGACTGAGGTTATGTGATCTGCGTCACAATATGTCACAGCGGTCGGTCGTTCGGTGTCTTGAGGTCGACCCCCTGAAGACGGGGGAGACGGAGGAGACACCATGGCTGAGAACATCGATGTGGTCGTGATCGGCGGAGGGTACGCCGGCGTCATGGCGGCCAATCGTCTGACGCAGCGCGACGACGTGACGGTGACGCTGATCAACCCGCGCCCGACCTTCGTCCATCGGGTCCGCCTGCACCAGCTGGTGGGCGGGTCCGATGACGCGGTCGTCGACTACCGGGAGGTGCTGGGCGAGGGGGTCCGGCTGGTGGTCGACACCGTGACACGGATCGACGCGGCCGAGCGCGGCGTGGTGCTGGCGACCGGCGGCACGGTCGGCTACGACTACCTGATCTACGCGGTGGGCAGCGGCAGCGCCGACCCGCGCGTGCCCGGAGCGGCCGAGTTCGCCTACCCGATCGCCGGACTGGAGGAGGCGCAGCGGCTGCGGCCCGTCGTCGAGGCCGCGCCCGCGACGGCCGCGGTGACGGTGGTCGGAGCCGGTCCGACCGGCATCGAGACCGCCGCCGAGCTGGCGGAGGCGGGCCGCGCCGTCACCCTGGTCTGCGGCGGGGTGCTCGGCCCGTACCTGCACCCCCGGGGGCGACGCTCGGTCGCCAAGCGGCTCGCCGCACTCGGTGTGACCGTGCTCCAGGGCCCCGGTGCGAAGGTGACGGCGGTGACCCGCGATGCCGTGCGGCTCAGCGACGGCCGCGAGCTCCCGAGCGGGGTGACCATCTGGACCGCCGGATTCGGCGTGCCGGACCTGGCCGCGCGCAGCGGGCTGAGCACCGACGCCCTGGGCCGCCTCCGCACGGACGAGACGCTGACGAGCGTGGACGACGTACGCATCGTCGCGGCCGGGGACTCGGCGGCACCCTCGGGCCTGCCGCTGCGGATGAGCTGCCAGGCCGCGATGCCGCTGGGCGCACGGGCCGCCGACACGGTGCTCAGCCGGATCGGGGGCGAGCGGCCGGCGCCCCTCAACCAGACGTTCGCCGGCCAGTGCATCAGCCTGGGGCGACGCGCCGGCATCTTCCAGTTCGCCCACCGGTACGACGTAGCGGTGTGGTTCCACATCGCCGGCCGCCCTGGCGCGAAGCTCAAGGAGTTCGTGTGCCAGGGCATCGTCAAGCACCTGGCCGACGAGGCACACAAGCCCGGTTCGTACAGCCTGCACCGCGTCTCAGGAGGCCCCAAGCGTCAGCAGCTGCTGCAGGCCCAGCAGCACCAGGAGGCCCCGGCCCCCGCTGAACAGGCGGCCTAGGCCGCGCACGAACGGGGGAGGGACCAAGACATGCACGAACGGGGGAGAGGCCCAGACATGAGCGACCGCACCACCGACCCGGCGACCGAGACCTTCGTCGCCCACCGCAACCTGCTCTTCACCGTCGCCTACGAGATGCTCGGATCGGCGACCGACGCGGAGGACGTCCTCCAGGAGACCTGGCTGCGGTGGATCGAGGTCGACCTGGAGCAGGTGCGCGACCAGCGCGCCTACCTGGTCCGGATCACGACCCGCCAGGCACTCAACCGGCTGCGCACCATGACCCGCCGCAAGGAGGCGTACGTCGGTCCCTGGCTGCCCGAGCCGATGCTCACCGCGCCGGACGTCGCCGAGGACGTGGAGCTCGCCGAGAGTGTGTCGATGGCGCTGATGCTCGTCCTGGAGACGCTGTCGCCGACCGAACGCGCCGTCTTCGTGCTGCGCGAGGCCTTCGACATCGGCTACGACGAGATCGCCGCCGCCGTCGACAAGAGCCCCGCCGCCGTACGCCAGATCGCGCACCGCGCCCGCCGCCACGTCGAGGCCCGCCGCCCCCGCGAGACGGTCTCCGCGAGCGCCACCCGGGCGGCCCTGGAGTCGTTCCGGCACGCGCTCGAAACGGGGGACCTGCAGGGCTTCCTGGACGTGCTCGCCCCCGAGGTCGTCCTGGTGAGCGACGGCGGCGGAATCAAACAGGCCGCGGTACGGCCGATCACCGGCGCGGACAAGGTGGCCCGCTTCATCGTCGGCGGCGTCGGCAAGTCCGGAGCCACGCTCACCAGTGACCTCATGGTGGTCAACGGCAACCCGGCCCTCTTCCTACGCTGGGACGGCGAGCTCGACGGCGTCATGGCGATCCGTCTCGAGGACGCCCGTATCACCGGCCTCTACTACGTCCGCAACCCGGAGAAACTGACCCGCGTCGAGTCCGAGACCCCGCTCACCCGGCGATGAACAGCCGTATCGTCGCCGTGACGGCCCCGCGCGGGACGATCACCGCCGACCCCGAGGGCGCCTGGTACGCCCTGCTCGCGGTCGCGTCACCAGCGCCGACCGCCTGGCCTTCGGCCGCCGCCCGGTCCCAGCACCGGCATCGGCACCACCGTCTACGTCGTCCTGCTCAACGCCCTCTGAGCCCTCGGCGCGGCGAGCGGCCTCACTCCGTGCCGCGCAGCGCGGTCCAGGTGGCGTGGCCCACGATGCCGTCGGCGGACAGCCCCTTGTCGGACTGGAAGCCGCGCACCGCGGACTCCGTCGCGGTGCCGAAGTCGCCGTCCACGTCGCCGACGGCGTACCCGCGTTTCGACAGCATGCACTGCACCTGGAGCACGCGTTTGCCGCTGTCGCCCTGGCGGGTGCGGCCGCTGCCGGAGTAGTGGGTGCAGTCCGAGATCCAGGGCGGGGTCGCGGGCTCGGGATCCTGGGCGCTCGGGTCCGGAGCGGGGTCGTCGGACGAGGCGCCGGGCTCGACGGTACGAGAGGAGGGGACCACGCTGCTGCGGCCGGCGCCGGTGGCGTCGTCGCCCTCCTCGCCCGCTTTGGCGTCCTCGGCGGCGGAACCGGAGACCTCGGGGCGCGAGACCGCCCCGTCCGCGTCGCCCGCCTTCTTGCCGGACGCGCCCTCGGCGGACGGCCCTTCCGAGGCGCCGGGCGCCGGTGAGATGGGCGCGTCTCCGGGGGTGCCGCCGGTGGAGGTCGCCGTACGGGAGCCCGGAGCGTGGGCGGTGGCGTCGGCGTCCTGACGAGTGAACAGGTAGACCCCAGCGGCCACCACACAGACGACCACGGCCGCGACGACAGCCAGCGCCTGCTTCCGCCGCGCCCAGCCACGAACGCCGGACGACCGGAGCGGCTGCGGCGGTACGACGACGGCGGGTTCTGCCGCTTCGGCGGGGCGGCCTGCCGACTCCACGGGCACGGGCAGCACAGGCCCGACCGGCCCCACCGCGTCACGACGGTCGTTGTCCGGGGCCTGTAAGTGGGCGCCGCGTTCGACAGGAAGGCGGTGCAGCAGGTCGTACGCCCGCTGCCGGGCCCCGACCGCGCTGCCCAGCGGCTCGGACCAGTCGGGGGCCGCTCCGGCGTGTGGCTGGGCCGTGGTGACGAGGTCCGCGGGGCTGGGGCGGTTCTCGGGTTCCTTGGACAGACAGGCGGCGAGGAGGGAGCCGAGTGCTGGGTCCGCCGCCGAGATCCGGGTGATCAGCGCGGGGTTGGGCTCCTCGAACGCCACCCGGTGCATGACGTCGACACCGGTGCCGTCGCCGAACGGGGCACGACCGGTCGCCGCGTAGACAAGGGTCCCGGCGAGGGAGAACACGTCCGAGGCGGTGTCGGAGTGGCCCGTCCTCAGGTGCTCGGGCGACATGTAGGCGGGAGTGCCGACCCGGTTGCCCGTACCGGTGATCGCGCTCGCGTCCACGGCCCTGGAGATGCCGAAGTCGATCACATGGGCGCCCCGGACGGACAGCAGCACGTTGCTGGGCTTCAGATCCCGGTGCACGATCTCCGCGGCGGCGAGGTCGGCGAGCGCCCGCCCGAGCTCCGCCGTGAGCCGCCAGACCGTGCCCGTCTCCAGGGCGCCGCCCTCCCGTACGGCCTCCGCCAGATCGAGCCCCGGAAGGTACTCGGTGGCCATCCACAGCAGTTCGTCGCGGAAACCCGTGCCGCACAGCCTCGGCGCGTAGGGCGTACGGAGCCGGGCGTGCACCGACGCCTCCCGCTCGAACCGGCGCCGGAACCGGGCGTCGTCCGCGTACTCCGGTCTGATCACCTTCACGGCGACCAGACCGGGACGGCCGTCCACGGGACGTGCGAGGTAGACCCGCCCCATGCCACCGCTGCCGAGCAGGGCCAGCGGCACATAGGGGCCCACCTGCTCCGGGTCGCCGGGGCGCAGGGGTGAGGCACCGGTCTGCCGCAGCGCGGCCGCCTCACTCGTCGCCGACCCCGGTGGCAGCGGCCGCTGTTGTGACACGAATCCCCCGAAATGATGTTCGCCGTACGTCAGTTCGCCCTCTCAAAAGGAAGACGAGGCTAACCCAGCCGTGGCGCACGGTCAGGCTTTCCCTCACTTCCGTCACACGGCCGGCTCCGAGCGCCCGGTCGCGCCCCCGGCCGGACGTGATCCAGCCGGCCCACATCCTGCCGAGCCGCATCCATCCGGTTCTGATCCAGCCGCACCGGGTAAAGCCAGTCCTGATCCAGCCGCCTCTAGTACAGATGGCCGTAGACCTCGGCCGTCGTCCCGGCGCGGGCGCAGGCCTCCACGGCTTCCGCCCTGGCCTGATCCGCCTCGTCGTGACGGTGGACGGTTCGGAGTGCCACGGCGAGATTGTTCAAGGTCAGGCCGGTCGCGTACCAGTTGTCGTACTCCCGGCGGATCTCCACGGACCGCTCGTACGCGGCAATGGCCTCCTCCACTCGGCCCGCCGCCCGCAGGGCCACGCCCAGGCTGCTCAACGAATCGCCGTGGAGAAGCCGGTCACCGGTGCGGCGGTGGATCTCGCAGGCGTGGACGAAGGCGACGACGGCCTGTTCCGCCCGGCCTGTCTCCTCCAGGGCCAGGCCGAGGTTGTGCCACGCGCGGCCCTCATGGGACAGCTTTCCGAGGCTGTGAAAGCGGTCGCGCGCCCGGGTATGGGCGGTGATCGCCTCCTCCACCCGGTCCACTCTCCGAAACGCGAGACCGAGGATGTTCCATGCCATGGCCTCACCGACCCGGTCGCCGTCGGTGTGGAACAGCTCTCCGGCGTGCGTCACCGGCTCGATCGCCTCTTCGGGGCGTCCCGCCCGCAGCAGGGCGTTGCCGAGGTGGTTGCACAGGGCCGCCTCGTTGGGCCGGTCTCCGGAGCGCCGGGCTGCGTCACGGGCGGCCCGGCTGACGGCGACCCAGTCGTCGAAGTAGCGGCGCCAGCGCAGGAACTCGGCCAGGCTCAGGGCCAGGCGAACGCAGGCCGGCGCGAACCGGTCGTCGGCCCACTGGGCCGCGGCGACCAGATTGACCCGCTCGGCGTCGAGCCACGCCAACGCCGCCGCGCGCCCCTCGAAGGTTTCCGGCAGCGGTTCGCCCGGCAGGGCCCGCAGATGGCGGTCGGCGGGGCCGGCCAGCAGGCAGTGGAAGGCCAGTAACCGCTCCCGTGCCAGGGCACCTTCCTCGGCCAGTGCCGGGTCGTCGGACGTCAGCGTCGCCGCGTAGCCGCGGACGAGGTCGTGGATGCGCCACCGTTCCGCCTGCCCCTGGGACGCGTGGCTTCCGGTGATGAGGTGGGCGGAGGCCAGGTCGTCCAGCAGGCGCAGCGCGTCGGACCGGCCCAGGCCGGCCATGGCCGCCGCCGTGGCCGTGCTGAACTCCGTGCTGGGGGCCAGCGCCAGCAACCGCAGCATCCGGGCCTGTCCGGTGCCCAGCCGGCTGAAGGACACGTCGAACACCGGAGGCAGTGCCAGAGGCCTGCCGTACTCGTCGACACCCGGGCTGACCAGCGCACGCGTCGTGTCGGCGGCCGTGCGGAACTCATCGACCAGCGAGGCGACGGGGCGGTTCGGACGGCGTCGGCGCAGCAGCGCGGCGGCGATCTGCAGGGCCAGCGGTAGATGACCGCACAGCTCGGCCAGTTCGCGAACAGCCCCGGCCTCGCGCGAAGGCCGGTCGTCCTCGGGGTCACGCAGGTGCAGCGCGGTGGCGATCAGGGTCGCGGAGTCGTCCGGACTCAACGTGTCCAGCGCGAACTGGCGGGCTCGCAGCGAATCAAGACAGTCACGGGAGGTGATCAGGACACGGTGCCGGCCGCTGCCGGGGAGCAGAGGCGAGATCTGCTCCGGGGCCGAGGCGTTGTCCAGCAGGAGCAGCACGGGCCGGTCCTCGTCGGCGAGCTGGGCGAGGCGGCTGCGGTACAGCGCGTACTGGTTCACGTCGTCGGAGGGGAGATCCACTTCCTGGACGCCGAGTGCGTGGAGGAGGAACGTGACGGCCTGGTCGGCGGTCACGGGGGTGTTGCCGTAGCCGCGCAGATCGACGAAGAGAGTGCCGCCCGGGAACCAGTTCTCGTCCCGGGCGGTGTGCGCGGCGTGCAGGGCGAGCGCGGTCTTGCCGATGCCCGCGAGCCCGGTGACGGCACAGACGGCGGCAGGGCTCGGGGTCGTGGGGCGGGCGGAGGGGCGCAGAGCGTCCAGAAGTCTGGCCAGCTCCGTGTGCCTGCCGGTGAAGCCCGGCGGAGCGGTGGGCAGGGCGGACGGGGCGGTCGGTCCGGGGTGCCGACACTGGTGGATGACCATCTTGCCCACTACGGCGCCCTGGAACTCACTGCCCCGTAAGTCGACGTGATCGTGCTGCCCGTCCTCGTTCGGCGATGTGCCTTCCACCCCTGCCCGCCCCGCCTTCCGCAGCGTGCTCCGCCGCCTGGCCCCGCCGTGCGCTCCCGGCCGTTTCACGGTAGGACATGCCGTCCCCGCCCGGCGGTGAATCCACGGCAAGGCGGGCGGCTCGCGCGTCGCGTACGGGATGCCGCGCGGCTTCTCGGGCTCGGTGCGGTCAGCGGCGCGGTGCGGTCAGCCCACGTGGCGGGCGATGGCCCCGCGCAGGGCCGTGCGCAGTTCCTCCGGGGGTGTCGGCCCGTCGACGCTGGTGGTGATCGCCTCGGCGACGGTGCGCAGCTTGGTGTTGGAGTGCTGGGAGGTCTCGCGCAGGATGTCCCAGGCCTGGTCGGAGGTGCAGGCGTGGACGGCCATGAGGATGCCGCGGGCCTGGTCGATCACCGGCCGGGAGGTGATCGCCCGGCGCAGCTGCTCGATCTCCTCCCGCAGCACCGTCAGCAGCTCCGCTCGCTCCAGCGCCACCGGGGAGTGGGCGGGAGAGGGCTGCTCCCGCTCCACCGGGGCGTCGGGGCGCGGTGCGGTGGGGGCAGCGGTCAGCGGGTCGACCGTGTCCAGGCCGGTGAGTTCCAGGATGCGGCGTGGCTGGCCGTTCCAGCCGGACGTCGCCACCGGGACACCGGTGCGCCGGCCGTAGTCCTCCAACAACTCCAGGAACTGCAGCCCGGCCGTGTCCATGAACGTCACCCCGCTCATGTCCAGCTCCACCCCGCGGACGTCGGCCGACAGCTCGGCCAGCGCCTTGGCGAGGATGTCCCCGCACCCGTGGACGAGCTCTCCCCGCGTGCGGAGCAACGCGCGGCCCCCGTCCACCTGTCCGTCGATGACCAGGGTGCTCAGCATTGCTCCCGCGAGAGATGGTGGCGCCACAGAAGTCATGTTCCCCCTGCCTCTTCGGTCGCCGACAGTCGTCATGGCGTGGCGGCGCGCCTGCGGTCCGTCACGCCGTACGTGCGAGTGCGTCTGCCCTGCGCGCGGCCCCCTACACCCGTCCGGTGCATGGAGGGGCCCGCAAGGGGGTAATGCCCTCTCGATCAGGAGCATCGGGGAGACTGGTGTGGGTATCCGATACGGGACACCGTCCGCGGCCGTCGACGCGGAACCGGGACTGACGGTGTCCCCGTTGTCCGGGCGGCGAGGCCTGCGGGCGGCAGGGGAAGTCGGCCTGGCCACACGCGTGATCTGGGAGCGCGCGCTGGATGAGGCGCTACGCGGGGACGAGGACGTGTACGAACTGGAACTGTCGGCCGTGACGTTCATCGACGTCGCCGGTGCCGGAGCTCTCGCGGACGCCGTCCGCCGTCTGGGCCCGGACCGGCGGGTCGTGCTGCACGGGCCGCCACCCGCCCTGCGCCGGTCGCTGGAGCTGCTGTGGCCGGGTCTCGACGGGATCGAGGTGCCGGTGTCATGACAGCCGTGGCCGACCCCTTCGTGCACCCCGCGCTCTTCTACCGGGACGAACAGGAATACCTCGCGGGCACCGTTCCCTTCGTACGCGAAGCCCTCGAGGCCGGGGAACCGGTCGCGGTGGCCGTGCCCGGCGAGAACCTGCGGCTCATCCAGGACGGGCTCGGGGACGCCGCCGCGGCGGTGCGCCTCCTGGACATGCGCCAGGCGGGACGCAACCCCGGCCGGATCATCCCCGGAGTGCTGCGCGCCTTCGCCGACCACCAGCCGCCCGGCGTCCGCGTACGGATCATCGGCGAGCCGATCTGGGCCGGACGTACGCCGACGGAGTATCCCGCCTGCGTCCAGCACGAGGCGCTCATCAACGCGGCCTTCCAGGGCCGCGAGGTGACCATCCTCTGTCCCTACGACGTGAAACGCCTCGACGAGCAGGTCCTCACCGACGCCCTGGCCACCCACCCCACCCTCATCACCTCCGGCTCCCCCCTGGGCCAGGCCAGCACCGCATACGACCCCGACGGCGTCGTCGCCACCTACAACCACCCGCTGCCCCCCGTACCGGCCACGCCGGCCCACGTCTTCGACACGGTCACGCTCCCGGGAGCCCGCTACCACGCCACCGCCGAGGCCGCGCGGCTCGGACTCGCGGGCGCCCGGCTCGACGACCTGTCCCTCATCGCCGCCGAGCTGACCACGAACAGCGTGGTGCACGGCGGCGGCGTGGGCGAGCTGCGGGTGTGGGCCGAGGACGGGTACGTGGTGTGCGAGGTGCGCGACCAGGGACACCTGGAGGATCCGCTCGCCGGGCGCCGGCCCGCCCCGCACGAGCAGCGCGGCGGCCGCGGGCTCCTCCTGGTCAACCTCATCGCCGACCTCGTCCGCGTCCACACGGGCCCCGAGGGCACGACGATCCGCGTGTTCCTGGCGCCTTGAGCCGATAGGGTCACGCGCGCTCAGCCGGACATCGGGTCCAGCTCCAGCGGCTGGATCCTGCCCTCCAGCATGGCGCCCAGGCCCATGGCCGCGCACACGTCGGGCCGCTCGGCGATGTGCACCGGAATGCCGGTGGCCTGCCGCAGCATCTGGTCGAGGCCGGGCAGCAGCGCGCTGCCGCCGACCATCATGATCCCGCGGTCGATCAGGTCGGCCACCAGGTCGGGCGGACACTCCCGCAGCACCCTGCCGATGCCGTCGAGCACCGCAGTCAGCGGAGTCTCGATCGCGTCCCGCACGGCGGCGGTGTCCACCCGCACGGAACGGGCCAGACCGGTCGCGACGTCCCGTCCGTGGATCTCGGTCGAGGCCGGGCCCTGCGGGGTGAGCCCGTTGCCGGAGAGGGCGAGTTGCAGGGGCCGTACGGACTGGCTGGGGAGCATCAACTCGTGCTCGTGGCGCAGATGCTGCACGATCGCGTGGTCCACGGCCTCACCGCCCACCGGGATGCGTTCCGCGGTCACGATCGACCCCAGGGAGAGGACGGCCACCTGCGTGGCCGCCGCCCCGCACACCATGATCATGGTCGCCTCGGGCTGCTCCACGGGCAGCCCGCAGCCGACGGCGGCGGCGATGAGGGTGTCGACGAGTTCCACCCGACGCGCGCCGAGCCCCACCAGCGTCTCGATCGCGGCGCGCTGCGCCAGCGGGTCGGCGTCGTGCGGGGTGCACGCGGCGGCGCGCAGGAACGGCTTGCGGCGCAGCGAGCGGCGGACCTTGTCGCCGAGCAGGTGACGCAACATGCGCTGCGCCATCTCGATGTCGACGACGGTGCCGCCGGAGACGGGACGGACCACGCGGATGTAGTGGGGGGTGCGACCTGTCATCTTCTCCGCGAACTCGCCGACCGCGATCAGCGCGCCGGTACGGGTGTTCACGGCGGCGGCGGACGGCTGGTCGACGATGAGCCCCGCCCCCTTCACATACACCCGCGTCCTCGCCGCACCCAGGTCGACGGCGAAGTGGCAGCGGCGCAGCTGCTCCAGACTGGCGGTCATTCCAGGTCCTCCCGAGTGCGCAGGCCGTGGGGGCCGCCCGGTGGCGGGCCTCCCTCGCATGGTGCGGGGCATGGTGCGGGGGCCGCCTTCTGGAGGGGGCCGGGCGGGGCGCCGCTGAATGGGGGGTTTTGCAGCCAGGACAGGCCCTGGGGCCTGTCTGACAGACCCCGGGCGGCGGAAGCGTGCTCAGAGGGTGCGGGCCGCTTCCAGTACGGGGGCGAGGGAGGGGACGGTGATCTCGCAGCCCGCCTCGCGCAGGCGCTGCTCGGCCGTGGGGTTGCGGGCGAGGCCGACGAAGCGGAGGCCGACCTGCTGGGCGGCGGTGAGTTCGGCGACCGTCGAGCCGATCACGACGCCCGTGGGGGCGGGCGTGCCGGGGGAGCTGAGGGCCCGCAGGAGGCAGTCGGGATGAGGCATGAGCAGGCCCAGGTCCTCGCCGCGGCCGTGGACGCCGGCGAGGGGGAGGCCGTAGGGCTGCAGATAGCGGTGTACGGCCTGCGGGCAGACGTCCGTGACGACGTGGACGGGGCGGCCCGAATCGTGCAGGGCGCGCACGAGCGGCACGGAATTGTGCGTGGTCGGCGCGTCGGGGACGGCCGCCACCTCCAGCTCGTCGAGGCGCCGGCGCAGCAGGGGTCCGAGCCTGTCCTGGGCGAAGGCGCGCAGGAGGTCCAGCGGGTGCGCGAACACTTCACGACCCGCCGCGTTCACACGAGGCAGGGGGCGGCCCGAGAGCGCGTCCTCAGGGTCGCGGTGCTCGGCGACGACGGCGAGCAGGTCGAGCACGGCGTCGCGTGCGGTCTGCGACGAGTACAGGCGGGTCAGGGGACCGTCGAAGCCCAGCAGCACCGTCTCGGCGTCGGCGATTACCCCGGACAACGGACGGGACGGCGGCGCCGTGCGCCGCGGCTCCGGCAACGGCGCGCCCTCCGGCGCCAGGTGCACCGCGCACGCCACCGTCAGCCCAGGCACCGGCCATCGGCGCAGCCCCGAGTTCACCGCCCGCTGGGCCGCGCCCGCCCGGCGCAGGGGGTGCCGGCGGGTGATGCGGGGCGCCGACTCCAGCACGTGCTCCAGCAGCCGCTCCGACACACCCGTGACCTCCGCGCGCACGAACGCGACCGGATCGTCCACGTGCCACGACAGCTCCACCGCGGCGGCGAACGCGCCCTTGCCCGAGCTCGGAAGGGAGATGCGGTAGTGGGCCTGGTGCGTGGTGAGGTCCACCTCGTAGTACGTCGTCACCCGCGGGGGGCGCGTGCCGTGCGGGCGGGCCGGGTTGAGCAGCGTGAGCGGGCCGTCGGGCTGCGTGTGCACGATGGCCGTGCGGCCGGGGGCGGGGATGCCGAGCTGACGCAGGTCGTGCGTGATGAAGGGGCCCTTCACGAGGTCCCGTTCCCCGGTGTCGGGCTGTGCCTGTGCGCGGGGCGGGGTGAGGGGGCAGTACCAGGCGATGGGTGGGGTGCCGGGGTCGCTGCCCCGGTAGAGGGGCTGGAAACGCCGGGGGCCCTGGGCGGCGGAGCTGTCGGCGAACTGCTCGTACAGGGACGGAGGGACGACGACCAGGAGGTCGGCCGGGGGGATGGAGCCGAGTGGGGCCTGGGGGACGTCGGCGAGCTGGTCCGAGAACGTCACCCGCAGGTTCGGCGGGTCCGTGAGCCCCGAGAGGGCCTCCGGGAGGCCGCGCAGGACCGCGACGAGCACGGGCAGGACGTAGGTGCCAGGTTCGGTGACGACTTCGTAGCCGTCCTGGCGGACACGCACCTCGTACTGCTGGGGGAGGAGGGCGCCGCGGGACAGCATCTGGTGCACCGCGTACTCGAGCGTGATGCGGGCCTCGGGGCGGCCGGTCAGGTCGTCGGCCTCGAAGAGGATCGTGGGGCGGGCGTTGTCGGGGTGGCCGACCAGCCCCTCCGACTTGCCCCCGCCGAGCCGCCGTACCGTCTCCTCGCTAACCGTGGCGAACGCCGAGCCCGCGCTGTCCGAGGAGTCGCCGTCGCCGCCCCTCTCCGCCCGGAACTCACCCGCCGCGAGCCCCGCCCGGTCGTCGATCAGCGCGCCCACCTCCGCCAGGAACTCGCGGGTGCGGCCACGGGCCGAGCGGGGGAGGGAGCGCAGCAGCAGGTCGCGTACGCCGGGGCGGAAGGCGTACGAGCCCGGCGGGCCCGGCGTGGTCGTCAGCATGCCGCTGAGGATCACCTCGGCGAGATGCTGCGGGCGCGGTTCGCGGTCCACCGCGCGCTGGACGAGCCGCATCACCGGCACGGAGGGCACGGCGAGCGCGAGGTGCCCGGCGAGGCGGAACGCCTCCGGCGACGCGGTCGCCCGGAAGCGCAGGACCAGGTCCTCCGGGGTGGAGGAGGTGACGGCGGGGGCCGGTTCGGCGGGCGGGGCCGGGGACGCGGGCAGCCACGCCACCGCACCCGGCATACGACGGCCGCCCGGATCGGCCAGCAGCGCCGCCCAGTTGGCGAGCCACGGCGCGCCCGGCTCCAGGACGGGGAGGGGAACGGCGTACGGGGGCGGCGGCGGGGTGTCGGGGTCGTACGGGGTGAAGGCCAGCGTGGACGAGGGCGCCGCCGCGGCCGGTGACGTGAGCAGGCCCGGCTCGGCGGGCAGGGCCGTCGAGGGCCACAGGTGTTCCGGCAGCGGCTGCAGCGCGGCCACCGGCATACGGTGCGCCCAGCGGCGCAGGGTGGCGTACCAGCGCTCGCCCGCCGGGCCGGGGCGCCACTGCGGGCCCATGCAGTCGCTGACGAGGAGGGTGACGGTACGGCCGTCGTCGGGGGCGGGGACGTGACGGGCCCGGCCGTCGGGGCCCGCCGGATGCAGGGTGACGGTGCGAAAGATGCCCGACTGGGCGAGGACCGTGTGCAGTTCGCGCACCAGGGGGCGCCAGACCGGCATGGTGGGGCCCGTGTCGTGCACCAGGTTGAGGTGCAGCCAGCGGTCGGGGGCGGGACGCAGGACGGGCAGCCAGACGTCGGGGTGGGCACCGAGGCGCGCGATGCGGTCGACGGTCGCCCGCTCGTCCAGAACCCGAGCCCGCGGCGCGGGCACCTTCCGCTTCAGCGGCCGCAACGCCCGCTGCAACGCCAGGGGGTGGGTCAGCATCGGCGGCGCGGGGGCGAGCAGCGCCGGCCCACCCCTGTCGCCCTCCGACGGGTGTGCGGGGGTGGGCAGATGGAGCGGGACGCGACCGTCGGGGTGCGGGGCGGGGTCTTGCGCGGGGGGTTCGGAGCGCGGCGCTGCGGCGGCGGGCGTGTCGCCACTGACCGGAGCCGCCACGGTGCCGGGTTCACCGTCTCGGTCATCGACCACCGGCACCTCGGCGGAGGGTTCTCGCTCGCCCAACTGCCCTGCCAGCCACAGCAGTTCCGCGATCTCCAGCGGAGTCGGCCCACCCGACGACCCCGCCTCACGCCCCGCGGCCGCGGCGAGCACCGACACCAACCGCGCGACGGGGGAGGCGGCAGCGGCTCTGTGCTCCTCGCTCCCCTCCTCAGAAGCCATCGCCGTCCGCCGTCGTGTTCAGGTACGGCATCAGTTGTTCGGCGAGTTCGTCGTGGGAGGCGGTGTCGAGGCCGGCGATGCCGGTGAGGTAGATGGCGTTGAGGAGTTGGTCGGTGGCCAGTTCGCCCGTGCCGGCGCGTTCGAGGAAGCGGGTGATGAGGTGGTCGGCGCTGCCCCCGGGGGTGCCGAGGTGGGCGCGGACGATCTCGGTGAGCTGGTCGCGGTCGGGGCGGCGCAGCCGGAGGCGGACGCACCGGCGCAGGAAGGCGGGCGGGAACTCGCGTTCGCCGTTGCTGGTGAGGACGACGAAGGGGAAGGCACGGCAGCGGACCCGGCCACGGGCGATGGGCACAGGGGTGTCGGTGCCGTCGGCCAGGACCTCGGCCCTGCCACCGTTGTCGGAGGCGTGGCGGGCGGCGCGGACCAGCTCCGGGATCTCGTACTGGCCCTCCTCCAGCACGTTCAGCAGGTCGTTGGGCAGGTCGAGGTCGCTCTTGTCGATCTCGTCGACGAGGAGGGCGCGGGGCCGGTCGTAGGGGAGCAGGGCCGTGCCGAGGGGGCCGAGGCGCAGGTGGTCCTCGACGCCTTCCGTGGTCGTGAGCTGTCCGTCGCGCCGGGCCGCCGCCTGCCGGGCCGCGTAGAGGCGGGACAGCGGGTCGTACTGGTAGAGGCCGTCGGCGAGGGTGCTGCGGCTGGTGATGTTCCAGCGCAGGACCGGGCCGAGGCGCAGCTCGCGCGCCACGGCGTACGCCAGCGACGACTTGCCGGTGCCGGGCGGGCCGGTGACCAGGAGCGGTCGGCGCAGGGTGAGCGCGGCGTTGACGAGCTGGACGCTCTCCGGGGTGGCGACGTATGTCCTGGCGCGGTGCACCCGGTCGGGGGAGATCGCCGTCTCGTCGTCGGTGTCGCGGGGCGGAGGCAGGACGGGCGCGCCGTCGAAGGCGCGCCACGGGGGTGGGGCGGGCAGCCGTTCGATGCCGTCGTGCGGCTCGCTCTTCCCGGTGTAGACGGACCAGTGGTGCATGGGGTGGTCTCCGGTCTCCGTTCTGCGCGTCTGTGCGGTATTTGCGGCGTCTGCGGCGTCTGTACGGCGTCTTCGCGGGCGCGTGGCGTCAGGCCACGGGCGACTGGACATGGGCGGCCGCGGTGGCGTGCGGGTCGGTGAAGACGCGTGGGTCGTCCCACAACAGCTGGATGTCCCGGGCCCAGTGGCCGTCCTCCGCGTCGGCCTCCTCACGCAACGCGAGGACATGCCGGGGGAGTTCGGCGGGCGGCACCCGGGAGACGCAGGCGTCCAGCTCGTCCAGGAAGGCCTTGCCGGTGCAGCCGTCGGCGCCCCCGCAGTCCCCCTCGCCGGCGACGCAGCCGCTGCGCGACCAGACGATCACCGGCGCCGGCGCGGTGAGCGAGGTGTCGAAATGGGGGCGGGTGCGCCCCGCCGCCGGGGCGGTGCCGAAGCCCGCGAGACAGGCGTCGGGCTTGCGCAGCCGCACCCGCAGCCGGCCGGGCTCCTCGGGGCTGCCGCAGTCGACACGCTGCAGCCGGGCGCCGGGGAAGGAGTCGAGCCGGTTCCAGGCGCGGGTCAGGACGTGCCGCGTGCTGGCCTTGCGGCGGGCGTGGTCGGTGACGACGAGCGGGTACACGCAGCCGAGCGGGGTGTCGTCGTCGGGGGAGCTCTCCCACCGGTCGACGGGCCAGTCCAGCCAGTCGCGGGGCAGTGCGAACGCGATCAACTCGTCCGCGCCGGGCGTCAGGTAGCGGAACGCGGCCTCGATACGGTCCTGGACGTACGCGCGCAACCGCCCCTGCGGGACGGTGTCCGAGTCGACCGGGTGTCTGCGCCCCTGGCTGTACGCCGACACCTCGACGCGGACCAGGCCGTCGCCCGCGCCGCTGTGCTTGAGCTCGACCAGGATGGGCGCCCACTCCGGTGCGGGCGTCTCCGGCTCACGGGTCTGCAGCAGCGCCTCCAGCCGGTCGGTGAGCCGGGCCAGCGTCTCCCCGGCGCCCGGCCCGTCGAGTTCGCACAGCACGAACAGGGCCGCCGACCACAGGGAGTCGAACCCCTCCTCGGGCGGGTCGGGATCGAACGGTCCGGCGGCGGCCGTGTAGAGCCGTACCGGATCACAGTCCACGCCCGCCCGGACCGCCCGCTCGACCAGCGCGCGCAGCCGGGCACGGTCGGCGGTGCGGTGGTCGGACGTGGGGACCAGGCCCTTGAGGTCGGGCCAGTACTGGGCCATGACCTGTGTGGGCATCATCCGCCCGTTGCGCACTCCCCGGGCGCCGGCCGCCGCCGTGACCATGCCGACGACCTCGCCGGTGTCGACCAGGGTGACCGCCGCGCCGCTGAACCCGGGGGCGAGCGGCTGCCCGTCCGGCTGCCACGCTTCCAGCTGGAGCCACTCGCGGCTGATCAACTGCGGTGCGGTGATGCGGTACTCGGCGAGGGTGCCCTCGTCGAAGCCGGCCGGGAACCCGTACACGACCAGCTTGCGGGGTGTCGTGCCGTGCGCGCCGTCCACGGGGGCCAGCGCGGCCGGGGCGATCGCGACCTCCCGCTCCAGCTCCAGGACGGCCACGTCACCGAGGTCGGTGGCGCCGCCGCCCCAACCGCCGTCCGCCACCACGCGGGCGGGTACGGCGGGCAGGCCCGGGCGCTCCGTGAAGGTCACCGTCAGCCCGTCCCCCGCGCCGTCCCGCACCACGTGGGCGCAGGTCAGCACCTTGCTCGGGGTCACCAGGAAGCCTGCCCCGGCCACCTTGCCCCCGCATTCGATCCGGGCGTGCCACTCGGCGCTGTTCATGTGGACGGGCCGGCCTCCGGGGTGGACGGGGACTGCGGGGCGGGCGGCGTCGGCGGACTGGACGGCATCGGCGGCGCGGACGGCGCCGGCGGGGCGGGCCGGGGCTGCGGGGCGGACGGGGACCAGGACAGCCGCACGACGAGATGGCCCTCCGCCGTGCCCTTGGCGATGATCGCGCCCGTCTCCGCGGCCAGCTTCACCCCGAACTCGATCTCGACGCCGTCGGGCCGCAGGGAACCGTCCCTGAAGACTCGCAGCGCCGACTCGGCCGCGGCGCGCACCCCGTCGAGTGCGCCTTCGAAGGTGCGGGCCGCCTGGACCGTACCGTCACCGCGGGCCACCAACCGGGAGCCGTACTGCTCCTCGACGGCCTCGACGGCGATGACGGCACCGTCACCCGTCTTGAACTCGACCACGCCTTCCATGCGTCCCCCGTCGTGCGACCGCGTTGTGCGCTTTCATTGTTACGGAAGGTACTTGAGGTTGTCCCCGTTTCCCCAGCCCGTAACCGGCCTCGTCGACCCTTACTCGCCCTAGGACGCGATCCCGCGCACCACGCCGAGCTCCACCAAGTCCTGGGGCCGCAGCCGGAGTTGATCGGCCGTCGGCTCGACCTCGTCCGGGGTGCGCTTCAGGATCGCGGCCGCGAGCTCCGGGGCGATCACCGAAAAGTAACTGTCCGGCGTGGCCCACGTGTTGCCGGGCGCCGCCAACGCCAGCGCGCCACCGGAACCGCCCTCCCCGATCACCAGCGTGGTGACCGGCGTCCGCGCGGCGGCCACCGCACCGAACAGGTCCGCGATCGCCGCACCGGCCCCCTGCCGCTCCGCCTCCGCGTCGTTGGCCGCACCCGGCGTGTCCACCAACGTCAGCACCGGGATGCCGAGCCGGTCCGCGAGCCGGATCAGCCGGGAGGCTGTGCGATAGCCCGCCGGGCGGGTCGCCGCCCCGGTCTGCGCCGCATAGGCGACCGTCCGCCCCGCGTGCTCCCCGAAACCACACAGCATGCCTTCGGGGTCACTGCCCCCGCATCGGTCGCCGGAGAGGGCGACGCGGTGAGTGAAGTAGGCGTCCAAGTAGCGCTCGGCGCGGGGGCGTCGAGGGTGCCGGGCACGCTGGACGGCGCCCCAGCCGGAGAGGGGCAGGTCGGCGGCGCCGAGGGCCGGGGGGACCGGCGCGGGGGTGATGGACTGCGGGGCCCCGGGCAGGTCGGCGGCGCCGAGGGCCGGGGGGACCGGCGCGGGGGTGATGGACTGCGGGGCCCGCGCCGGCGACCCCGGCGCCAGGAGCCGTAGCCAACCCCCCAGCTCCTTCCGCAGCTCCCCCGGGGGGATCACCGCGTCCGCCGAGCCCGCCGCCACCTGGGCCTCCGCCGTGTACGCGGTCGGGTCGGCGTTCGGTGGGCGTACGCGGGAGCCGGCGAAGCCGACCTGGACGCCGGGGAGGGCGAGGGTCACGTCGGCGCCCGCGCCCAGGGTGGCCCAGCCGCCGCCTGTCGTGGGGTCGCGCAGGACGGCGATCTGGGGCAGCCCGGCCTCCCGGGTGAGTGCCGACTGCCGGGCCACACGCTGGAGTTGGGTGAGGGCGAGCATGCCCTCCTGCATCCGGCTGCCGCCCGTGGCCACCAGCGGGACGACCGGCAGCCGGTGGGCGCGGGCGTGGGTGTACGCCGCCTCCAGCCGGTCACCGGTGCGTTGGCCCAGCGAGCCGCCCAGGAAGCCGAACTCGAACGCGATCAGCACGGCCCGCGTGCCTTCGACACTCGCGGTGCCGCAGACGACGGACTCCTCCTCACCGGTGCGCTCGGCGGCGCGGGCGCGCGAGGCGTCGTAGCCCTGCCAGCCGAGCGGACCGTCGGGCCCGGAGAGCCGCTCGGGGTACGGGAGTTCCTCGAACCGGTCGGTGACGAGGGCGATGGCGTCGCGTGCGGTGAGGCGGACGCTCATGACGTCAGCGCCCGCTTCATGATCTTCCCCATGTCGTTGCGCGGCAGGACGTCGAGGTACCGCACCACGCGCGGCCGCTTGTGCGGCGCGAGCCGGCTCGCCACATGGTCGGCCAACTCCTCGGCCCCGGGCGGCGCCTGAGGATCCGTCGGGACGATCCAGGCGACGATCCGCTCACCCAGATCGGCGTCCGGCTCCCCGGTGACGGCGGCCTCGCGCACCCCTGGGTGTTCGAGGAGCGCGTTCTCGATCTCCCCGGCCCCGATCTTGTAACCGCCGCTCTTGATCAGGTCGGTGGCCTTCCGGCCGACGATCCGGACGTAGCCGTCGGGATCGCGCACCGCCATGTCACCGGTGCGGAACCAGCCGTCCGCCGTGAAGGCCTCGGCCGTGGCGTCGGGCCGGTTGAGGTACTCGGTGAACAGGTTGGGCCCCCGCACCTGGATCTCGCCCACCGTCTCACCGTCGTACGACGCCACCGCCGAGCCGTCCTCCTCCACCAGCCGCAGCTCCACGCCCGGCAACGGCACTCCGACCGTGCCCGCCCGGGCCTCCCCGTCGGCGCGCACGCTGGTGTTCATCAGCGTCTCCGTCATGCCGTACCGCTCGATCACCCGCCGCCCGGTCGCGGCCGCGATCCGCTCGTGGTCGTGCACCGGCAGCGCGGCGGAGCCGGAGACCAGCAGCCGGGCCCCGGAGAGCGCCTTGACCAGTTCGGGCTCGGCGGACAGGGACTCGGCGACGCGGTGGTACATCGTCGGCACGCCGAACAGCATGGTCGCGCCGGCGTTCAGCTCACGGGCCACGCCCTCGGTCGTGAACCGGCCCAGGTGCCGCACGGATCCGCCGCGCCGCAGCGGGCCCAGGATGCCGAGCACCAGCCCGTGCACATGGAACAGCGGCAGCCCGTGCACCAGTACGTCGTCGCCGGTCCACTGCCAGGCGTCGGCGAGCGCGTCCAGCGTCGTGGCGATCGCCCGCCGGGGGATGACGGCACCCTTGGGCGGGCCGGTCGTACCGGAGGTGTAGACGACCAGGGCGGGATCCTCGTCGCCGGCCGACGGCTCGGGAGCCGGGCTCCCGGTGCCGTGCACCTCGACATCGACGCGGGTCAAGTCCCGTAGGGGCGACGGGAGTTCCACGCCGGGCTCGGCCAGCACCACGTCCGGTGCGCTGTCCGACAGGATGTGTCCGAGCTCCTTCTCCCCGGACTTCGGGTTGAGCGGCACGGCGGCCACACCGGCCTCGAGCGCCGCCATCACCGCGACGGCGGTCTCCAGGGTCGGCGTCGCCCAGACGGCGACCCGCCCGCCGCCCGCGATCCGGCCCGCGAGGGCACCGGCCGCGGCGGCCAGTTCCGCGTACGTCAGGGACCGGGCACCGAACCGCAGGGCGACCCGCCCCGCCGGACCGCCCGTGAGGGCCGGGAAAAGAGAGGACACGCGTCATGCTCCTTGACTGTCGAACCGTCGCTGCCTGTTGCCGTCCCGCCGGTACTACCCGAAGCCGGCTCCTACCCGAATCCGGGTACGGCCATCACCAGCCACACCATCGCGACCACGATCCCTCCGTAGACCATCAGCTGCGTCAGCGACCCGGGACTAAAGTCCCGGGCTTGCAAAACGGGCGCCACTGGTTGTGGTGCTGCGTTTGCGTCCTGTCCCACGCCCCGGTTCGGGAAGCGGGTCTGGGGCGGTTGACTGCGCCCCGCGTCGCCACAACTCCCGCGCTCTGGCGCGGATGTTGCGGGAGCTGTTCCGGTCCGCGTGCGCAACGACGCCGCAGTTCATGCACGCGAACCAGGCCTGGGAGACCCGGTTCGCTTTGTCGATGTGGCCGCACTCGGCGCAGGTGCGCGAGGTGTACGCCGGATCGACGTGCACCACCGGCACCCCCGCCTTGCGGGCCTTGTACGCGATGAACGATCCCAGCTGGGCGAAGGACCAGCTGGAGTGGGTGGCCCGTTGGGGCTTTCGAAGCCGTACCCGTTCGCGGATGCCCGTCAGATCTTCCAGGGCGATTCCGCGACCGGTGCGTTCTGCCTCGGCCACCACATGCTTCGCGATCTTGTGGTTGATGTCCTTCGCCCGCCGCGCCTCCTTACGCCGACGCTTATTCAGCCGACGCTTCGCGGACGGGGTGCTCTTCTTCTGCAACTTGGTGCGGAGCGCGCGCTCCCGGGTGCGGATGCGGTTGAGGTCTCGTCCGGCCATGATCTCGCCGTCACTGGTGGTGGCGCTGTTCACGATGCCCAGGTCGATGCCGAGGAAGTCCACCGGATCACTGTTCAGTGGCGCTTCGGGAACGTCGCAGGTGGCCTGCAGAAACCACATGCCGTCCCGCCACAGCAGGTCGGACTCGCCCCTGCGGTACCGAGCGAGGGTGGCCAGTTGCTCCGGTGAGGCGGTGAACGCCACGTGCTTCATCCGCCCGGCAGTCGTCCAGATCGAGATCCGGCGCCGGTCGATCTGCCAGGACAGCATCCGGTCGTCGTAGGGCTGCGCGCCCTCCGGACGGAAGACGACCGGCTTCTCCACCGCCCTGCGGTAGCGCTTCGAGCCCAGCCTGCCCAGGTTCCCGGCCCTCAGGTTGGCTTTCAGCGGGGCGTACGCGTCGCAGGTCTTCTTGATCACGTGCTGGGCAGCCTGCGCCCCCAGCCCCCACCGTGCCTTGATCTCACCGTACGTGTGCTCGCGCAGCGCGAAGTTCCGCTTCACATCGTTCTCGAAGGCCACGCCGCTGGCCCAAGTCGCCGCTTCAATGCAGGCGCGCAGGGTCGCCTCCAGCGCCGCCGCCTGCCCGGGCGTCGGCAGCAGTCTGACCTGCACCACCAGCTTCACGATCACCAAAGCTACACACGCGTACGATTGCCAACTGTACGTTCACCATGCTTCACCCAACCGAGTGAAGGCCGGGGCGGTCCCGGAACCGGGGCCATCACTCACGGGGCCGTCCTCGACGCCATCTCCGAGAGCCGGCCCACCCAGGCGGCCACCGCAATGCGCCGCCCCGTCCGCACCGTCGCGAAGGTACGCCTGCTGGACTGGGAGCCGGAGGAGGAGCGGTAGCGGACGGTCGTACGCCCCCTGGGAGGGGAGAGGTCAGGCGGCGCCGGTCACGCCCGGGGCCACGAAACGCCGGTGGAGCGGCAGGAACTTGGACTCCGGGTCGCCGGGCACGCCGATCTCCTTGACAGCCGGGGCGATCCGCTCGGTGAAGAACCGCTCGAAGTCCGCCTCGGAGTCCCACACGTCGGTCACGTGCAGGGCCCCCTCTTCGAACCAGGCTGTGTGCAGCACGACACCGGGCGGGACCTGCTCCTCCCAGCCCGCCGCGTCCCGTACTGCGTCGTACTGCTCGGGTGTCATTCCGGCCCAGCGCAAGGACAACACAACAGCCATCGGAATCCCTCCTCGGTTCGGTGCTCCCGCTCAGTAGACCGGCCGCCGGCGGTCACGGCCCGCCGTCGTACGCCGTTCGAGTCAGCTGTCCGTCCCTCGGCCCGCGGTGCGCACGACGTCCGCCACGACACAGCTGACGTTGTCCGGCCCGCCGGCGTCGTTCGCGGCGCTGATCAGGGACCGTACGGCCCGGTCCGGGTCCGGGGTCGCCGTGAGGAGGTCGCGGACGCGGTCGTCGGGGACGACGGTGGACAGGCCGTCGGAGCACAGGAGGTACCGGTCGCCGGGGCGGGCGTCGTGCAGGCGCAGGTCGGGACCGGCGGGGGCGCCGCCCGTCAGCGCCTTCAGCAGCAGGGCGGGCTGGGGGTGGCTCATGGCCTCCTCCGGTGTCAGCCGGCCCTCGTCGAGCAGCGACTGGACCACCGTGTGGTCGTGGGTGATCCGGAAGAGCTCGCCGTCGCGCAGCACATACGCGCGCGAGTCGCCGATGTGCACCAGGGCCAGCTGGGAGCCCGTCCACAGCAGCGCGGTCAGCGTGGTGCCGCTCTCGTCGGTGCCCTCCGCGATGTCGTGAACCGCCTCGGTCGCGCCCCGCACGGCGTCCTCCAGCAGATTGAGCACGCTGCCCGCCGCGACCTCCTCGGTCTCCAGGGACTTCAGCGCCTCGACGGCGGCGCTGCTCGCGGGCCCGCCCGCCGCGCCGAAGCCGTCCGCGACGGCGAGCAGCCGGGTGCCCGCGTACGCCGTGTCCTGGTTGGCGGGTCGCACCCGGCCCCGGTCGGAGTGGGCGGAGTAACGGAGTTCCAGCATGGTGGTGTCCTTCCTCGGTGTGGCCGTCAGATGGTCGACGAGGAACGCGGCGAGGTCCCGCCGTACCGCCGTCTCCGTCTCGACCCGCGCCCAGTAGGCACGGATCTCGCGGGCGGCGGCCGCCGGTTCACGGGCGTGCAGGGCGCACACCTCGCGGATCCGGGCCAGCGGCATGCCGAGCCTCCGCAGCCAGGCCACCAGCCGGGCCCGCTCCAGCTGCTCGGGCGCGTAGTAGCGGTATCCGGTGTCCGGATCGACCCGGGCGGGCGGCAGCAGCCCCAGCTCGTCGTAGAGCCGTAGCGCCTTGGGCGACAGCCGGCATGCCTTCGCGAAGGCCCCGATGGTCAGCACGTCCCCACCCTCCCGGGGCGTGTCCACGCCCCCTTCCGGTTCCGCCACCGATGGTGTGGCTTCACCGAGGGGGAAGGTCAACGAGGTGTCCCGGTTGCGGGAGGCCTTGTTAGCCTGCGGGTCGATCAGCCGTTCGTACGAGAGGCCCGCCGTGCCCCGCATCGCACTCGTCACCTGCCGCCCCGGTCCCGAGATCAGCGTCGACCGGGACCTTCCGGTGCTGGTGCGGGCGCTGGAGGAGGCCGGAGCCGAGGCGGCCGCCGTGTTCTGGGACGACCCGGACGCCGACTGGGCCTCCTTCGACCTCGCCCTGATCCGCTCGACCTGGGACTACAGCTGGCGGGCGGCGGAGTTCACGGCCTGGGCGGAGAAGACCGGTGCGGCGACCCGGCTCGCGAACCCGGCCGACGTCATCCGCTGGAACACCGACAAGCGCTACCTCGGCGACCTCGCGGAGGCCGGCGTGCCCACCGTCCCCACCCGCTACCTCGCCCCCAGCGAGGCGGCCGGCCTCCCCGACGACCACGAGTACGTGATCAAGCCGACGTCCGGCGCGGGCGCGCGCTTCGCCGCCCGCTACACCCCCGACGAGCACGACACGGCCGTACGACATCTCGCCCGCATGCACGCCGAGGGCTTCACCGCGATGATCCAGCCGTACGTGCGCACCATCGACGTCAGCGGCGAACGGGCCGTCCAGTTCTTCGGCGGCAGCCTCCTGCACGCCAGCCGCAAGGGCGCGGTGCTGTCGCCCGGCACCCCCTACGACGAGCGCAAGGTCGCCCACCCCGGCCTCGAACCCTGGCAGCCCACCCCCGCCGAACTCTCCGTCGCCGAGCAGGCCCTGTCCGCGATACCCGGCGCCCCGGACCTCCTCTACGCCCGCGTCGACCTCGTGGACGGGGAGGACGGCGAGCCGCGGGTGATGGAGCTGGAGCTGGTGGAGCCGAATCTGTTCCTCTCCCTGCACACCGGGTCGGTGCCGGGCGTGGCCGACGCGATCCTGGCCGCCGCTAGCCGCTAGCTGTATTGATCACGAGCGTTGTTGACGCTAGCCGCTGACCGCCGTCCGCTGGAGCAGCCCGTACGTGAACTCGGCGGCCACCTCGTGGCGTACGCCCTGCGTGTCCGGGGCGGTGAAGGCGAGGCCCCAGCGGGTGGGGGCGAAGGCGCGGGCCGCCTCGTCGACCGTGCAGGACCACGGAGTGAGGTCGTCGAGGGTCTTCAGGACCGGCGGTTCGGCTCCGGGGGCGCGGACCAGCCACTCGTTCCAGACCGTGCCGTTGGGGGCGAGGAGGATCTCGAAGCGGAGGTCGGGCCAGAGGGGGAGCGGCCAGAGCCGGGCCTCGCAGTCGAGGTCGCCGATCCGGCGGGCGGTCGTGGACTCGGGGGCACCCAGGACCGAGCGGTAGCGAGAGGCGGCGGAACGGGACCGCGGGGAGCGGACCATCGCCTGCCAGCGCTTGTTCGCCTCGCGCATCTCGGCGATCGAGACGCCCAGCTCATGACGGGCGTCCTCCACCAGGCCGGAGTTGTGGTCGGCCATGCGGCGCAGCAGGACGAGCTGGAAGTCGAGCGGGGTGAACTGCATGGCACCCATCGTCGCCCACTCCTTCACGACCATTGCTCGTTCCACCCACTATGACTAGCCTGTGTTCGTCATGTCGATCGCCAGTTGAAATCTCGAACGCTTCGAGCGTCGCAACCAACAAGGGAGGGGGCCAGTCGTGGGACGCCTCGTACCAGCCGTGACCCGGGCTCTCGACATTCTCGAGCTCTTCCTCGACGGGGACGGGACGCTCTCCGCCCCCGACATCGTGCGCAAGCTCCAGCTGCCGCGCACCACCGTGCACGAGCTGGTCACCACGCTCGCCGCCCGGTCGTACATCGTCCCCGTGCAGGGCCAGCCCGGACGCTACCGGCTCGGGGTACGCCCCTACCAGCTCGGCAGCCGCTATTCCGAGCAGCTCGACCTCGCCGCCGAGGGCATGCAGGTCGCCCGTTCCGTCGCCGAGACCTGCGACGAGACCGTGCACGTGGCGATCCTGGAGGGCACGGACGTCATCTACATCGCCAAGGTCGACTCCACCCACGCGGTCCGCATGGTGTCCGCCGCCGGCCGGCGCCTCCCGGCGCACTGCACCTCCGTCGGCAAGATGCTGCTGGCCTCCCTTCCCGAGCCGGAGCTCGCCACGCGGGTCCCGGCCGACGCCGATCTGGTCGGCATGACCCCCAACAGCATCACCGACCCGGCCGTCCTGCGCGAGGCCCTGGCGGAGATCCGGCAGCGGGGCATCGCCGTGGAGCGCCGTGAGTCCAACCCGGACGTCTCCTGCGTGGCCGCCCCGGTCCGCGACCGCACCGGGCAGGTGGTCGCCGCCCTCTCCATCTCCATCCCCATGATCCGCTGGAGCGACGACCGCCGGGGCGAGCTGGAGCAGCTCGCCGCCAAGGGTGCCGCCGAGCTGTCCGAACGCCTTGGCTACCGGAGCGTGGCATGACCCACAACACGTACGAGGTGGCCGTCCGGGCGGAGGCGACGCTCGGCGAGGGCCCCACGTGGGACGCGGCGGCCGGCCGCCTCATATGGATCGACATCCTCGGCTCCCGCGTCCACACCTACGACCCCGCCACCGGCCGGCGCACGGTTCGTACGACCGAGCAGCACGTCGGCGCCGTCAAGCCCCGCACGGGCGGCGGGCTCGTCCTCAACCTGCGCGACGGCGTCGGCCTCCTCGACCCCGACGACACCTTCCGCTGGCTCCACCACGAGCCCGTTCCCGGCCGCCGCGCCAACGACGCCGCCGTCGCCCCCGACGGCTCCCTCTGGGCCGGCACCATGCGCTACGACGAGGCACCGGGCGGTGGCGCGCTCTCCCGCGTCACCGGTGACGGTGTCGTCGAGGTGATCCTCGACGACGTGGCGGTCAGCAACGGCACCGGCTGGAGCCCCGACGGGCGCCTGATGTACTACATCGACTCACCGACCCGCCGCGTCGACGTCTTCGACTTCACCGACGGGCGCGCGGTGAACCGGCGCCCGCTCGTCGAGATCGAGGAGGGCGCGGGTTTCCCCGACGGCCTCACGGTCGACGCGGACGGCTGTGTGTGGGTGGCGCTGTGGGAGGGTGGCGCGGTTCGCCGGTACACCCCGGCGGGGGCGCTGGACCGGGTGATCGAGCTGCCGGCTCCTCGGGTGACGGCCTGTGCGTTCGGCGGCTCCGACCTGACCGACCTGTACATCACGACGGCTCGGGTGGGCCTGGACTCGCCGCCACCGCTGTCGGGGTCGTTGGTGGTGGTACCCGGCGTGGGCAAGGGGCTGCCGCAGCGGGCCTTCGAGGGCTAGGGCCTCTCGTTCGGATCAGGCCGGGCTCGCGGGCCCCGGCACCGCGCCTCGCCGCGTTGTCGTCGGTCGGCAGGGCTCCGCCCTGCCGCCCTCCTCCGCCTTGCGATGCACGGCACCGGACCCCGCTTCCTGATCCGGCCTGATCCAAACGAAAGACCCTGGGGCGTCGAACGTCCCGCCCGCCCTGCGACGCCCGGCACGCGCGCTCGCCGCGTTGTCGGGATCGCCCACGTACGCCCAGTACGCGGGCGGCCCTCCGCGTTGCGATCGCACGCACCGGACGCCGCAGGGCGTCGGGCGGACGACGGGACCTTCGCAACACGCCCTGGCCTGCGGGCAGTCGTGCCGCTGGGGCGATGGGGGAGCGTGGGTGCAGGCGGCACCCGCCAGCGGGGGCGAGCGGTCCCGCCCGTCCCGGCCCCAGCACCGCCCAGCGCGTCAGACCGACGTACGGTCAAGTCCTCGGAGGATCTCCCGCTCCCCGTGGGACAACGGGGGGTCGGCCAACGAAGGCAACAACGGCCCGTTCAGCACGGCCAGCAGCGTCCCGGGACGCAACAACCGCCCCACCCCCGAGTTCAGGCTGGTGACGTCCCAGAGCGCGGCGGCCGCCTCGTAGGACCCGGTCGACGCCCGCGTCAGCCGTCGCGAGTACCGCGTCACCAGCCGGTCCGCGGCGCTCGGCCGCCCACCCCGGGTCTGCGGGTACCAGACGTCCTGCCCCACGGCCATCGCCCAGGCCGTCTCGACGGGCCGCGCCACCCCTCGCTGGACCCGCCGCGCCAGCCCGGCCGACCCCAGCCCACTCTGCCGTACCTCGTCACCCAGCACCCGCGCCCCCAGCGCGGCCACGGCCATCCCCTGCCCGTACGCCGGGTTGAACGTGGCCACGGCGTCGCCGAGCACCACGAGCCCCTCCGGCCACTCCCGGACCTTCTCCAGGTACCGCCGGACATTGCTCGTACTGCGACTGAGGTGCACGTCGGTCAGCGGCTCCGCACCGGAGACGAGTCGCCCCACGATGGGATCCGGGAGGTCGAGGGCGTATCGAAGGAACCCGTCCGGGTCGGTGGGCGGCTCCCCGCCGCGCGTGCCGGCGAGGCTCACCATCCACCGCCCGCCCTCGATCGGCAGGACCATGCCACTGCGCCCGGGGAGCCCCGCGTACGGGTCGGCCTGAATCACCGTCAGAGGAAACCGCTCGGCCCCGTCGGGCACCCGGTACACGCGGGTGGCGTTGACGAGCCCGGAGTCCACCGTGCGTTCACGGATGCCGGTCACCCCGAGGCTCTCCAGCCAGTGCGTCACGCGAGTGCCGCGCCCACTGGCGTCGACGACGAGGTCCGCCTCGAGCTCCGCCTCCCCGTCGGCACTTGAGACACGCACCCCGTCAACACGCCGGGCCGTGCCCGTGAGTTCGACGACCCGGGCCTTGCGGACCTCGACCTTCGTGTTCGCCAGCACCGCGGCCCGCACCGCCCAGTCCAGCAACGCCCGGCTGCACGCGAGCATGCGGGGCCCCTCGTGCCGCCACCGCCGGTACCAGCCCTCGGGCGTCAGTCCCACCATGCCCGACCCGAGCGATATCTCGTGCGCGCCCGCGGCGAGCAGATGCCGGCGCATGCTCACGCCCGGCACCAGGTCCTCCATGGCGGCCAGGCCCCCGGCCATCAGCAGGTGGGCGTGGCGCCCTTGCGGGAGCCCCTTGCGGTGGTCGGGTCCGTCGGGCAGGTCGTCGCGGTCCAGGACGATCACGTCGTCCACGGTGGGCGACAGCGCGGCCGCGGCCAGCATGCCGGCCAGGCCGGCACCGATGACGACAGCTCTCCGCGTCATGGGGCTCCTCGTGTTCAGCCAGGGGTGGCATTCACAGTACCTTCACGCACGGCGCCTCCGCGGGCCGACCGGGTGAGCGCCTGCGCCAACTCCACCAAACCGCCGGTGCCGGAGACTTCGGTGGCGTAGAGGCGGTACGTGCTGGGCGTGGCCTGCGGTTCCCGCCGGTCGGCGGCGCGGCGTGCGGCCTCGGCCACCATGGCGGCCTCGGCGGCGACCCGGGCGTCGTGCGCCGGTCGGCCCTCGCGCAGGGCGGCGTCCAGGGCCTGTTCGCGGACGCGGTCGTCGAAGTACGGGGCGAGCGCCAACAGAGCGTCGTGGATGGATACTTCACGCCAGCGCAGGCGCGCCTGCGGAAGCTGCCACCAGGCGCTCGGCGGCTTCGGCGCGGTGGAGGCGAATCGCACCCGCGACCACAGCGGGCCCAGCCTGCGGTGGTCGTCGAGGCTGTGCCACTGGGCCTGGGCGGCGGGCAGCAGCCGGGGCAGGACGAACCCGGCGGAGAACACCAGCGCGCCGAGCGAGGCCATGGGCGGGGCGACGTCGGTGGACAGGAAGTCGAGGTCGTGGCCGGACCAACGGGCAAGGACGGCCGTGTACTTGGTGAGCTGGAAGCCCACCACGTCCAGCAGCGCCCCGGCCAGGATCAGCCGCAGCCCGGTCCGCAGCAGGCCGGTGACCTCACGGGCCCACTTCACGCACACCACGCACATCGCCAGCATGGCCGCGCTGTGCCCCAGCAGGTAGAGCACGACCATCTCGCGCATGTACGGCGTGTTCGCGTAGAACGTGTCGAGGTCCGAGAGCCGCTCCACGTCCGCGTCCGCCAGGGTGAACAGCACGACGATGGCGACGATCAGCGCGGCGTACGCGGCGACGGCCCGCAGCACCAGGCTCCGGATGCGCTCGGGGGAGCCGCCCCGCCAGTGGATCAGCAGGATGAGCAGGGAGCAGCTGTACGCGGAGAGCATCCCGTAGGTGAGCGGCGCGCCGAAGTTGGGGATGCCGGTGAGGTCGTTGACGGCGGCCAGGGTGAGCGGGGCCGAGCAGACGAAGACGACGGCTCCGAGGGTGATCGCCACGCAGGTGGACACGGTCAGCGGGCTCGGGGCGGCGGTGCGGGGTGTGTTGCGGAACAGCACGGCACAGGCGAGCGCGGAGGCTGCGGCCGCCAGATACACGACGAGACTCATGCCCGGGGACTCCGTTCAGACGATCGTGCGGCAGTGGGGGAGGGGGTGCCGCTGACGGGCTCACGCCATGCCCGTCGTGGTGGTGCCGGCGTGGGGGTGGGGGTGGTGCCGTGGGCGCCGGACCGACGCCGTGGCCGCCGAGGTCGTACGACGTGGGGGACTGCGGGTGTCGGGCTCACGCCGTGCCCGTCGTGGCGTTGCCGGTGTGGGCGCGGGCGGCCGCGACGAGGGGGGAGGCGGTCAGCGCGTCGGCGATGTGCACGAGGGTGGCCGGACCGGGGGCCCCGTCCTGGAAGCGGTCGGCCTCCTCGGGCGGGGCCACGGGTCTCTCCCGGTGGCGTTCCTCCACGACGGCGGCGGCGACGACCGCGGCCCACGCGGTGGCCTCGGCCCGCTCCAGGTCACCGGTCGCCTGCGCCTCGGCCTCCAGTGTCCGTTCGTACAGGGCCCGGTCGAAGAACGCGTCCAGGCAGCTCAGCGCGTTGTGGATGCTGGTCTGCCGCCACACCAGGCGGGTGGTGGGGGAGGCCAGGCGCGGCCGGGGCAGGCGCAGCGCCCGGCGGGTCAGGAGTTCGTCCAGTTCCCGCTCCAGCGGTTCGAGGCGTACGTAGTCCCGTCGCGCCCGCCGCCGCTCCGTCAGCTGCGGCCCGGCCAGCGGGATCAGGATGCCCCCGACCGTCATGAGGGCGCCGAGTCCCGCGGCGGCGGGCGAGACCGTCGTACCGAGCCCCGACCAGTCCCGTCCGCACCACTGGGCGGCCACGGCGGCCAGCTTGCCCACGCTGTATCCGGCGTTGCACAGCGTCCCGATGCCCAGGGTGATCAGGCCCGCGCGCAGCCAGCCGTCGACCTCGCGGGCCCAGCACAGCGACGACACGGTGGTGACGCTGACGGCGGCGAGGTGTCCGGCCAGGTACAGCACGATCATCTCGGCGATGTACGGAGTCGTCGCGTAGTAGGTGTCGAGGTCGGTGCGGCGTTCCACGGGCGCGTCGCCCAGCGCGAACGTCGTGGCGATGCCCAGCAGGACGAACGCGTACGCCACGATCCAGCGCCGGGTGGTGCGGTGCACGCGGGGTCCGCCGCGCCAGTAGACGATGAGGATCTGCGAGGCGGCGCTGTAGGCGGTGATCGACGCGTACGTCAGCGGCGCGGCCAGGTTGGGGATGCCGCTGAAGTGGTTGACGGCGGCGACCGTCGGCTCGGCGCCGAGGAAGAAGCAGACGCCGGCGAGGCCCAGCACGGCGCAGATCGCCCGCAGGTAGGGGTCGCGCCGGTGCCGTAGGAGATCGGGGGCCTTGACCACCAGGCCGAGCCACAGCACACCGCAGCTGATGTAGTTGATCAGGCCGTTCATCTTCGTGTCCCGCGGTAGTCGAGGGCGGCTCCGATGCGCCCGGCGAGGTCCTGGGCGCCGTCGCCCGGGGTGGGGTCCGCTTCCAGCCAGGGACGCAGCCGCCCGCTCATGAGCATGCCGAACCGGTCGGCCTCCTGCTCGTCGGCGAGGCTGAAGTCGGTGCGCGCGGCGACGGGTACGGGGCGGCCTTCGGCGGCCGCCACGGTGGGGGTGTCCGCATCCTGTTGGTGCATGTGCCACACCTCGTGGCAGAAGATCACGATCTGGTGCCACACGGCGGCCCGCCGGTCGACGACGACGATGTCCTGCGTGTCGCCCTCCAGCCAGAGCCCGCTCGCGGTGTGCGGCGGGAAGACCTCCCGGCGCACGACGACCTCGCGGCCCCGCCACCGGCTGACGGAGTCGACGAGCGCGTCGAACAGCGCCTCGGGATCCGCGGGCACCGAGACCCGCATGGGTCCGATGAGCACGCCGGCGAGCCGGCGCATCTCCTTCTTCCTGCGTACCGTTGCGATGTTCCAGGCCATGCGTTGCCTCAGTTACCTCACCTCCGGTGCGGCAGGGGCGGACCGGCCGCCTCCGCCGCGGCGGCCGCCCGGGCGCGCACCGCGTCGATGACCTCGGGATGCCGTAGGGCCCGGGAGACGGCCCCGATCTCCCGCAGCAGGTCCGTGGGGTCCGGGTGGCCGCCCTCGTCGCCGTCCGCCGCGCCGCCCCCGGTTCCTGCGGTGCCGACGGCGTCCAGGATCGCCGCAGCCTCGGCGAGCTCCTTGGCCCGCCCCGGGGCGTGTCCGAGGGCGAGCGCGGCGTCGTACGACCGGGTGCGCAGGTCCTCGTCGATGTGCCGGGCCAGCGGGAGCAGCGTGTCGCGGATGAACGTCTCCCGGCGCGTCAGGCGCAGTTCGGGAGCGGCGCGCAGCAGCAGGGGTGCGCGGTGGCCGTCGACGGTCCGCATCAGCTGGTACAGCGGCCGTAGTTCGCGGTGGGCGAGCCGCACCCGCCAGCGGTCGTGCAGGTATTGGCCGGCGTGCGGCAGGATGAAGCCGACCGCGATCAGGACGGCCGACAGACAGGCCACGGGCGGGGCGACGTCGGTGCTGAGCCAGTCCAGGTCGTGACCGGTCCAACGCGCCACGACCGCCGTGAGTTTGGCGGCGTCGAAGACCAACTGGGTCGCGTAGCCCATGCCCAGGAACTTCAGCCCCCAGCGCAGCCAGGCGTCGAGTCCGTCGGTGCGTACCCAGTTCCAGATCAGCCGTGAGGTGATGACGGTGGCCAGGGTGTGCGCGAGCAGGTAGAGCATGATCTCCTCGCGCATGAACGGGGTGTTGGCGTAGTAGGTGTCCAGGTCCCGCAGCCGCTCCACGGGTGTGTCGGCGAGTGCGAACAGCATCCACAGGGCCACGATCACGCCCGAGTAGACGGAGATCACCCAGCGCATGGCGCGGCAGGTCGCGTCCGAGCGGTCGGACAGGCCGTTGCGCCAGGCGATGATCAGCAGCAGGCAGGAGCCCGAGAACGCGGTGAGCAGTGAATAGACCCAGGGCGCCGAGATGTTGGGCACGCCGGTGACGCGGTTGGTCCAGGCGATGGTCGACGGTGTGACGAAGACGAACACGCAGCAGGCGAGGAGCAGCAGTCCGCCGACCGCGCGCAGCAGCGGTTCCTTCCACAGCCGGATGATCGTGGGCAGTTTGATCGCCAGAGCTACGGCCAGAACCCCGGTCGGGATCCAGAAGGAGATGGAGCACTCGCTGAGCTCCAGGGCCAGGGACACGGGCGTCGCTCCCCCCTCCTCGCCGTCCGTCGGCCGCTCGGCAGCCGGTCCGAGATTACGCGTCCTGAACTGTCCGCGTCATGCGATCCGATGGCCATAGTTCAGCCGGAAACAATCGCTCGGTGACCGAAGTGCGTCGGCGCTCGAACAACCGTAGTAGAAAGCGCTGTCATGAGTCGCGTCGAAACCATTGACGGGAACGCGCATCGATTTTACGGTCCGTTCGAAGTTACGAGCACGCTCCGAAATGTCGAACAGTAAGGGCAGGGAATGGAACAACCCGGCCTCACCCGCAGGCATCTTCTGGCCACCGCAGGCGGTTTGGCGGTGGCGGGCAGCTTCGGTTTCGCCGCTCTCGGCACCGGCGCCGACGCACTCGCCTCCAGCGCGGACACCCGCGTCCGCTACTGGAACCTCTTCAGCGGTGGCGACGGCGCCAACATGATCGCGATGCTGGACGCCTTCCGTCAGGCGAACCCCGGCATCGACGTCAAGGACTCGACCCTCCAGTGGGGCAACCCCTTCTACACCAAGCTGGCCATGGCCGCCGCGGGCAACCGCGCCCCCGACCTCGGCGTCATGCACCTCGGCCGGGTCACCGGCTTCTCACCCGGCCGCCTCCTGGACCCCTGGGACGCCGGGCTGCTCGCCAAGTACGGCGTACGGGAACAGGACTTCAACCCCGCGCTGTGGAAGCGCGCCGTCATCGACGGCAAGCTCTACGCCCTCCCGCTCGACATCCACGTCCAACTCTGCTTCTACCGCAAGGACGTACTGAAGAAGGCGGGCCTGCTCGGTGACGACGGCCGGCTCGTCCCGGTCACGTCGACCGACGAGTGGTTCGACGTACTGAAGGAGGCCAAGAAGGCCACCAAGAAGGGCCTGCAGACCATCGGCCTGTGGATCAACGACCAGAACTTCCAGTGGTGGTTCTTCCTCGCCTTCTACACCCAGCTCGGCGGCACCTGGTTCAACGACGCCCGCACCGAGGTCACCTTAGACACCGACAAGGCCACCCAGGTCCTGGAGTTTCTGCGCCGACACGTCACGGACGGCTACGCGAACCCCGGCATGGGCTCCGTCGGCGCCGAACAGTTCATCAACGGCACCCCCTTCACCTGGGAGGGCAACTGGTCGGTGCCGGTCTTCTCCGGAGCCGAACTCGACTACGGCGCCACCCCGCTGCCGCCCGTCTTCGGCAAGCAGGCCACCCACGCCGAATCGCACGCCTTCGTCCTGCCCCACCAGTCCGACCGCGGCGGCCCCGCCAACGAGGCCGCCCACCGACTCGCCGCCTACGTCGTCCAGCACGCCCAGCAGTGGGCCGCCGGCGGCCACATCCCCGCCTACACGCCGACCCTGTCCACGGCCGCGTACAAGAAGCTGGACCCGCAGAGCGAGTACGTCTCCGCCATGGACCACCAGGCCACCGAGCCGAAGGTGTGGTTCGCCGGCTCCACCGGCATCCTCGCCCAGCGCGTCGGCCCGATCGTCGTCTCCTCGACCGTGGGCTCCGCCAAGCCGGAGGCCGTCGCCCGCCGGATGAAAGGCGCGCTCACCCAACTGCTCGCCATGAAGAACCCCATGGACGGCAAGACCGCGGTGCAGGGAGGTGCGGTCGCATGACGACCAGCGCTCAGACCGTCATCGCACCGGCGCGCGCGAAGACCGCTGCCGCCGGCGCCACCGTCCGTCGCAAGCAGGGCTTCCAGCACGGCGGCTGGTTCGTCGCCCCGTTCCTGGCGCTCTTCACCCTGTTCGTGATCTGGCCCCTGCTGCGCGGTGTCTACCTCAGCTTCACCGACGCCAACATCTCCGGCGACGGCGCGAACTTCGTCGGCCTCGACAACTACCGCGAAGCCCTCGACGACCCCCTGATGTGGGACGCGCTCGGCCACAGCGCCTACTTCACGCTCCTGGTGGTGCCCTGCATCACGGTCCTCGCCTTCCTGCTCGCCATGCTCGCCCACCACATCGAACGCGGCCAGTAGCTGTGGCGGCTGTGCTTCTTCGCTCCGTTCCTGCTGCCCTCCACCGTCGCGGGCAACCTGTGGCAGTGGCTGTTCAACCCCGGCACCGGCATGATCAACCACGTCTTCGGCATCGAGACGCCGTGGCTGACCGACAAGTCGTACGCCATGCTCGCCATCGTCATCGAGACCCTCTGGTGGACGGTCGGCTTCAGCTTCCTGCTCTACCTCGCCGCCCTCCAGGGCATCCCCGACCACCTCTACGAGGCCGCGAGGCTCGACGGCGCGAACGCCTGGCACCGCATGGTCCACATCACCCTGCCGATGCTGCGCAACATCACCGGCCTCGTCATCGCCCTGCAGATCCTCGCCTCGCTCCAGATCTTCGACCAGGCCGTCGTGATGATGGACTTCAGCCCAGGCCCCGAGGAATCGACCCGCACCATCGTCCAGTACACCCTCGAAGAGGGCTTCACCAGCTACCGCGTGGGCTACGCCTCCGCGATCTCCATCATCTTCTTCGTGATCATCGCGTCCGTCGCCCTCGCGCGGATGTGGCTGCTGCGCAAGCGTGAGGAGGGCGTGCGATGACCGCCACGCAGATCCGCGTCAGGCCCGCGAAGGCCCGCAAACCCTGGACCCTGAGCCAGATCGTTCTCACCCTGATCGGCGCCGCCGTCTCCCTCGTGTGGATGGCACCGCTGGCCTGGGGCCTGTTCACCTCTCTCAAGTCCGAGACCGAGGCCGTCGAGGTGCCGCCGCACTGGCTGCCCGAAGTCTGGACAACCCAGGCCTGGAAGGCCATCTTCGAGACCGGCAACCTCACCAACTGGTTCGTGAACTCGCTCGTCGTCTCCGTCTGCGTCACCAGCGTCGTGCTCCTGGTCAGCGCCCTCGCCGGATACGGCTTCGCCCGCACCGAGTTCCGCGGCAAGGGCGCCCTGATGGGCCTCGTCATGGCCGGCCTGATGGTCTCGCCCGCCGTCCTCGGCGTCCCCCTCTTCACCACCGTCCAGCAGATGGGGATGGTCGACACCTACTGGGGCATGATCCTGCCGCAGTGCGCGCCCGCCGCCATGGTCTACATCCTCTACAAGTTCTTCCAGGGCATCCCACGCGAGCTGGAGGAGGCCGCCTTCATCGACGGCGCGGGCCGCTGGCGGGTCTTCTTCACCATCGTCCTGCCCCTCTCCCGCCCCTCCCTCGCCGCGGTCGGCATCTTCACCTTCATCGCCTCCTGGAACAACTTCCTGTGGCCCTACATGGTGACCAACAACCCCGACCTGATGACCATGCCGAACGGCATCGCGACCGTCATGAACTCCTACGGCATCCAGTGGGCCCAGCTCATGGCCGGCGGCCTCATGGCGGGCCTGCCCCTGATCATCGTCTTCGTCTTCTTCCAGCGCCAGATCGTGGCGGGCGTCGCGCACACCGGCCTCGCCGGCCAGTAACGAACAGAGAAGACAACGAAGTTGAGTCGCTGCACTCTTCAGGGTGGAGAAGTCATCGATATGCGGCTCCGCCGCGTGAGCGCGACCAGCCACGACCCACAAGCAACACAAAACCGAACCCGAAAGGTCACGATGCGCACCGCCCGCTTCACCCTCGACCCCGCCTTCACCATCGGCCAGGTCAACCCCCGCCTCTTCGGCTCCTTCGTAGAACACCTCGGCCGCTGCGTGTACACCGGCATCTTCGAACCGGATCACCCCTCCGCCGACGCCGAAGGACTCCGGACCGACGTCCTCGACCTCGTCCGGGAACTCGGCGTCACCGCCATCCGCTACCCCGGCGGCAACTTCGTCTCGGGCTACAAGTGGGAGGACTCCGTCGGCCCGGTCGAGGACCGCCCCCGCCGCCTCGACCTCGCCTGGCGCTCGACGGAGACGAACCGCTTCGGCCTCTCCGAGTACATCGCCTTCCTTCGCAAGATCGGCCCGCAGGCCGAGCCCATGATGGCGATCAACCTCGGCACGCGAGGCGTCGCCGAGGCCCTGGAACTCCAGGAGTACGCCAACCACCCCGCCGGCACCGCGCTCGCCGAGCAGCGGATCGCCCACGGCGACAAGGACCCCTTCGACATCAGGCTCTGGTGCCTGGGCAACGAGATGGACGGCCCCTGGCAGACCGGCCACAAGACCGCCGAGGAGTACGGCCGCATCGCGGCGGAGACCGCCCGCGCCATGCGCCAGATCGACCCGCACGTCGAACTCGTCGCCTGCGGCAGCTCAAGCCAGTCGATGCCCACCTTCGCCGAGTGGGAGGCGACGGTCCTGAAGGAGACGTACGACCTCGTCGACTACATCTCCCTCCACGCCTACTACGAGCCGCACGACGGCGACATCGACTCCTTCCTCGCCTCCGCGGTCGACATGGAGTCCTTCATCGAGAACGTGGTCGCCACCTGCGACCACATCGGCGCTCGGCTGAAGTCGAAGAAGAAGATCAACCTCTCCTTCGACGAGTGGAACGTCTGGTACCTGTCGAAGTGGGAGGAGCACGCCCGCACCAGCGACCCCACCCACTGGCCGGAGGCCCCCCGCCTGCTGGAGGACAACTACAGCGTCATGGACGCGGTCGTCTTCGGCTCGCTCCTCATCGCCCTGCTCCGGCACGCCGACCGCGTCACCGTCGCCTGCCTCGCCCAGCTCGTCAACGTCATCGCGCCGATCCTGACCGAGCCGGGCGGCCCGGCCTGGCGGCAGACGACGTTCTTCCCGTTCGCCCAGGCGTCGAAGTACGGCCGGGGCGAGGTCCTGGACGTCCGGGTGGACTCGCCGACGTACGAGACGAAGAAGTACGGCGAGGCGGACCTCCTGCACGCCACGGCGGTCCGCGCGGAGGACGGCTCGGTCACCGTCTTCGCCGTCAACCGCAGCCGCACCGAGTCGCTGCCCCTCGACGTGGCCCTGAGCGGCCTCGACCTCTCCTCCGTCGTCGAGCACAGCGCGCTCGCGGACGCCGACCCGGACGCCCGCAACACGCTCGCCGAGCCCGAGCGGGTCGCCCCGCACGCGGTGGAGGGCACGGCGCTCCAGGACGGCCGGCTGGCCGCCGTACTGGAGCCGCTGTCCTGGAACGTGATCCGGCTGGCGTGACGGAGCCTATGGAGTAGGTGGAGTACGCGCAGCAAGCGATCGCATTCCGCCGCATGCGAAGGGTTGTGTGCCTCCCGTCACGGGAGGCACGCTTGTGTGACTATCACCCTTCGGTGAGGGGGGATCCCTCGATGAACCGTCCGGGCCCGGCCGTTCGATGGGCGGGACGCCTCCTGTGCTGGACCCTCGGCGTCGCCATGCTCGCGGCGGCGACCGAGGCGGTCTTCTCCCCGGCCGCCGACTGGTGGCAGGCCGGGTGGCCGGTGCCCTGGTACCTCGTCCCCGCGTGGGCGCTGCTCTGGGCCGTGCTACGAGCCTGGGAGAAGCGCGGCCAGGGCCACGGCAGGCCCACCGACGAGGACGTACCGGCCGACTACGACCAGGCGGCCTGACCGGACCGGTACGGACTGGAGCCTGCCTCATCGACCCGCCCTGGCACCGCTGGTGCCGTCGCGGACGAGCCCGATGATGAGGCGCGTCCACGAGAGGAAGGTGCACGTAGGCTCTGGGGTGGACGAAGGGAGCGTTCCGCTGTGACGCATGCTGACGAGGAAGAAGTCCTGGCCCGGATCGCCAAGGGGCTTGTCTACACCGAGTCGGAAGCGGCCTTCCAGGCCCCTCGGCGCCGCACGGAGCAGATCTTCGCGTACAACCACACACCACCGAGCGAACCGGACAAGCGTCGATCGCTGCTCCTCGAGATCTTCGGTTCGGTCGGTGAACGCACGGTGCTGCTGCCGCCGTTCCACGCCGGGTTCGGCAGCAACATCCACATCGGCGACGACTTCTTCGGCAACGTGAACCTCACGTTCGTCGACGACGTGGACATCCGCATAGGCGACGGTGTCATGATCGCGCCCAGCGTGACGCTGACCACGACGGGACACCCGGTGCATCCCTTACGACGCGCTGACTTCGGGCGGTTCTCGGAACCGATCGTGATCGAGGACAAGGTGTGGATCGGCAGCAACGCAGTGGTCCTGCCCGGCGTTCGCATCGGATACGGGTCGGTCATCGGTGCCGGGAGCGTCGTCAGCCGCAGCATTCCCCCGATGACCGTCGCGGTCGGAACCCCTTGCCAGGTGGTCCGCCGCGTCACGGACGAGGACCTCACCACACGTACCGCCGAGCGGTAGAACCTGGTTTCCACCCGATGTTCATCCGGTGACGAGGGAACGCCCGACGGAGTCCCGCGCACCGCCCGCCGCCGCGCCCAGCAGTGTGAGCCGCGCCTGGCCCGGTCCCGCCGGAGTGGTCCCGTCGGACAGGACCGCCAGGGCCAGGGTGTTGATGTCGCGGGTGCGCAGGATGCCGTTCGGCAGGACGAAGGTGTGCTGCGGGCCCACGTCGTTGATGTACTGGCCCATGTTCCAGCCGTTGAGGAAGATCTGGACGCGGTACGAGCGGTTCGGGTCGTCGTCGAGGAACAGGCCGACCGAGGCGTCGGTGCCCGGGTCGACGGCGAGCCGGAACTCGGTGCGGTACCAGGTGACCCCCTGCCGCCGCTCGGCACGCGGGAGCGCGGTCCGGCGCCACCCGTGGTCCGCGTACCCCGGCAGATGCCAGCCCTCGCGCTCCCCGTACAGCCCGCCGTTGTTCTGCGGCCCGCGCACCGGATCGACCGTCGCCTCGCCCTGAAGCCGCCACGTCACGTGGGGCGACGCCCCCTTGAAGGTGACCGCCGTCAGCCCGCGCGCCACCTTGTGCGTGTCCAGCGCCTTGCCGTCCTGGTCGTGCTGCATCCGCCGCACCAGCACGGACAGCACATGCGCGCCACCCGTGCGCAGCTTCTCCGGTACGGGCAGCACGACCGTGTCCGCCCAACTCCCCTGACGGACCGTGCTGTTGTCCGGCACCGGCATTCGATGCCCGCCCAGCGGCTCCCCGTCCAGCCAGGCCAGCAGCATCCCCTGCGTGCCGGTGCTGTACGCGAGCGACACCTCCTGCAGACCGGTCGCGCCGGTGAAGTGCCCCCGGTACCAGACGTCGCCGTAGTGGAAGCCGTAGTCGTCCGCGAAGAGGACGGGCTGCCCGTCGGGTACGGGTGTCGTGCTGTACGACGTCGTCCGGTCGGCGACCGTCCAGCGGGAGTCGTCGAAGCCGGGCGCGGACTCGGGGTTCTCCGCCCGGAACCGCCAGCCGCCCAACAGCGGCAGCGTCACCGCCCCCACACCGGTCAGCCGCCGCTCCGCCAGCAGACCGCCGGATTGAGTGCCCCGCATCGCCAAGTCGGCGCCGTTCCATGTCACTTGCCCGAGACCGTCCGGCGCCCAGACCTCCAGGTCGACGGCCCCGACCGTGTCCCCGGTGAGGTGAAGGGCCGCGCCGCTCGTGTCGGCGGTGCGCAGGAGGGCAGGCCCGTACACCAGGACCGGCCCGGCCGGGGTGTCCCGGGGCCACAGCCGTACGGAGGTCTCGTCGTCGGCGAGCAGAAGCAGCAGCGGCGTGGAAACCCCGCCGCCCTCGACCAACACCCTGGTGAGCCCGCCGAGTTCGGCGTCGATGCGCAGGGCGCCCGAGGCGTAGGAGTGCGTGGCTTTCCCGTCGAGCACGCTCACCGTCGGCTCGTCGGCGCACTCCAGTACGGTCTGCGTCTGCTCACCGGCCCGCCCGGTCAGCACGGCGATGTCCCGCCGCCCGACGGTGAGGGCCAGCATGGGCTGGGCCGTGGAGTGGCTCAGCGTGCGGTGTTCCAGCCGGAGCCCGGTGACGAGGAGGCGGGCGTCAAGGCCGGGGACGGTGACCGGGAGCTCGGCCCCGGCGGTGCGCAGGGTCGAGGTGACGGACTCCGCGCCGTCGTTGCGCAGGACGTACACGTGGGCGCCGGTGTCGGGGCTCGTGAGGTGGTACACGCGCAGCCCGTCCGCCGTGACGTCCGCCGCCCGGTCCAGCTTGGCGAAGTCAGGCACGTACTGGAGCAGATGCCCGAGCTGGTGCATCGGCACCAGCTTGGCGGTCGGGTTGCGCCCCTCGTCGAAGGCCGCCCCGTAGTCGTACGAGGTGTAGACGACCGGCGCGGGCAGCCAGCCCCACGAGGTCCCGCCGAAGGTCATGTACACGTTGTGCAGGGTGATCCCGTTGGCGAGGTTGGTCAGGTAGAAGCGCCGCTCGTACGCCGCGTCCCGGGTCCGCCGTGACTCCGCGTACCCCTTCCCCTTGAACCACACCCCGCCCCACGGATCGAACCAGCCACCACCGAACTCCGGCACGAACCCGGGCGTCTGGGGACTCGCGGTGGCCCCACCCGTAGTCCCCCCGCTCCCGAAGTGCCCCCAGTCCGGCGGCACCTGGGCCGGCGAGGGATACCCGTCGAACCCGTACAGCCAGAGCCCGCCCTCCCCGCCGGTGTCGAACGACCCCGGCACCCAGTGCCCGTTCCGCCCCTTGTCGTTGTGGAAGAGAGGCACGTCGATGCCGTCGGCGCGCACCCGCTGATAGAGGTGGGCCATGTAGTCGCGCCCGGCCGGTTCGGTGACGTGGGAGTCGTACTCGTTCTCGATCTGGTAGAGCAGGATCGTGCCGCCGCCGTCGCTGTACAGATGCCGGGCGGCGATCCGGTTCACCGCTGCAAGCCACTGGTCGACGTGGGAGAGGTAGGTGGGGTCGGCGGTGCGGGCGGTCCCCTTGGTGACCGTCAGCCAGCCGGGGAAGCCGCCGCCGTCGATCTCCGCGTTGATGTAGGGCCCGGGGCGGAGGATGACGTACAGCCCGGTCTCGCTCGCCATCCGCAGGAACAGATCCAGATCCCGGATGCCGGTGAAGTCGTACCGGCCGGGGGCGGGGGAGTGGTAGTTCCAGGACACGTAGACGCTGACCGCGTTGTAGCCGTGCGCCCGCATCTTCTGCAGCACGTCCCGCCACAAGGAGGGGCTCGGCAGCCGGAAGGGGTGCATCTCACCGGACCACACGAACAGACGGCGGCCGTCGACGAGCAGGGAGTAGCGGTCGAAGCCGATCGTGTGCGGCTTCCCGTCGGCGCCGGGCGGCGCGGGCGGCGGCCCGGTCGGCGCGCTGGGCGCGGCGTGGGCGTCGCCGGCCCCGCCGCTGCCGCCCAGGGCCAGGCCGAGGGCCGCGGTGCCCGCGAGGGCGCTGAAGGTACGTCTGCTGAGCTCCATGGGAGCCTCCGGGGCCCGGGGTCCGTGTGCGGGGTGCGGGGTCATTGTGCACACCGGGACACCGCACAATGGGCGCATGAGGATCTCGGCACGGGCGGATTACGCGGTACGGGCGGTTCTGGAGCTCGCCGTACGGCAGGGTGCCGACCCCGTGAAGGCGGAGGTGGTCGCCGCCGCGCAGGACATCCCGCACAAGTTCCTGGAGGGGATCCTCGGCGACCTGCGGCGCGGCGGCATCGTCGACAGCAGGCGCGGCGGAGGTGGCGGCTACCGGCTCGCCCGCGACCCCGCGACGATCACCGTCGCGGACGTGATCAGGGCGGTCGACGGCCCGATCGTCTCCGTACGCGGCGAACGCCCGACCGGCCTCACCTACACGGGCACGGCCGAGCCCCTCCTCCCCCTGTGGATCGCGCTACGGGCCAACGTGCGGCGCATCCTGGAGGGCGTCACGATCGCCGACATCGCGGCGGACGCGCTGCCGGAGCCGGTGCGGCGGCTGGCGGCGGAGCCGGCGGCTTGGGAGAACCCGTAGGGGCGGTCGCGGGTGTCAGGGATCGCCGGGTGCGGGATCCCTGGGTGTGTGGGTGTGTGGGTGTGTGGGTGTGTGGGTGTGAACTGGCCGAGGTGAATGGCCGGAGTTCGACCTGGCCGGTTCGCGGGGGTCTCCCTACGATTCGATCGCCCCGCCTCTTCACAGCAACTCCATGGATTCTTCACAGAGCCTTGTGGGGTGCCGGGGCGCATCCACCCCCCACCGATTCGAACGAAGGGGAGAGACCATGGCAAGTGGGCTGCTCCTGGGCGGCGCGATAGCCGCTCTCGTCACCGCTGCGGTGCCCGCGCACAACCCCTCCACCGGGTTCGACAACCCGCCCCCGGACAAGATCGTCATCAAGGTCGCCACGGTGAACGGCTCCGGCTGTCCCGTAGGCTCGGCGGCGGTCGCCGTTTCCGAGGACAACACCGCGTTCACGGTGACGTACAGCGACTACCTCGCCCAGGTCGGCGGCAACTCCGACCCCACGGCGTTCCGCAAGAACTGCCAGCTGAGCCTGATCGTCCACGTCCCGCAGGGCTTCACGTACGCCATCGCCAGCGCGGACTACCGAGGCTTCGCCTCGCTCCAGCGGGGCGCGACCGCGGTGCAGCGGGCCTCGTACTACTTCCAGGGCTCTTCCAGCACGGTGTACAAGAACCACAACTTCTCCGGCGCCCTCAACGACAACTGGCAGGCCACCGACACCACGGACTGGGCCCAGCTCGTCTACGCCCCCTGCGGCGTCCAGCGCAACTTCAACATCAACACCGAGCTGCGCGTCAACGCCGGCACGTCGTCCCCCAGCAAGGTCAGCTTCATGACCATGGACTCGACGGACGGCGACATCAGCACGACGTACCACATGGCCTGGAAGGAGTGCCCTGGCAAGTGAGACGGGGGGGCGACCCTCGCTACGACGCTTGCGGGTGGCGTGGGGTGGGGGTCGCCTCTGTGGTTCAGGTTCAGCGCTCGGGACAGCGGCTTACGGGTGTGAGGGGGGTGATTGGCGGCTGTGTGCCAGTTTCTGGGCGGCCCGCCCAGGTGTTTTGCTGTCGGGGTGGCACACAGCCGCCAATTACTGGCGTGGGGCGGAGAGCCGGGCCCTTCGCCGGCGGTCCTGCGAGGCGGATGCCCCCTGACTACCCAGCCCCGCCGCACGGCTTCCTCTCCCGCCGCCGGCTGGGTCCCACCGCCGAGCCGCCCGCCCCGCCCACTGCCCGCAAGCCGCTTCGCCGGGCCGGCGTGCATGCGAGGCGCGGTCGCGACCACCGGCCCCGGACCACAACGCAGCAGGCCTCTGCCCGCAAGCAGGCGTTGGCCACCCGTTTTTCCGGGCCGCCCGCTCGCTTCTCACCCGTGCTGGAGCGGACCTGGTCAAGGGGCGGCCGCAGGCCGATCGGCGTAGCCGACGCGAAGCGCCCTTGAGGCGGGCCGTGGAAGCACGACACTGACAAGGAAGCGGGCGGCCCCCACGGTCACTTCGTGACGGAGGTGAGCCGGACCGTGCGCGCGGAAGTCGACCTGTGCAGGCCTTGGACACCGCAGCGCCCTGGGTGACCGCCGCACCTCCGACAGCGCGGTGGCCCAGGGCGCCTCGGCCAGGCGCTACGGCGGTTTGAGGTTCAGCTTCGCTCGACGCCCAGCGTGAGCGTCCCCGCGTAACCCGCCGACGTCGAGCTGCCCAGGGCCGTGAGGGTGAGGAGGCCGGACGCGGCGCCTCCGTCGTCGTAGATGGAGTCCTGGGCGAGGGTGGTGCGGGTGACCGTGTTGGTGGAGTACGGGGAGATCGCGGCGACGCGGCGGGTGATCGTCTCGTCGAAGAAGAGCTGGCCGGTGTGGAGTTCCTGGCCGCCCGTGAAGGAGCCGTCGGAGGTCAGGGTGACGTTGGTGTGCACCTTGATGTGGATGTGGATACAGCGGCCGCGGTACCAGCCGGGGTAGATCGTGGTGAGGTTCGCGACGCCGCTTGCGTTGGTGAGGACGCCGCCGCGCAGGAACGTGCCGTTGTCGGGTTCGTTGTGGCCGTTGTTGCCGACGAAGCCGGAGTACTCGCCGAGCGCGTCGGAGTGCCAGATCTCCACGAGCGCGTTGCTGAGCGGGACGCAGGTGTCGTCGTCGACGACGGTGAGGGCGAGCTTGAGCGGGATGCCCGCCTTGCCTTCGCTGATGTCGGCGCGGACGAGCTGGCCGTCGAGGTAGTAGGGGCCTTCGGTCATCTCCTTCGTGAGGGTGCAGACGGCCGCCGCGGCCACGGGGGCGGTCTCGGCGGCCTCGCTGGTCGGCGCCTCGGGCGCGGCGGCGCCCACGGCGAGGGTGGCTGCTGTGGCGCCCGTGGCGATCAGCACGGTACGGCGCGCGATGGTGCTGCGAACTTTCGGAGTGTCTGTCATGGACACGGCACCGTAGGAGCCGATCCTGTTGGCAACCTGTCAGTTGGGCAAAGTGACTTTCCGTCAAGTCCTCTGCCGGACAGGGCCCGAGACGGTGAGGCGGCCGGTCGCGGCCGGCCGCCTCACCTCAGGTGGCGCTCAGGAGATCGTCGTGGAACGGGCGGAGGCTCCCGGCCGAAAGCCGGTCGGCCGGGAGCCTCACCGTTTCTCGAAGTGTTTCGGGTGCGCGCGCGAACCATTGACGCGCAAGGGATTCGATTCTACGTTCCGTCCGAATCTGCGATCAGTGTTCGAGATTGCGGACATCCCCCCACTTCCCAGGAGGACCCACGTGAGCCGCACCTCCCGCCTCCGCAAGCGCACCGCACTCCTCGCGCTGCCCGCCGCCTTACTGCTCGCCCTGGTTCCGAGCACCGCGTCGGCATACCCCAACCCCGGCCGCGTCACCGGCGCCACCGTCGTCCACGACCCGACGATGATCCGCACCTCGTCGGGCCGTTACCTGCTGTACGCGACCGGCGGCGGTCTCGCCTACCGCACCTCCACCGACCGGATCGCCTTCAGCGCGGGCGGCGACGCGTTCGCCGGCAGGCCCGGGTGGTGGTCGGCGTACGGGACCACCGAGGCGTGGGCGCCCGACATCTCGTGCCACGGCGGCAAGTACCTGATGTACTACGCCGTCTCGACCTTCGGCTCGAACAAGTCCGCCATCGGGCTGGCGACCTCCACGACCGGCCTGCCCGGCTCCTGGACGGACCAGGGCACCGTCTACACCTCCACCACCTCCAGCGACTACAACGCCATCGACCCGAACCTCTTCGTCGACGGCGACGGCAAGTGGTGGCTGTCGTTCGGGAGTTGGTGGACGGGGCTGAAGATGATCCAGATCAACCCGTCCACCGGGAAACAGCTCTCCTCCCACACCACCCGCTACTCGATCGCCTCCCGCCCCACCGGGACCAAGGCCGTGGAAGCGCCCTACATCGTCAAGCGGGGCGGCTACTACTACCTCTTCGCCTCCTACGACACCTGCTGTGCCGGCACCAGCTCCACGTACAAGGTCAAGGTCGGGCGCGCCACCAGCGTCACCGGGCCCTACTACGACAGGAACGGCGTCTCGCTGATGAACAACGGCGGGACACCGGTGCTGGAGTCGCACGGCAGCGTCATCGGGCCCGGCGGACAGTCGATCATGAACGACTCCGGCGGCGACCTGATCGTCTACCACTACTACGACGGCAACGACAACGGAACGCCGAAGCTCGGCGTCAACCTACTGAACTGGAGCAGCGGATGGCCCGTCGCATACTGACCCTCCTCGCGGCACTTCTCCTCGCCCTGTCCATCGGGCAGCCGTCCGCCGGCGCGGCCTCGTTCAGCAACCCGATCAAGACCCAGAAGGGCGCCGACCCCTGGATCTCCTACTACAACGGCAACTACTACCTGGTGACGACGAGTTGGACCGACGTCATCACCATGCGCAAGTCGGCCACCCTCGCCGGGCTGGCCACCGCGCCCAGCGTCCAGGTGTGGAAGGGTGACGCCGCCTCGCGCTGCTGCAACATCTGGGCGCCCGAGATCCACTTCCTCAACGGCCGCTGGTACCTGTACTACGTCGCCGGACAGAACATCTCCGACTACAACCCCACGCAGAGATCCCAGGTGCTGGAGAGCACGGGATCCGACCCGATGGGCCCGTACACCTACAAGGGCCAGCTCAACTCCTCCTGGATGCTGGACCCGACGGTCGCCACCATCAACGGCCAGCTGTACCTTTTCGGCAGCGCGAGCGGCGGCGGGACACAGAACCTGGTCGCCGCGCGGATGTCCAACCCGTACACCCTCGCCACCGGCTTCTCCACCGTCTCCACGCCGACCTACGACTGGGAGCGCAACGGCACGGTCAACGAAGGCCCCGAGATCCTCCAGCGCGGCGGGAAGACCTTCCTGATCTACTCCGCGAGCGGCTGCTGGACCCCCGACTACAAGCTCGGCCAGCTCACCCTCACCGGCTCCGACCCGCTCTCCGCGTCCTCCTGGACCAAGAAGTCCACGCCCGTGTTCCAGCGCAACGACGCCGCCGGGGTCTACGCGCCCGGCCACAACGGCTTCTTCACCTCACCCGACGGCAGCGAGAGCTGGATCGTCTACCACGCCAACGACTCCGCCTCCGACGGCTGCGACAACGGGCGTACGACACGGGCGCAGAAGTTCACCTGGAACGCCGACGGTACGCCGAACCTCGGTACGCCCGTCGCGCTGGGGGCGGGCATGAACGGGCCGTCCGGAGAGCCGGCCACCACCTCCACGACGTACACGATCAGCAACCGCAACAGCGGCAAGTGCCTGGACGTCGCCGGGAGTTCTACGGCCGACGGGGCCAACGTGCAGCAGTACTCCTGCAACGGCGGCAACAACCAGAAGTGGCGCATCGAGGACCAGGGCGACGACACCAGCCGTCTGGTGAACGTCGCCACCGGCAAGGTCCTCGACACCGCCGACTGCTCGTCCGCCGACGGTGCCGACCTGCGCCAGTGGTCCTGGCTGAACAACACCTGCCAGCGGTTCCGGTTCCTCGTCACCGACAGCGGCTACGTACGGATCGTGAACCAGGCCACCGGCAAGGTCGCCGACGTCGCCAACTGCTCCACCGCGGACGCCGCCGACGTACGTCAGTGGTCGTGGCTCAACAACAACTGCCAGCAGTGGAAGCTGAACCCCGTCTAGAAGACTCTGGAGGGCTCTGGATGGCTCTGGTGGGCCCTCCTCAGGTCTTGCTCAGCCCGCCTGGCCCATGCCCGCCGCGTTCGGCCAGCTCTGGGCGTTGGGCCAGCCGGTCGCGGGGGCCGTGGTCAGGCCGCCCGGCATGCCTGTCGTGCCGCGTACCTGGGCGGCGGTGAGGCCACCTCGGGCGGGGACACCGGGCGGGGTCGGGCCCATGGGCGGCGGGGCCATCGCGGCGGCGGCCGGAACCGGTGCCGCCGCCGGGACGGGGGTCGCGGGCGAGGCGGGGGGCGCGGCCGGGAAGGGGGACGCGGCCGGGAAGGGGGACGCGGGCGGGATCGGGGACGCCGGCGGGACCGGCGTCGGGAAGGCCGCGGGAGCGGGGGCAGGAGCGGGGGGGGGGGGGGGGGGGGGGGGGGGGGGGGGGGGGGTGGGGGGAGGGGGGGGGGGGGGGGGGGGGGGGGGGGGGGAAAGACAGGCCCCCCCCCCCCCCCCCCGGGGTGGCGACCGGCTGGGGGAAGGTCTGGGCCGCGGCCGGCATCGGCATCCCGGCGCCGTTGGACGGGGCGGGGGCCTGGGCCGCAGCGGGCATCGGCATCGGGGCGGCCGCGGCGGGGGCAAGACCCTGCAGGCCGACGGCTCCCACCGCCTGAGCGGCGAGGCCCTGCAGGCCCGCGCCGTTGGTGGCGCTGACCAGGCGGTCCACCGCCGCCGTACCCGAGCTGTACTGGTTCCCTGTACCCAGCTCGGGTACGGCGGCTCCCCTCCTGGTCCCGTAGAGCACCTGTTCCAGGCCGGACACCAGGCGACGCACGTCCACCTGGGGGCGCACCACGAGCCGCAGGAAGCGGCTGGACGAGCCGATCTTGTTGCCGCACTCACGGACCAGGATCCGGTGCTCGGTGAGCATCCGGTCCCGGACCACGGTGCCCTCGGCGCCCACGGGGAGGCGCACGAAGAGGAAGTTGCCCTGCGACGGGTAGACCGTCAGGCCGGGCAGCGCGGAGAGCTGGCTCGCCATGTCGAGACGGTCCCGGCGCACCTGCTGGAGGCTCTGCGCGTACTCGGGGCCGTGCTCCTTGAGCATGAAGACGACATGCTCGGCGAAGGAGTTGAGGTTCCACTTGGGCAGCATGGCGCGGACCCGGCCGGCCAGGGAGGGGTTGGCGACCAGGTAGCCGAAGCGGATGCCGTGCAGGCCGAAGTTCTTGCCGAGGCTGCGCAGGACGACGACGTTCGGGCGCAGCATCGCCTCGTGCACGACGCTGGGTTCGGCCTCGGCGTCGGCGAACTCCAGGAACGACTCGTCGATCACGACGAGGTCGAGGTCGGCCATCGCGTCCATGAACTGCACGATCGCGTGCTTGTGCAGGAAGCCGCCGTCGGGGTTGTTCGGGTTGCAGATGACGGCGACGCGGGTGCCGCGGGCCCGGATGAACTCGGCGTACTGCGCGAGGTCGAGGGCGAAGCCGTTGGACTCCTGGAGCGGGAACATGTCGACCCGCTTGCCGGTCTCCATGGGCTGGTCGGTCCAACGGCCGAACGTGGGGACGGGGATGGCGAGGGACTCACGGACCAGGAGATGGTCGATCCAGGTGATCAGCTCGGTCGAGCCGTTGCCCATCGCCACGCACTGCGGCGGAAGCTGGAGGAGGTTGCACAGCTCGGCCGTGATCGTGTCGGCGCTGCTCGGGTAGTACGTGATGATGTCCCGCAGGCGCCCCGCCATCTCCTCGAACATGGCCGGGGTCGGGAAGTAGGGGTTGCACGGGATACAGAAGTCCACCGGCCCGGTTCCCTCGCCGCCCTCGCGCGTCAACGCCGCCATGGAGGGGCTGTGCGCCGCGGTGCTGCGGAACAGCGAGGTGACGTTGTCGGCCATGGAACCTCCGTATGGGGCGGGTCCGGTGGGGACGGCCGGGCCCGTCGAATATGGGTGGCCCGCGCGGGGGAGCACGGGCCATCCATGGATACGGAGGCTGGGGTGGGGCTGTTCAACTGTTGTGGAACGAGTGTGGTTTCACGGGTTTCAGTGGCTGAAGGTGTGGATTGTCGTCGTGCGGTACGTCTGTCCTGGTCGCAGCACGGTCGACGGGAACGACGGCTGGTTCGGGGAGTCGGGGAAGTGCTGGGTCTCCAGGCAGAGGGCGTCGCCCTGGCGGTAGACGGTGCCGCCGCTGCCGACGAGGGTGCCGTCGAGGAAGTTGCCCGAGTAGAACTGCAGGCCCGGTTCGGTGGTCGCGATCCTCAGGGTGCGGCCGGAGGCCGGGTCCCGGAGGGTGGCCACGTGCTCGGGGCGGTCCGTGAGGCCCTTGTCGAGGACGTAGTTGTGGTCGATGCCCTTGCAGTGCAGGAGCTGCGGGTGGGCGACGCGCAGGTCCCGGCCGACCGTCTTGGCCTCGCGGAAGTCGAACGGGGTGCCCGCCACGTCCGCCGGTTCGCCGGTGGGGATGAGTCCCGCGTCCACGGGCAGGTAGCGGGAGGCGGCGATCTGCAGCTCGTGGTCGTGGACCGAGCCGCCGGCCTCGCCGGCGAGGTTCCAGTAGACGTGACTGGTGAGGTTGACGACGGTGGCCCTGTCGGTGGTGGCCTCGTAGTCGATGCGCCAGTCGCCGTCGCCGGTGAGGGTGTACGTCACCTTCACCTTCAGCGTGCCCGGGTGGCCCATCTCGCCGTCGGCGCTGGTGAGGTACAGGCGCAGGCCGACGTCGGGGCCCTCGGTGAACGGCTCGACCTCCCAGACGCGCCGGTCGAAGCCCTCCGGACCGCCGTGCAGGGTGTTGTCGCCGTCGTTGACGGGCAGCTGGTGGCTCTCGCCGTCCAGGGTGAAGCGGCCCTTGGCGAGGCGGTTGCCGAACCGGCCGATCAGCGCTCCGAAGTACGGGCTGCCGGCGACGTAGTCCCCGATGTTGTCGAAGCCGAGGGAGACGTTGGCGTACCGGCCGTGCCGGTCGGGGATCTCCAGGGACTGGACGACCCCGCCGTAGTCGAGGACCTTCAGCCGGGTCCCGCCGTTCTCCAGGGACCAGCTGGAGACCTTCGTGCCGTCGGCGAGCTCGCCGAAGAGCTTCTTCACCACTTCCTGCCTTCCCCGGACAAAGAAAACCCAGACAAAGAAAACCCCAGACAAAGAAAAAACGGGCCCCGCCTTCCGGCGGGGCCCGTTCCGGTTTCAGGAACCGGACTTGCGCTTGTTCCACACGTCGAAGCCGACCGCGGCCAGCAGGGCGAGGCCCTTGATGACCTGCTGCCAGTCGGTGCCGACGCTGAGGAGGTTCATGCCGTTGTTCAGCACACCGAGGACGAGACCACCGATGATCGCGCCGAGGACGGTACCGACACCGCCGCTCATGGACGCGCCGCCGATGAACGACGAGGCGATCGCCTCGAGTTCGAAGTTCAGGCCCGCCTTCGGAGAGGCCGCGTTCAGACGGGCGGCGACCACCATGCCCGCGAGGGCCGCGAGCACGCCCATGTTCAGGAAGACGTAGAAGGTGACCTTCTTGTCCTTGACGCCGGACAGCTTCGCCGCCGGCAGGTTGCCGCCGATCGCGTAGATGTGCCGGCCAAAGACCGCGTTGCGCATGACGTAGCCGTAGCCGACCACCAGCACACCGAGGACGAGCAGGATGATCGGCGCGCCCTTGTAGCTGGCGAGCAGCATCGTGACGGCGGCGACCGCCGCGATGATGGCGACGAGCTTGAGCAGGAAGGCGTTCCTCGGCAGCACGTCCAGCGAGAACTCCTGCTGGCGCTTGCGGTCCCGGATCTCCTGGGAGACCACGAAGCCGGCCAGGACGAGGCCCAGCAGCAGCGTGATGTTGTGGTAGTTGGTGGTCGGGCCGACCTCCGGCAGGAAGCCGTTACCGAGCTTCTGCAGACCGTCCGGGAACGGGCCGAGGGTCTGGCCCTCGAGGAAGATCTCCGTCAGGCCGCGGAAGAGCAGCATCCCGGCGAGGGTGACGATGAACGACGGTATGCCGAGATACGCGATCAGGTATCCCTGCACCGAGCCGGCCACCGCGCCCACCACCAGGCACAGCACCAGGGCCAAGGGCCACGCCACATCGTGCTGAACCGTCAGCACGGCCGCGAACGCGCCCACGAACGCCGTCAACGAGCCGACCGACAGGTCGATGTGGCCCGCGATGATCACCAGCATCATGCCGATCGCGAGGATCAGGATGTAGCTGTTCTGCAGCACCAGGTTGGAGACGTTGCGGGGCAGCAGCAGGTCGCCGTCGGTCCACACCGCGAACAGGACCACGAGCAGGCCGAGCGCGATCAGCATGCCGTACTGCCGCATGTTGCGGCGCAGGCCGTCCAGCATCAGCTGCAGCAGGCCGCCTCCCGCCGCTGATCCGCCGGACTTCCCGGGCGGCGCCGGGGCCGGGGTCTTGGCGGTCACATCCGTGCTCATCGGGTTACCTCTTTGTCCTTCGTCATCTGGCGCATCAGCACTTCCTGCGTGGCCTCGGCCCGGGAGAACTCTCCCGTGAGCCGCCCCGCGGCCATGGTGTAGATGCGGTCGCACATTCCGAGCAGCTCCGGCAACTCGGAGGAGATGAAGACGACCGCCTTGCCTTCGGCGGCCAGCTTGTCGATGACCGTGTAGATCTCGTACTTGGCGCCGACGTCGATACCGCGTGTGGGCTCGTCCAGGATCAGCACATCCGGACCCGCGAAGATCCACTTGCTGAGTACGACCTTCTGCTGGTTGCCGCCGGACAGCCTGCCCACCGTCTCGAAGACGGTCGGCGCCTTGATGTTCATGGACTTGCGGAAGCCCTCGGAGACCTTCCGCTCCTCGTGCTCGTCGACCACACCGCGCTTGGCGACCTTGCCCAGGGCGGTCAGCGAGATGTTCCGGTTGATGTTGTCGATGAGGTTGAGGCCGTAGTGCTTGCGGTCCTCGGTGACGTACGCGATGCCGTGATCGATCGCCTCCGCGACGGTCTTCGTACGGATCTCCTTGCCGTCCTTGAGGACGGTGCCGCCCGCGTGCCGGCCGTAGGCGCGCCCGAAGACGCTCATCGCGAGCTCGGTGCGGCCGGCTCCCATGAGGCCCGCGATGCCGACGATCTCACCCCGGCGCACGTTGATCGACACGTCGTCGACGACCTTGCGCTGCTGGTCGATCGGGTGGTGCACGGTCCAGTCGCGGATCTCCAGCGCGGGGGCCGCGCCCACCTCCGCCTCGTGCGGTGTGCGCTCGGGGAAGCGGTTGTCGAGGTCGCGGCCGACCATGCCGCTGATGATCCGGTCCTCGGTCGTCTCCGGCGCCTTCACGTCGAGCGTCTCGATGGACCGCCCGTCGCGGATGATCGTCACCGAGTCGGCGACCTTGCGGATCTCGTTGAGCTTGTGGGAGATGATGATCGAGGTGATGCCCTGGTTCTTCAACTCCAGGATCAGGTCGAGGAGTTTGCCGCTGTCCTCGTCGTTCAGCGCCGCGGTGGGCTCATCCAGGATGAGCAGCTTCACCTTCTTCGACAGCGCCTTCGCGATCTCCACCAGCTGCTGCTTGCCCACGCCGATGTCGGCGACGCGGGTCTCCGGGTGGTCGTCGAGACCGACCCGGCGCAGCAGGTCGGTGGCGTGCCGCAGGGTTTCCCTCCAGTCGATGAACCCGCCCTTGGCGTGCTCGTTGCCGAGGAAGATGTTCTCCGCCAGCGAGAGGTACGGCGACAGCGCCAGCTCCTGGTGGATGATGACGATGCCGCGCTCCTCGCTCGCGCGGATGTCCTTGAACTCGCAGACGTCACCCTCGAAGAGGATGTCACCCTCGTACGTGCCGTGCGCATGGACGCCGGAGAGCACCTTCATCAAGGTTGACTTGCCAGCGCCGTTCTCACCGCAGATGGCGTGGACCTCGCCCTGGCGGACGGTCAGCGTGACGTCCGACAGCGCTTTGACACCGGGAAAGGTCTTGACGATCGAGCGCATTTCCAGGACGGGTCCCGCCATGGTCGTGCCTTCCAATCAGTAGGTCTGACGGTTACTTGAGGTCGGACTCGGTGTAGTAGCCGCCATCGACCAGGACCTGCTTGTAGTTCGACTTGTCGACGCTCACCGGCTGGAGCAGGTAGGCCGGCACGACCTTGGAGCCGTTGTTGTAGGTCTTGGTGTCGTTGACCTCCGGCTTCTTGCCGTTGAGGACCGAGTCGACCATGTTCGAGGCGACCTTGGCCAGCTCACGGGTGTCCTTGTAGACGGTCTGCGTCTGCTGGCCCGCGATGATCGACTTCACCGAGGCGAGCTCGGCGTCCTGGCCGCTGATGACCGGCAGCGGCTTGCTCTTGGAGCCGTAGCCGTCCGACTTCAGCGCGGCGAGGATGCCGATGGAGATGCCGTCGTAGGGCGAGAGCACGGCGTCGACCTTGTCGCTCTTGTAGGTCGAGGTGAGGACGTCCTCCATGCGCTTCTGCGCGGTGGCGCCGTCCCAGCGCAGGGTGGTGACCTGGGTCAGCTTGGTCTGGCCGGACTTGACGACGAGCTGCTTCTTGTCGATGTACGGCTGCAGGACCTTCATCGCGCCGCCGAAGAAGTACTTCGTGTTGTTGTCGTCGTTGGAGCCGGCGAACAGCTCGATGTTGAACGGGCCCTTCTTGGAGCCGTCCTTCAGACCCAGCTTCTCGACGAGGTAGCCGGCCTGCAGCTCGCCGACCTTCTCGTTGTCGAACGACGCGTAGTAGTCGACGTTCGGCGTGCCGAGGATCAGACGGTCGTAGGCGATGACGGGGATGTCCGCGTCCTTCGCCTGCTGAAGCACGTTGTTCAGCGACTTGTTGTCGATGGCCGCGACGATCAGGCCCTTGACACCCTGCGTGATCAGGTTCTCGATCTGCGAGACCTGCTGGTCGGGGTCGTCCTCGCCGTAGACCAGCTTGGTCTTGTAGCCCTTGGACTGGAGGTCCTTGACGACGTTCTTGCCGTCGGCGATCCAGCGCTCGGAGGACTTGGTCGGCATCGCGATGCCGATGGTCCCGCCCTTGGCGCTGCCCTTGTCCTCCTTGGCACCTCCCTCGCTGTTCTGGCCGCAGGCGGACAGGGTGAGGGCGAGGGACGCGGCTCCGGCTATGGCGGCGAGAGCGGCTCTGCGGTTACGCATGGTCATCATCCTTGATGGTTGTGCAGGGGTCGGTCTCGCGATGCGAGGACACTCCCGGCAGGATCGGTTGCCGGGACACCGAACAGATGTGTGGGATTCTGCGTGCTTGTGGGAGCTTCTGTGAAGCGAGGTTTCCGGAACGTTATGACCCGATGGCGAACCTGTTGAGTTCGCCGGGAAGCCGGGAGCCCAGCGGGGCCATGTCGCCGGCCGCTCCGTGCCGCTCGAGCAGGTCCAGGGCGAGCCGGCCGCGCCGCACCCGCTCCTTGGCCGTGGACAGTGTCAGGTCCCGCATGTGGTGCCCGTAAGGGTAGATCCCCGGGGCCTTGGACAGGCCGAACTTCAGATACAGCGGCGCACCGCGCCGGATCAGCTCGGCGATCTCGTACATCCGGATGTAGCCGCCCAGATCGTCGGGCGCCTCGACGTACATGTCCATGGGAGCGCCCGACACCCGCCGGATCTCCGTGAGGTGATCGAGCGTCAGGTCGCTGGGCACGTTGATCGAGTCGCCGCCCAGACGCTCGTACACCGCGTACGCCGTCGGGTTGACCGGACCGATGAGCGCGGACACCTTCAGCGTGGTGTCGGCCGGGATGATGCCGGCCGCACGCGCCCGGTGCAGCGTCCACAGCACGCCCTCGTCGGCCACGAGCAGGCACTTGACGCCCAGCTCCGTGGCCCGCACGGCGTCTTCCACACAGCCGGCCACCGCGTCGTGGCCGCGGGCTCTGAGACCCCCGCCGCGCGAGTCGGTACGGGTGGAGCCGCCGATGTCCCACGTGCCGCGCGGGCCGGTGAAGAGGCAGAGCTCGATGTCGCGTTCGCCGGTGGCGTCGACCATCTCGGTGATCTCGGCGTCGGTCAGCATCCAGATGCCGCTGCCCTGGCTGATCCGGTGGACCGGCACGTCGAGGCGCGAGGCCTCCTTGAGGACGACGGCCAGCGCTTCCGGCCCCTCGCACGAGGGGATCTCGGTGCGCCAGCGGCCGCCACCCGGGAAGGTGTGGGGCGAGGCGTCGGCGGGGGAGAGCTCGGGCGCGCCCAGGCCGAGCGCGGCGAGCGCCTGCTCACCGGGTCGACGGGGCGCCGTGGCGGAGACGTCGGTCACTGAGTGTCCTTCGTGTTCGATATTTCGGGCGAGGTTCGCGACTCAAGGCGTACGTATGTGGGTGTACGCCGGTACGGGGACCGTCAGGTCGCCCCCGTACCGGCGTACGTCTATGGGCGGAGCAGGACCTTGCCCACCTTCGGATCGCCGGATCCCACCAGCTCGATGGCCTGCGAGAACTCTGCGAGCGGCAGCTCGTGCGTGATCAGCGGCGTCGGATCGAGCAGCCCGGCGCCGAAGACCCGCACGGTGTGCGCCCAGGCGTCCGGCGGCGCCCCGAAGACGGTGTGCACCTCCAGCTGCCGTACGACCAGGTCGGTGGGGTCGAGGCCCTCCGCGCCCGGCGCCGGGATACCGGTCAGGACCAGCCGGCCGCCGCGCCTGAGCAGCGCGGCGGAGGTCCGCGCGGCGGACGCGGACCCGGCGGTCTCGATCACCACGTCGAAGTCGTCGGGGAGCTCCTCGTCGCGCAGCCGGAAGTCGGTGGCCCCGTACTGCCGCGACAGCGCCTCCCGGTCGCCCTTGGTGCCGACGACGAGCAGCTCGGCCGGGGAGCCCGCCTTCAGGAACTGCACGGCGAACATGCCGAGCGTCCCGGTGCCGACCACCGCGACCCGCTCACCGGGCCGGGCGTTCGCCTTGATCGCGGCGGCCGCGATGCAGGCGGCCGGCTCCAGCAGGGCGGCGGCGGACAGGTCGGCGTCGTCCGGCAGGGCGTGCAGCAGCCGCGCGGGGAGGGTGAGCGTGCTCGCCATCGCCCCCGGCTGCGTGAAGCCCGTCTCCTCGTATCCGGCCGTGCACAGGGTCGTCTCGCCCGCGTGGCAGCGGTCGCACACCTGGCAGTTGCGGAAGCCCTCGCCTACGACCTTGCGGCCGACCAGCGACTCCGGTACCCCGGTGCCGACCGCCTCCACCGTCCCGGACCACTCGTGGCCCGGGGTCAGCGGATAGCGGACGTAGCCCTCGGGCCGGTTGCCCTGGTAGACCTCGCGGTCGCTGCCGCAGATGCCCACGGCGTGCACCCGGACGAGTGCCTCACCGGCCTCCGGCTGCCGGGGCTCGTGCGAGGTGAGCCGGTGCTCGCCCGGCGCCTCGATCACGACAGCGGTGCTCACTTGGAGCCCTTCGGCTTGCGCTGCTCCCAGCCCTCGGCCCACAGGTCGAAGCGGGCCTGCTGCTGCGGGAACTCGGCCGCCGCGTCGACGTCCAGCTCCACACCGAGACCCGGCGCGTCGGAGAGGTGGAAGTAGCCGTCCACGACCTGCGGCGCGCCCTTGATCACCTTCTTGATGTCCGCGTCCGCGAAGTCGTTGAAGTGCTCGAGGATCTTGAAGTTCGGCGCGGTGAAGCCGACCTGGAGGGAGGCGGCGGTCAGGACCGGCCCGCCCACGTTGTGCGGGGCCACCAGCATGTAGTGGGTCTCGGCGGTGGCGGCCAGCTTGCGGGTCTCCCAGATGCCGCCGATGTGGCCGACGTCGGGCTGGATGATGTCGACGGCCTGGCTCTCGAAGAGCTCGCGGAACTCGATCCGGTCGTGGATGCGCTCACCGGTGGCGACCGGCATGTCGACCTTGGCGGCGACCTTCTCCAGCGCCTTCAGGTTCTCCGGCGGAACCGGCTCCTCCAGCCAGGCCGGCTTGAATGGCGCGAGCTCCTTGGCCAGGCGGACCGCGGTGGCCGGGGAGAAACGGCCGTGCATCTCCAGCATCAGCTCGGCGTCCGGGCCGATGGCGTCGCGGACGGCCTCGATGAGGGAGACGGCGTACAGGCTCTGCTCGTGGTCGAGCTCGAAGTGGCCGGTGCCGAAGGGGTCGATCTTGAGCGCCTTGTAGCCGCGCTCCATGACCCCGCGGGCGGCCTTGTGGTAGGCCTCCGGGGTGCGCTCGGTGGTGTACCAGCCGTTGGCGTAGGCCTTGACCTTGTCGGTCACCTTGCCGCCCAGCAGCTGCCAGACCGGCACGCCGAGGGCTTTGCCCTTGATGTCCCAGCAGGCCATCTCGATGACGGCGATCCCGGACATCACGATCTCGCCCGCGCGGCCGTAGTCGCCGTACTTCATCCGCTTGACGAGGTCCTCGACAGCGAACGGGTCCGACCCGAGAATGTGATTGTTCTCGGCTTCCCGCAGGTAGCCGAGCAGCGCGTCGGTGTGGCCCAGCATCCGGGTCTCGCCGACTCCGGTGATGCCCTCGTCGGTGTGCACCTGGACGTAGGTCAGGTTGCGCCACGGCGTCCCGACCACGTGTGTGCTGATTCCGGTGATGCGCACGGCAGTTGCCCCTTGCTGCTTCGTCGGTAAGCGTACGTCGGCTGGTGTAGGTGCGTCTCGGCGTGTTCGAGATTTCGTCACGCGTTCGAAATGCTGGGCAGACAGTAAGGACGGGGCGCCTCGAGTGTCAATGGGTCGCACACATAACGGTTTCGACAGTTTCGATGGCCGGTTTCGAGGTGATCTCGGGGAGAAGGGGTGGTGATGCCGCGATTCCCGTGGGAAGCCGCAAGTTGGAGTGGAATGGTGGGCCGTTTCCTTCAGGGGGTGTGCCGGAACGGTGGGTTTCCCACATAACTTTCACAGAGGACCCTAGGAACGTCACCTGGCCGGAACTTAGTCTTCCCGCGTCATGGACTACTGCCACCCGTGCCGACGGCACCTCAACGGCGCCCTCGCCTGCCCGGGCTGCGGCGCCCCAGCGGAACCTCTACGCGCGTACGTGCAGCAGGCGGACGTGCGGCAGGCGGACGTGCGGCAGACCGACGCCGACGAGCCGTACGAGACCGGGACCGGCCGGGAGGCGGGCGGCTACGACGCTCACGACGGGAGCGGCCGCGACGACGAGGGTGAGCCGCGCGGCCGAGCTGCCAGGCGCCGCGAGCAGGGGCGTCGCCGGGGGCCTGGGCGAGGCGCCGACGAGGAGGCGTACGGGGCCGAGGCCGGCGCGGACGACTGGGACGGCGAGGACGAGGACGAGCCGCGGGGGCGGGCGGCTCGGCGTGGGGACCGAGGCCGTCGACGAGGGCGTGGGCGGGGGGTCGTCGAGGAGGCGACCGGGCCCGCCGGTGCGGTCGCGAGTCGTCGGGACCGCAAGGCGGCCGCGCACCGGCGGCGCCGTCGCCGTGTCCTGCTGGTCGCAGCAGGCTTCGTGCTGGCGGCGGGCGGTCTGAGCCTCGCGGAGCTGGGCCTGGACGCGCCGGGCTCGCACCCCAAGGAGGCGAGCGCCGGGGACGCTTCGGCGGAGGGCGGAACCTCGGCGGAGGCGGAGGAGACGGCACGCCCGGCGGAGGCTCCCAACGGCAAGGGTGGCGGCGGGAGTTCGACGTCGGCCTCCCCGGACGCCTCGGCGTCCGCCTCACCCTCCGCGTCCCCGTCGGAGAGCGAGTCGGGCAAGCCCGACGAGGACAAGGACAAGGACGCCCAGTCGGCGACGAGGGCCCCGCGGCCCACCAGCCCGACGACGGCCCCGCCGGCGAACCCCACCCCGACGACCGCCCCCACCTCCGCCCCGGCCACCTCGAAGCCGGAGCCGGCCCCTTCACCTTCGGAGACGTGCAACCGCTTCTTGTGGTGGTGCACGTAAGGCACTTGGGGCACGGGCGCCCCGTCCGCACCGAGACTCACCAATCGTTTTCGGCCAACTGGCGTGGCACGGAACCCGTCTTGAACGTCGCCCAGACCGTCTTGCCGACCACGTGTTCGGTCACGCCGAAGTCGTCGGCCAGCTCTCGCGCCAGGAGGAGACCGCGGCCTGAGCACTCGTCAGGGGGAGGGTCGGGCCGCAGGTGATGGGCGGTCAGCCGGCGGTCGCCGGTGTCGCGGACCTCCAGGCGGATCACCGTGCCGTCGAGAGAGAGGTTCACGCAGTACTCCCGGCCGGGAGGCACTCCGTGCAGCAGGGCGTTGGTGGCGAGTTCCGACACGCACAGGCGTATGTCGTCCAGCCGGTCGGTGCAGCCCCAGTCCCCGAGGACCTGGAGGGCGAAGTCCCGGGCTTCGCGCACGGAGGTGCGTGAGCGGGGGAAACGGCGTTGCCGTGGCGCGGGCATGGTGGGCGTCCTCCGTGGTTCCTGGGGCGTCCAGCGGGCGTCACGTTACTTCTGTTCACGAAAAGCGGCAAGGTCGGGCCAAAGGTACAGGGGATGGGAGTGGTTCGGACGCGTCGCCTAACGTGTAGGGCACAAAAGGCCGGAGAGCCCCGACGGGAGGACGTCTTGAGCGCGAGCAGCTGGGTCAGCACGTCGTTGCCGTATCTGACGCCCCGCCGGTCGGGACACGGCGACGCCTGGGGCGCCGAGGCGGCCGCCCGGGGCCGACGGGGCAGCCAGCGGATCGCGCACGCCGGCGAGGTACCCGCGCCGGCCGCCGTCGCCGAGCTGTTCGCCATCGCCGAGGGCGAGCCCGTCGTCGTACGACGACGGCTGATCCTCCTCGACGAGGAGCCGAACGAACTGACCGACACCTACTACCCGATCGGCATCGCCCGCGACACCGCCCTCGCCCGCCCCGCCAAGATCCCCGGCGGCGCCGTCACCCTCCTCGCCGAACTGGGCCACGTCGGCGCCCTCGTCCGGGAGGACGTGACCGCCGGGATGCCCGACGAGGAGGAGCGCACGACCCTGCGCACCGCGCCCGACGAGCCCGTGCTCCGGCTGATCAGGCTCACCCTCGACCGCGACGACCGGCCGATCCAGGTCGACCGTATGGTGATGCCCGCCCTCCGGCAGCGACTGCGCTACGAGATCAGGATCGGGTGACGCCGTGCCCAAGGCCGAACCGGACGCCCCCGACCGCCGTTCGCTGCACGAGCGGATCGCGGCCGACCTGCGGGACGAGATCATGGGCGGGGAACTGCCGCCGGGCGCCAACCTGCCGTCCACCGCGCAGCTGAAGACCCGTTTCGACGCCTCCAACGCCACCGTGCAGAAGGCCCTGCACCTGCTGAAGGAGGAGGGGCTGGTGATCGGCCGGGCGGGCGCGGCGGTCACGGTCCGCGAGCACCGCCGGCGCACGGTGCGGCCTGCCGCCTCCATGGCCACGGGCGGCCCCGGGCAGACCTACGGCTGGCTCACCGAGGCGGCCGGGCACGGCGCGCAGGCCCGCAGCGCGCTCCTCGACGTCAGCGAATGCCGCCCGCCCGCCGACGTCCGCGCGGCCTTCGGCCTCCCGGAGGACGGCACGGTGTTACAGCGCGGCCAGCTCCTGCTGGTGGACGGCGAACCCGCCGAACTGGTCACCTGCTACTACCCCTGGGAGATCGCCCGGGACACGGCGCTGATGGACCGCCGCCGGATCAGGGGCGGAACGCCCGCCCTCCTCGCACAGCTCGGCCACCCGCCCCGCCGGAGCGTGGACCGGGTCTCCGCCCGTGTCCCCACCCAGGAGCAGTACCGGGCGCTCCGGCTCACCAGCAGCACCCCGGTCCTGCGCACGCTCCGCATCGTCCACAGCGAGGGCGAACGGCCCGTCGAGGCGACGGTGATGGTGAAGGCGGGGCACCTGTACGAGGTGCAGTACGAGTTCGTCCCCGAGTGACGAGTCGATCCCCGGGCGATTGGATCTCGGGGCCTATGCGGCGGTGTCCGTGCGCAGCATCCGCGCCAGCAGCCCCCGCAGCACCAGCCGCTCCTCCTCCGACAGACCGGCCAGCGGCTCCCGGGCGAAGTGCAGCGACTCGCGCAGTCCCCGGGCCACCCGGCGCCCCTCGTCGGTCGCCGCCGCGACCTTCACCCGGCGGTCGGCCGGGTCCGGGCGCCGCTCGACCAGACCGCGCGACTCCAGGCGGTCCACGATCCCCGTCACGTTCGACGGCTCGCACTTCAGTTTCTGCGCCAGTTTGCGCATCGGCAGCGGCTCCAGGGAGAGCAGGCTGAGCAGCCGGGCCTGCGCGCCGGTGAGCGTGTGACCGGCGGCGGCTTCCTCGTAGTCCTCGTAGTAGCGGGCCACGACCTCCCCGATCAGCTCGACGACTTCCAGCGTCAGGGCGTCGGGTCGGCGGGTCTGCTGTGGTGTGACCATGCGATCCAGGGTACCCGTTTACTTGACAACCTGAAATATTCAGGAGCATGGTTGTTTCAGGTACTGAAGTAAATGGAAAGGTCTGGTCATGATCAACCGCGAATGGCACCTGCTCAGCCGCCCGGTCGGCTGGCCGAAGCCCGAGGACTTCGCCATGGTCGAGGCGGAGGTCCCCACGCCGGGCGAGGGTCAGGTGCTGGTGCGGAACAAGTACCTCTCCGTCGACCCCTACATGCGTGGCCGCATGAGCGCCGCCAAGTCCTACGTCGCCCCCTTCGAACTCGGCAAGGCCATGCAGGGCGGCGCCGTCGGTGAGGTCGTCGCCTCCAACGCCGAGGGCATCGCCGTCGGCGACCACGTGCTGCACTTCCTCGGCTGGCGCGAGTACGCGGCGCTGGACGCGAAGAACGCCGTCAAGGTCGACCCCGAGGCCGCGCCGCTGTCGACGTACCTCGGCGTGCTCGGCATGACCGGCCTCACCGCCTACGCCGGCCTGCTGCGCACCGCCTCCTTCAAGGAGGGCGACGCCGTCTTCGTCTCCGGCGCGGCCGGTGCCGTCGGCAGCCAGGTCGGCCAGATCGCCAAGCTCAAGGGCGCCTCCCGGGTCATCGGCTCCGCCGGCTCCGACGACAAGGTCAAGCTCCTCGTCGAGGAGTACGGCTTCGACGCGGCCTTCAACTACAAGAACGGCTCCGTGAGCGAGCAGCTGCGCGAGGCCGCGCCCGACGGTGTGGACGTCTACTTCGACAACGTCGGCGGCGACCACCTCGAGGCGGCCATCGGCTCCCTCAACGAGGAGGGCCGCATCGCCGTCTGCGGCATGATCTCGGTCTACAACAACACCGAGCCCGCACCCGGCCCGAGGAACCTCGCCCGCCTCATCCAGACCCGCGGCCGCATCGAGGGCTTCCTCGTCAGTGACCACTACGACCTCCAGCCCCAGTTCGTCCAGGAGATCGGCCCCTGGGTCCGCAACGGCGACCTCAAGTACCGCGAGACGGTCGTCGAGGGCATCGAGAACAACCTGGAGGCGTTCCTCGGTGTCCTGCGAGGCGACAACACGGGCAAGATGATCGTGAAGCTGTAGAGCAGTCGTGCCGCTGGGGCGGCACGGGCGGGTGCGGCGCACCCGACGACGCGGGCAAGCGCACCCGCCTTCCCCGGCACCAGCACCCCGCACAACTCGTCACGCACGAAGAAGGCCGCACCCCTGTACGTGGGGTGCGGCCTTCGTCCGTGCCGGTCCAGGACTACCGTGCCGCCAGCGCAGCCCTGTGCACCGCCCCCACCAACCGCTCGTTCTCCGGCGCCGCCCCACCGGGGAACGCGTTGCGCCGCCGCGTGTAGCCGTACGCCAACCCGCTCCGCGGATCCGCGAACGCCTGACTCCCACCCGCGCCGCTGTGTCCGAAGGCCCCCGCGCCCAGGAACGCATGCCACGTGTCAGCGGTCGCCTGGAAACCGAGCCCGTACGACTTGTGAGTACGGGCCACCAGGTCGTACCCCACGGAGTGGAACTGCCCGAACTCCGCCACCGTGTCCTCCTTCAGCAGCGGCGCCTTCCCGTCCACGTCACTGATCGCCGCCGCGTACATCCCGGCGAGCCCGCGCGCGGAAGCCACCCCACCGACCGACGCCGGCCCCTTCGCACGGACCGTACGGTCGTTGGGCAGGGCCACCAGGTCGGTCGGATCGTCGGTGTGCCGGTTGAAGGCGATGGACGCGAGGGTGTGCGGCCCCGAGGCCAGCGAGTCCAGGAGCGCCTGCTGCTTGGCGGTCGGCTCCATCGGCTGCACCGGCCGGAAACGGGGCTCGTGCACGGCCGGCAGCCCCAGGAAGAAGTCCAGCCCGTAAGGAGCGCGGACCCGCTCCTCGTACACCTCCTGGAGCGTACGGCCCGTGGCCCGCCGTACGACCTCGCCGGTGAGCGCGCCGATGACCAGCGCGTGGTAGCCGAAGGCCGTGCCGGGACGCCAGAACGGCCGCTGGTCGGCGAGGCGTTCGGCGAGCAGCCGGTCGTCGGCCAGCTCCGCCGCCGTGAAGCCGGTGTCGGTGCCGACGAGCCCCGCCCGGTGGGCGAGCAGTTCGCGCAAGGTCAGGGCGCCCTTGCCCTCAGCGGCGAACTCGGGCCAGTAATAGGTCACTTTGCGGTCGAGTTCCAGCGTGCCGTCCTGGACGAGGAGCGCGACCACGAGGTGCGCGGCGCCCTTGCTGGACGAGTACACGCCGTACAGGGACCCGGCGTCGACGCCGTCCCCGGCCCACAGGTCGACGACCCGGCGGCCACCCACGTAGGCGCTCAACTGCCCCTCGTAATCGGGCCGTTCACTGGCCACGAAAGCGGCGAACTCCTCCCGCACGGCCTCGTAGCCGTCGGCGACGGTGCCCTGGATCTCCTGCGTCATCCGCTCTCCTCAACTTCAGCCGCTGTGTGCGTGTGCCATGGTGAACAATGCCCGTCCGACCTGGGTGAATTCTCAGCTGCTGTGGATCGGTACGGTGAGGCGGGCCCTTTCGACTCAACGCCCCCCGCAGACCGGCCGCAGGCGATCGAGCCACCCCTCGATAGAGTTCGGCCATGCGTGATCTCGGGGCGGGTTTCGGATATCTCCTGAAGGGCCAGCGATGGGTGGCCCGGCACGGCAAGCAGTACGGCTTCGGGCTCGTCCCCGGGCTGATAACGCTGGTCCTCTACGCGGCGGCGCTCGTCGCCCTCGCCCTGTGGGGTCAGGACTTCGTCGCCTGGGCGACCCCCTTCGCCGACGACTGGTCGAGCCCCTGGCTCGGCCTCTTCCGCGGCTTCCTCACCGTCGTCCTGTTCGCCCTCGCCCTTCTCCTCTCCGTCCTGACCTTCACCGCGGTCACCCTCCTCGTCGGCCAGCCCTTCTACGAGAGCCTCTCCGAGAAGGTCGACCGTGACGTGTCCCCCGACGGCACGGCGCCCGAGTCCGGTCTTCCGCTCTGGCGCGAGCTGTGGATCTCGGCCCGCGACAGTCTGCGCATCGTGGTGCGGGCGCTGCTGTGGGCGGTCCTGCTCTTCGCCCTCGGCTTCCTCCCGTTCGTCGGCCAGACCGTCGTCCCGGTGCTCGGCTTCTTCGTCACCGGCTTCTTCCTCACCGAGGAGCTCACCGCGGTCGCCCTCCAGCGGCGAGGCGTCGAACTGCGCGAGCGCCTCGCGCTCCTGCGTTCCCGCAAGACCCTCGTGTGGGGCTTCGGTACCCCCCTCGGCCTCGCCTTCCTCGTCCCCTTCGTCGCGGTCTTCCTGATGCCGGGCGCGGTGGCGGGCGCGACGCTGCTGGCGCGGGATCTGCTGGGGGAGGAGACGGAGGAGGACGGCGACGACGCCGCCGAGGAGCCGGAACGCGCCGAGCTTCCCGGCCACACCCCCTGAACTGTCATACGAGGACCCCGCCCCACCCGTCCCCCGGTCGACATCCGCTGACGCGGGCCGTCGACCACCGCAGAAACAGGGGGACCCGTGAACGCACGCAAAGCGCTCAGGGCGCTGACCACCACCTGCCTCGTCGCCGCCGCCACGGTGGGCGGCTCCTTGGTCGGCGACGAAGCGGAGAGCTCCCTCGACGTCCCGGCACCCGCATCCGCCGCATCTCCCGTGTCCGCCGCCGAACGGTCACTGCTGTACGACGCGGAGCAGACCCTCGTCCAGCGATGCATGAACCGGCACGGGTACACCCTCTGGAAGGTGCCCGAGCACCCGATACCCGAGCAGCGGGACTTCCCGTACGTGCTCGACGACGTCGCCTGGGCCAGGAAGCACGGATACGGAAGCGACCTGGAGCGGCAGGCCCGTGCGCTGCGGAACGCCGACCCGAACCGGCGCTACGCCCAGTCGCTCGGCGCCGAACGCCGTGCCGCCGCGATGGACGCGCTGCACGGACGCAAGCGCAACGCGCTGACCGTGAAACTGCCCTCCGGGGCCGAGGTGGGCCGCAGTGACGAGGGCTGCACCGCGGAGGCGGAGCGGGAGCTCTACGGGGACCTCGCGGCCTGGTTCCGCGCCGAAGCCGTCACCCAGGCCCTGTCCGGCCTGCGCCGGTCGCAGGTGACCGCAGACCCCGCCTACGCCGACGCCGTACACGCCTGGTCCGCCTGCATGCGCGGGCGCGGCCTGCCCCACCCGACCCCGGCGGCGGCCCGTGCCCGCTTCCTGGACGCGCCCGGCAAGGCCACGCCGGCCGAGGAACGGCGCACGGCGGTCGCCGAGGCACAGTGCGCGCTGAGCAGCGGGCTGTCCCGCACCGTCGGCCGGCTCAGCAGCCACTACGGCGATGAGCTCAAGGCCGGGCACCACTCGACGTTCCGCGAGCGGGACCGCCTGCAGCGCGCGGCGCTGCCACGGGCCCGGGCGATCGTCGACACCGACTGACCCGACACGGGCCTGACCCACGAGGAAGACCACCACGAAAGAAGGGGAAGAGCATGAAGACCACTGCGTTCCGCGCCGGCCTGGTCGCGGCTGTTCTGACCGGCCTCGCCGCGTTCGCCGTACCGGCGACGGCCCAGGCGGCGGACCCGCACAAAGCCCCGGCGCCCCAGGCCGCCGCGGCCGACGGAAACTTCTACGCCTACGAGTACGTGGGCCTCATGGGCACGTACTGTGCCTGGAGCGGCGACGACGCCAACTGGAGCTCCTGCTCGCCGCGAGGCGGCATCCGCAACCAGGCGAGCTCGGTCGAGAACCGGGGCTTTCCGGGCGCCTACGAGGACGTCCTCGTGTACTGGGACAACGCGGACGACGCCGGCGGCTGGGACGGCGCACGGGCCTGCATCCAGAACGGCTGGTCGTACGGAAACCTGTACTTCTACTACTTCCCGGAGAACGGGGCGGGCGGCGGCGAGAAGATGGAGAACAACATCTCCGCCCACCGCTGGGTGCACTCCTGCACCGAGGACCCGCTGTAGAGGCTAAGAACCCACCGCCGCCACCAGGATCGCCCGCACCTGCGCGATGATGTCCCCCCGGTTCCGTACGAACTCGGGATCGGTGACGTCGGTGGTGTTCCCCGTCCCGAACTGCAGGACCGGCGTGTGCACATGCCCGCCCGGCAGCGCCTCGCGCAGGCCCAGCCGGTCCCGCAGCAGCGTCGCCCGGTAGGCGATCTCGTTGGAGAGGTAGTCCCCGCCGCCGCCCGCCCGCGCGGTCGACCCGGGCGTAGGCCCGTCCGGCCGTACGACGGCTTGCGTCCCTCCCGCCGGGATCTCGGTGACGCTCGTGTTGTCGTACACGGGGAAGCGTCCGGTGTTCGCGGCCACGATCCGTGCGTACGGCAGGGTCGTGGTCGTCCACTGCGGCTGCGAGGCCGGGTCGGTCACCGGGATCGTCTCGGTCCGCCCGATGTCGTCGTTGTCCCCGAAACCGCCCCGCCAGGCCCCGTTGGTCCGCTCCACGTCGAAGCGCCCGACTCGCCCCTGGCTCACGGTCGCGAAGAGGTCCACCTTCGGCAGACACGGCCGTAGCGTCCGCTCCACCGTCCCCTGCGTGAAGTCCGCCCACCGCACCGGGAACACGGCGGTCTCCACCCGCGCCGGACCCTGCGCCGTCTCGATCACCGTCCCGTCGAGGGCGAGCGCACTGGCCCCGGACGGGTTGGAGATCCGCACGTCCCGGTCCAGCGTGAACGGATCGAAACCGGTGACGAGGACGCGCCGGACACCGGCTGCCGGATACCGGATGGACGTCTGCCCACGCGAGTTCTGCTCCAACGCGTCCAGCAGACCCGCCCGTCGGGCATCGCTCAGCCCGAACTTCGGGTGCCACGTCCGCACTTCACGCGTCATCCCCAACCGCGCCCAGTACAGCGGCCGGTCGTCGTCCCGGCTGAGGTCACCGCCCGCCGGACCCCGCCCCTGCGCCCGGTCCACCGCCCGCCGCCACAGCGCCGACCCCTCCCGTACGACGACCTGGCGGGCCTGCGCGTACGAGCGTGCTGTGCCCAGGGCACGGGCGAACTGCGGTGCCACGTCGTCGAATCCGGACCGCCGGAGGATCTCCTGGGGCACCGCCCGGTCGAGGCGCTGCTCCTCGACGGTCGGCGCGGATGCCGCGTCCGTGGCGCTCGCGGTCGTCGGGGCCGAGAGACCGGCCAACAGGGAAAGGCCGAGGACGCCGATCCGAACTCGTATGGCATGCACGGAGGTTGAGTCCTTCCGTCGCGGTGGGGGACCCGCGCAGTATCGCGTGACGGAAGTGGCCCACGCCATGGTGCGTGACTCAGGAGGGGATCGCTCTGGTGGGGATCACTTTGGTGGGGATCCTCGCCGCTGCCTCCCGCAGCGCTCCGACGAACGCCTCGGCCGCCGTCGTCAGCGACCGCCCCCGTGCCGTCGCCGCGTACACCGCCCGCGCCGGGCCGCCCTCGTCGTGTACGGGCACCAGCGCGAGGTCCGGGCGTACGGACGCGGCGGCCAGCGCCGGTACGAGGGTCACGCCGAGGCCGGCGGCGACGTAGCCCTGCTTGGCGGTCCACTCGGCCACGACGTGCGCGACGCGTGGCCGGAACCCCTGGCGCAGGGCCGCGTCGAGGAGGGTGCCCTCGGGCCGGGGGCCGCCGGAGATCCAGTCGGCATCGGCGAGCCGGCCGAGCCGTACGGGGCCCGGGTGGTCCGCGAGGGGGTGGTCGGCTGGGACGGCCACGTACAGGGGTTCGTCGAGGAGATGGTGCAGGTCGTACGCGTCGAGCGGGGTGCGGCTGGTCGTGGAGACCACCGCCAGGTCGAGGTGTCCGGCGGTCAGCCGGTCGAGGAGGCCCGCGGTGAAGCCCTCCTCGCGGGTGACCCGGACGCCGGGGTGGCGGGCGCGGAAGGCGGCGAGGGCCTGCGGGACGAGGGCCGCGTCGGCGGTCGCGAAGGCACCGAACCGCAGCCGTCCGCCGGTCCCCGCGCGCAGGGCCGCCAGTTCCTCCCCGGCCCCGCGCAGCGCCCCGGCCACGGCCCGCGCGTACGGCACCAGGATCCGCCCGGCCTCCGTCAGCCGGACGCCCCGCGGGAGCCGGTCGAAGAGCGGGGTGCCGCCCAGGGCCGTCTCCAGTGAGGAGATCTGCCGGGACACCGCGGACTGCGTCCACCCGAGGCTCCGCGCGGCCACCGTGAAGGACTCCTCCCGGGCGACCTCCAGGAACACCCGGAGCCAGACGGTGGAGAGGTCCGGCAACTCCCCAGGGATGTCATGCGAATTCGGCATGACGGCCATGCTAGACATTCGCTTGTCGCATTCCTGGTCCCGGCCTAGCGTCGACCGCATGCAGATCACCCTGGACAACCCCGCCGCCGCGCCCCAGCCGCTCAGTCCCTACTACTCCCAGGTCGCCCGGGTCGAACACGCCGACGGCAGCGCCCTGTTGTTCGTCTCCGGTCAGATCGCCGAGGGCGCCACGCTCGCCGAGCAGAGCAGGGGCGTCTTCGAGACGCTCGACGCGCTGTTGAAGGCCCATGGGGCTACTCTCGCCGACGTCATCAGCATCCGGACGTATCTGACGGACATCGGCCGGCTCGACGAATACGGCGCCGTCCGCCGGGAGTTCCTCACCGGGACCCCGCCGACCAGCATGACCTTCGAGGTGCCCCGGCTGTTCCGGCCGGAGGCGCTGATCGAGGTCGAAGTGGTGGCCGCGGTGCCCGCCGCCGGGTGATACTTCCGACCATGAAGGCCATGAAGGCAGCCAACCTGGGCGTTCTCTTCCTGATCGAACTGGGTGCCCTCGCGGCCGCGGCGTACTGGGGGTTCACCCTCGAGGCGCCGACCCCGGTGACGTGGCTGGTCGGCCTCGGCGCACCCCTGCTGCTGATCGTGCTGTGGGCGCTGTTCGGGTCGCCGAGGGCGCGGTTCAAGACGCGGGGTGCGGGCCGGGTGGTCTTCGAAGTGGTCTGGTTCGGGGCGGGTGTCGCCGCACTGTTCGCCGCCGGGGCGTGGCAGTGGGCGGTCGCGTTCGCCGCACTGTGCGTGGTGAGCAAGGCGCTGGCCGTCGTCTGGGACCAGTGAGCCCCGGCCCCTTCCCACGAGAAGACCATTTCGTGGGTGTTTGTGAAAGGTTCGTACGAAATTCAGGTGGGATGCTCGATCGCGGACCGCAGGATCAGCGCGACGGTTAACGTCTGACGCACGTACCTGCCCCGGTCCGGAACCTGACGCCGGGCCGGGGCTCGTACTGCTGCGTCCTACCGCGTTCTACGGCTCTACGTCCTACCGTACGGAGAACGCGTACACCGTCTCCGATCGGTACACGTCCCCCGGTCGCAGAACCGTGCTCGGGAACTCCGGCCGGTTCGGCGAGTCGGGGTAGTGCTGCGTCTCCAGCGCGGTGCCCGCGCACGGCCCGAACGGGTCGCCCAGATGGTCGCCGGTGTACAGCTGGAGGCCCGGCTCGGTCGTCGCCACGCCCAGCACCCGCCCGGACTCCGGGTCGTACAGCTCGGCCACCTCCACCGGAGTGTCCGTGACGCCCTTGTCCAGCACGTAGTTGTTGTCGTATCCGTAGCCGGTCCTGCGCGGCCTGCGGAAGTCGAACGGTGTCCCCGTCACGTCCTCCACCTTGCCGGTCGGGATCAGGTCCGCGTCGACCGGCGTGTACCGGGAGGCGGCCAGGCGCAGCTCGTGCCCGATCGCGTCCCCGTGGCCGCCGAGACGGAAGTAGCTGTGGTTGGTCAGGTTCACCACGGTGGGCGCGTCCGTGACCGCCTCGTACGCGATCCGCAGCGCACCGGACGCGTCCAGCGTGTACGTCACCGCGACCTCGAGCCGACCCGGGAAGCCCTCCTCGCCGTCGGGGCTGACCCGGCTCAGCCGCACCCCGTGCTCCACCGGCGCCGCGTCCCACACCCGCTTGTCGAAGCCGCGCTCCCCGCCGTGCAGCGAGCTGGGACCGTTGTTCGCGGCGAGCGCGCAGGTCCGCCCGTCCAGGACGAAACGAGCGCCGCCGATCCGGTTGGCGTACCGGCCGACCAGCGCGCCCAGGTACGGCCCCGGATGCGTGAGATAGCCATCGAGATCCTCGAACCCCAGCACCACGTTCCCGACACGCCCGTCCCGGTCCGGGACCTCCGCCGACTGCACGATCCCGCCGTACGACAGGATGCGTACGCGAACACCCGCTCGCTCCAGGGTCCAGCGGCGCACCGGGGTGCCGTCGGAAAGTGTGCCGAAGAGTTCGTTCATGTTCGAACTCTAGCCGTCATGAGCCGTCATGCCCCCTTCGCCGTGACCGTGCGGTACGCGATCTCGGCCAACCTGGCCTGCCCGTTCACACTCGGATGGAACCAGTCCCAGTGGCTCAGCTGATCGGTGCCGAAGCGGTAGTCGTGCACGGCGTCGCCGTCGAAACGGCACCGCCGGTCCTTCGCGCACACCTCCCGCAACACCGTGTTGTAGTCCTCCACCCGCTTCTCCACCGTGTCCCGGCGCTGGGTCGCCGCCGCGTCCAGGGCATCCGCGTCGCCCAGCATCGACGGGCAGATGCCCAGCTTCCACACCTGCTTGCCCAGCGCGTTCGTACGCCCCTGCGACCACAGCCGCTTCAGGTTCGGCACACTCGCCACATAGACCTGAGCCTTGGGCAGAGAACCGCGCAGGGTGCTCATCGACTCCTCGAACTGCGCGCGGAAGTCGGCGACCGACGTCATCGCCGAGGTCGTCGCCCGGCAGGCGTCGTTCGCCCCCGCCATCACCGCCACCAACTGCGGCTTGCGCGCCACCGCCCGCGTCATCTGTCCCGGCACGTCCGCCATGCGCGCCCCGGTCACCGCGTAGTTCCAGCTGTGCGTGGCCGCCTTCGACTTCCCCAGCAGCCGTACGGCCAGACTGTCCACCTTGGAGCTGCTGCCGGTCGCCCACGACACCTCCGGGCAGTCCGTCAGGACCGCGCACGCGTCGAAGCCACGCGTGATCGAGTCGCCCACGGCCGCCACGGACGCCGGGCTGCTGTCCCACAGCGGGGTCCGGCTCGGCGACGGCTTCGCCTTCGTGCCGGACGGCCCCGAGGAGCCACCGACGACATCGCACCCTGCGACGCCCAGGACGGCCGCCGCCGTCATGGCGAGAACGGCACGCGCCCGGTGGCTTCGCTTCAGCATTCCCTGGTGATCCCCTCGGTCGTCGTGCACGGGTCGCGCCGTGCTCCCCTCCATAACAACGCGCGAGGGTTCCCGCCCGCACAAGATGCCCCGCACAAGATGGAACGCTTCACACCCGTACAGGCGTCCTGCCGGGTGAATGGCAGGCGTTCGGCGGCAACGGGACCGACGGTACGTCACACTCCTTGCGCCGCCGCACGGTAGCCTCGCCATCAACGTGGCCCGCACGCCACTGCCGTCCAGCCCAGTAGCAAGATGTCCCGCTCTGCCCGGAGGTTCCGGTGACGACACGTGGAGTTCTGTACGTGCACTCCGCGCCGCGCGCGCTGTGCCCGCACGTCGAGTGGGCCGTCGCCGGGGTGCTCGGCACGCGCGTCAACCTCGACTGGATCCGGCAGCCCGCGGCCCCCGGCACCTGGCGCTCCGAGTTCTCCTGGCAGGGCGAGGCGGGCACCGCCTCCAAGCTCGCCTCCGCACTGCGCGGCTGGCACCTCCTGCGCTTCGAGGTCACCGCCGAGCCCTGCTCCACCGCCGAGGGCGAGCGCTACAGCTGCACCCCCGACCTCGGCATCTTCCACGCCGTCACCGGCATCCACGGCGACATCCTCATCCCTGAGGACCGCCTCCGCGCGGCCCTGCTCCGCAGCCAGCGCGGGGAGACGGACCTCGAGGCGGAGCTGTCCAAGCTGCTCGGCAAGCCGTGGGACGACGAACTGGAGCCGTTCAGATACGCGGGCGAGGGAGCTCCGGTGCGCTGGCTGCACCAGGTGGTCTGAACAACCGGCCGACGGCGTACGGATCGCGGGACACGCCGCCCTCGCCGACGAACCGTGGCGACACGCCCGACCGGGCCGGCCGTCGGGGAGCGCGGCGCGCAGGCGCCCGCCTCCGGATCACCCAACGCCGCGTCCAGCTCCTCGGCCGCCTGCGACAGGCGCTCGACATGCCATCGCGGCCCCAGGCGCTCGCACTGCGAACCGATGACCGGCGAGAGCCGTCCCCCTTCACCATGCGCCCCGGGAACAGGCCGCGGCCCGCCTCCCGGAGCGCCGAAGCGAGGGAGACGGGCCGTCGGCATTCTCGCCGGGATCCTCGACTGAAACTCCTCAGCGAGCGGTGATTTCAGACCGAGCGGAAGGCCAGCACCACGTTGTGACCGCCGAACCCGAACGAGTCGTTCAGGGCGGCGATACGGCCCTCGACGGGCAGCTTGCGCGCCTCGCCGCGGACGATGTCGGCGTTGGCCTCGGCCTCGGGGTCGATGTTCTCGACGTTGATGGTCGGCGGGGCCACCCGGTGGTACAGGGCGAGGATGGTCGCGACGGACTCGACACCGCCCGCGCCACCGAGCAGGTGACCGGTCATCGACTTGGTCGCCGAGACCGCCATGTGGTCGGTGTCGTCGCCGAACACCTTGCGCAGCGCCTTCAGTTCGGCGATGTCACCGGCCGGGGTGGAGGTGGCGTGCGCGTTGACGTGCACGATCTCCGCCGGGTTCAGACCGGTGTTGTCGAGCAGGTTCTGCAGGGCGTGCGAGATGCCCCGCCCCTCCGGCTCGGGCTGCACGATGTCGTGGCCGTCGGCGGAGATGCCCTGGCCGACCGCCTCCGCGTAGACGCGGGCCCCGCGCCTGGTGGCGTGCTCGGCGGACTCCAGGACGATCACGCCGGCGCCCTCGCCGAGGACGAAGCCGTCGCGGGCTACGTCGTAGGGGCGGGAGGCGCCCTGCGGGTCGTCGTTGTTCTTGGTCATCGCCATCATGTTGCCGAACGCGGCGATCGGCAGCGGGTGGATCGCCGCCTCCGTGCCACCCGCGACGACGATGTCGGCGCGGCCGGTGCGGATCATCTCGATGGCGTAGCCGATGGCCTCGGCGCCCGACGCGCAGGCGGAGACCGGCGTGTGCACGCCCGCACGGGCGCCCACGGCCAGGCCCACGTTCGCGGAGGGGCCGTTCGGCATCAGCATGGGGACGGTGTGCGGGGAGACGCGGCGGACGCCCTTCTCCTTCAGCACGTCGTACTGGTCGAGCAGGGTCGTCACACCGCCGATGCCGGAGGCGATGACGGCGCCGAGCCGGTCAGGGTCGACGCTCGTGTCCTCACTACCGGCGGGACCGGTGAAACCGGCGTCCGCCCAGGCCTCCTTGGCCGCGATCAGCGCGAACTGCGCCGAGCGGTCCAGACGGCGGGCCTGCGGCCGGGGGATGACCTCGGTGGGTTCCACGGCGACGCGCGCCGCGATACGGACGGCCTGCTCGGCCGCCCAGTCCTGCTCCAGGGGCTTCACGCCGGACTTGCCTGCGATCAGACCTTCCCAGGTAGAGGCTGCGTCGCCACCCAGCGGTGTGGTTGCGCCGATACCGGTGACGACCACGGTGCGATTGGTCGGGCTCACGGATTCTTTCTCCAACGTTACGAGGATTCAGCGGCGCCACCGCCGGGTGGCGGGGCCGGTCAGCGGCCGGCCCAAGCGTTGCTCAGGCCTGGTGCTTGAGGATGTAGTCGGTCGCGTCACCGACGGTCTTGAGGTTCTTGACGTCCTCGTCCGGGATCTTGACGTCGAAGCGCTCCTCGGCGGCGACGACGACCTCGACCATGGACAGCGAGTCGACGTCCAGGTCGTCGGTGAAGGACTTGTCCAGCTGGACGTCCTCAACCGGGATGCCGGCGATCTCGTTCACGATGTCGGCGAGACCGGCGACGATCTCTTCCTGAGTGGCGGCCATGTTGGCGCTCCTTCTTTGTGTTTCCAGAGGGTGTGGCGCCCGCCGCGTGAGCGGCAGGTTGGTGCATGTCCCGTGCCGGACCGAATGATCCGGCACGGAGTGCCTAGGGGAGGGTAACGACAGTGGCGGCGTACACGAGACCCGCCCCGAATCCGATGACGAGTGCGGTGTCGCCGCTCTTCGCCTCACCGGTCGCCAGGAGCCGCTCCATCGCGAGCGGGATCGAGGCGGCCGAGGTGTTGCCGGTGGTGCGCACATCACGGGCGACGGTGACGTGCTCCGGCAGCTTCAGGGTCTTCACCATCGAGTCGATGATTCGCTCGTTCGCCTGGTGCGGGATGAAGACGTCCAGGTCGCTCGGGTCGATTCCGGCCGCGTCCAGCGCCTGCTGGGCGACCTTCGCCATCTCGAACACGGCCCAGCGGAAGACCGCCTGGCCCTCCTGGGTGATCGCGGGGAACTTCTCGACCTCGCCGTTGCGGTAGTCCGTCCATGGCACGGTCTGCTTGATGGTCTCGGACTTGTCGCCCTCGGAACCCCAGACCGTGGGGCCGATCGCCGGCTCCTTGGAGGGGCCCACGACGACCGCGCCCGCGCCGTCACCGAACAGGAAGGCCGTGGCCCGGTCCTCCAGGTCGGTCAGGTCGGACAGCCGCTCGACGCCGATGACAAGTACGTACTCTGCCGACCCCTCGACGATCATGCCCTTGGCGAGCGTGAGCCCGTACCCGAACCCCGCGCACCCGGCCGAGATGTCGAAGGCGGCGGCCTTGGCGGTGCCCAGCTTGTCGGCGATCTCGGTGGCGACGGCCGGGGTCTGCTTGAAGTGCGAGACCGTCGAGACGATCACCCCGCCGATCTGCTCGGCGGAGATCCCGGCGTCGGCGATGGCCTTGCCGGACGCCTCGATCGACATCGCGGCGACCGTCTCCTCGTCGGAGGCCCAGTGCCGGGTCTCGATGCCCGAGCGGGAGCGGATCCATTCGTCGGACGAGTCGATCGTCTCCAGGATCACCTCGTTCGGCACGATCCGGGTCGGGCGGTAGCCGCCCACGCCGAGGATCCGCGCGTACGGGGCGCCCTTGCTTGCCTTGATCTTCGACATTGCTCTCGGGGCTCCCTGTCAGGCGTGCTCTGCGATGAGCTCGCGAGCGGCGTCGAGGTCGTCGGGGGTCTTCAGGGCCAGCGTCGCGACGCCGGGCAGCGCCCGCTTGGCGAGGCCGGTGAGCGTGCCGCCGGGGCAGACCTCCAGCAGGGCGGTGACGCCGAGCTCCTTGAAGGTCTCCATGCACAGGTCCCAGCGGACCGGGTTGGCGACCTGACCGACGAGACGGTCGAGGACCTCGGCGCCGACGGCGACGGTCCGCCCGTCCCTGTTGGAGACGTAGGTGACCTTCGGGTCGGCGGGCGCGAGTTCCTTGGCGGCCGCGGCCAGCGTCTCGACCGCGGGGGCCATGTGCCGGGTGTGGAAGGCGCCGGCGACCTTCAGGGCGACGACACGACGGACGCCCTCGGGCTTGTCCGCCTCCAGCGCGGCGAGCTGCTCCAGCGTCCCGGCGGCCACGATCTGGCCCGCGCCGTTGACGTTCGCCGCGGTCAGGCCGAGCTTCTCCAGGTGCGGGACGGTCACCTCGGGGTCGCCGCCGAGCAGCGCCGACATGCCGGTCTCGGTGATCGCGGCGGCCTCGGCCATCGCCACGCCACGCTTGCGTACGAGGGTCAGCGCGGCGGTGTCGTCCAGCACGCCCGCGAAGGCGGCGGCGGTGATCTCGCCGACGCTGTGACCGGCGACGGCACCGGGCGACACGTCACCGAGCGCAGAGGCGGACAGCAGTCCGGCGGCGACGAGGAGGGGCTGGGCCACCGCCGTGTCGCGGATCGCGTCGGCGTCGGCCTGGGTGCCGTAGTGGGCGAGATCGAGACCGATGGCGTCCGACCAGGCGGCGACGCGGTCGGCGGCACCGGGGAGGTCGAGCCAGGGGGTCAGGAAGCCGGGCGTCTGGGCGCCCTGGCCGGGAGCGACGAGTACGAGCACTCTCACACTCTCTCTTGAGGGCGGCCACGGCCGCCCGTGGGGACAGGGACGAAGAACAGCAGGGGGTTTTGTGCGGTTCCGACAAAAGGCTAGGGCTGTGGATCTCCGTCGGCCAGACGCCCCAGGATCAGCGCGATCCGCAACGTGAAGGCCGAGCGTACATCGGATGGCGACCATCCGGTGACGTCAGTCACACGTCGAAGCCGGTAGCGCACGGTGTTGGGATGGACGAACAACATCCGGGCCGCGCCCTCCAGACTGCTCGCCTGTTCGAGATAGACGGAGAGCGTTTCCAGGAGCGCGGAGCCGGCCTCCTCCAGCGGTCTGTAGATCTCCTCCACCAACTGCTCACGAGCGCTCGGGTCACCGGCGATGGCGCGCTCCGGCAGGAGATCGTCCGCCAGTACCGGCCGCGGGGCGTCCTGCCAGGCGAAACACGCCTTCAGCCCGGCCGCGGCGGCCTGCGCGGACCGGGTCGCGGCGAGCAGGTCGGGCACGACGGGGCCCGCGACGACCGGTCCCGCCGCATACGGGCCGATCAGCGACTTGGCCACGGCGAGCGGATTGTCGCTGCCGCCCGCGATCACCACGAGCCGGGCCCCGAGCACGCCGGTGAGCACCTGGAGCTTGGCGTGCCGGGCGGCGCGCCGGATGGCCTCGACCGTCAGTTCGCTGTCCCCGTCGGGCGCGGTGCCCAGCACCACACACACGTGTTCGGGCGAGTTCCAGCCGAGGGCGGCGGCCCGGCTCACCGCCCCCTCGTCGGCCTCGCCGCTCAGCACGGCGTTGACGACGAGCGACTCCAGCCGCGCGTCCCACGCACCGCGGGCCTCGGCGGCCTGCGCGTAGACCTGGGCGGTCGCGAAGGCGATCTCCCGTGCGTAGACGAGCAGCGCCTCGCGCAGCACGTTCTCGTCGCCCGGTGCCGCGACCTCGTCGATCGCGCTCTCCATGACCTCGATGGTGGTGCGCACCATCTCCACGGTCTGGCGCAGGGTGATGGCTCTGGTCAGCTCGCGCGGCGCGGTCCCGAAGACATCGGTGGAGATGGCCTGCGGGGCGTCCGGGTGACGGAACCACTCGGTGAAGGCGGCGATACCGGCCTGGGCGACGAGCCCGATCCAGGAACGGTTCTCGGGGGGCATGGCCCGGTACCACGGCAGCGTCTCGTCCATCCGCGCGATGGCCTGAGCGGCGAGACTGCCGGACGACTTCTCCAGTCGCTTCAGGGTCGCTGCATGCGCATGGACGTCGTGTGCTGCGGCTTTACTGGCGTTGGTTTCGGGTTCGGGCACGGGACAAGACTGCCTTATCGGGACGGCCGCGTGCGTCGCCGGGTGGGGTGGGGGACTGCCCGCCGGGTCTACGGTGGTTGCGTGATGGACGTACGGCGCGCCGGTGAGCGCTACCGAGGAGGGGACGTCGAGGCGGGGATCGAGTCGTTCCATGCCTTTTCCTTCGGCCCCCACTACGACCCGGACAACCTCTGCTTCGGGGCGGTGATCGCCTGCAACGAGGAGCGGTTGGCGCCGGGCGCCGGGTTCGACGAGCATCCGCACAGCCACACCGAGATCGTGACCTGGGTCGTCGAGGGCGAGCTGACCCACCGCGACTCGACGGGACACGAGACCCGCGTCCGCCCCGGCGACGTGCAGCGCCTGAGCTCCGCGGGTGGCGTCCGGCATGTGGAGCGCAACGCCGCGGACGTCCCTCTGACCTTCGTCCAGATGTGGCTGGCGCCGCTGACTCCCGGCGGCGACCCCTCCTACGAGATGGTCCACGGCATCGCCGACTCCACCCCGTACGCGGTCCCGGAGGCGGGCGCGATGCTCCACGTACGGCGCCTTGCGCCGGGGGAGCGGACGGCGGTCCCGGACGCGGCACACGTGTACGCGCACGTGGTGCGGGGCGAAGTGACTCTGGACGACGAGCGGTTGGGCCCGGGGGACGCGGCGCGGATCACGGACGCGGAGGGGCTGGAGGCGGTGGGGGTGACGGAGGCGGAGCTGTTGCTGTGGGAGATGGGCCGAGTCAGCCCCGAGCCTCCGCCAGCACCGCGTCCGTGAACGCAGGCCACACCTCGACCGCCCAGGGTCCGAACGCCCGGTCCGTGAGCGCGACGCACGCCAGCCCCGCGGCCGGGTCGATCCACAGGAACGTACCGGACTGCCCGAAATGACCGAACGTTCGCGGTGAGGACGTGGCCCCCGTCCAGTGCGGGGACTTGGAGTTCCGGATCTCGAAGCCGAGGCCCCAGTCGTTGGGGTTCTGATGGCCGTAGCCAGGCAGGACGCCCTTCGTGCCCGGGTACTGCACGGTCATCGCCTCCGCCACCGTGCGTGAATCCAGCAGCCTCGGCGCCTGCACCTCCGCCGCGAACCGCAGCAGGTCCTCGACCGTCGACACCCCGTCCTTCGCGGGGGAGCCCTCCAGCGAGGTGCCGGTCATGCCGAGCGGCTCCAGGACCGCCTGCCGCAGATACTCCGCGAACGGGATGTCCGCCGCCTTCGCGATGTGGTCGCCGAGCTGCTCGAACCCGGCATTGGAGTACAGCCGCCGCTCACCGGGCGGCGCCGTCACGCGGTGCTCGTCGAAGGCCAGCCCCGAGGTGTGCGCGAGGAGATGACGGACCGTCGCCCCGGGCGGCCCGGCCGGCTCGTCGAGCTCGATGGCGCCCTCCTCGTACGCGACGAGCGCGGCGTACGCGGCGAGCGGCTTGGTGACCGAGGCCAGCGGGAACCGCTGCCCGACCGGCCCGTGCACCCCCGCCACCGTGCCGTCCGCGCGCACGACGCCCGCCGAGGCGGTGGGTACCGGCCAGTTCTCGATCAAGGCGAGGCTCTTCAACGACATGCGTCCGAGCCTATGCGGCTCAGAGTCGCAGCTCCATCATCGGGTCGGGCTTGGGCGCGAAGCCCAGGGAGGCGTACAGCGGCTCGGCGTCGGCCGACGCGGTGAGGTGGACCTGCCGGGCGCCACGCTCGCGGAACCACTCCAGCAGCGTCTCCATGCACGCGCGCGCGTACCCGCGGCGCCGGGCGTCCGGGTCGGTGGCGACGCTGAAGACGTAGCCGATCGTGCCGCGCGGGTTGCCGGCCCGCCCGATCCGGTACTCGATCGTCCCGACCGCCAGCGCCGCCAGCGCCCCGGGCCGCTCGGGGTGGTCCACGACGAAGGCCGCGAACTCCCCGTCGGGCTCGGCGAGTCGGACCGCCAGTTCCGGTCGGGACTCCGCCTGCCAGCCCGTGGAGGAGTCCGCCCCCGCCATCGAGTCGATCATCACCTGACGCAGCCGCAGCACTTCGGCGGCGTCCTCGGGCACGGCACGGCGTACGAGACTCATGACCGCACGCTAATCGCAGTGATCACGCCACGTCCCGCGGTTTTCTCACCTTTCCCGCTTGCTTGGAGTGCACTCCAAGGTTCTAGCGTGGGGGGCATGACGGTGATGCAGACCACGCCCGTGACCACCGAGGAAACCCCCGCCCCCGCCGACGTCTGTTCCGCCCCGCCCCGGCGCCACCCGCGCCCCGAAGGGCAGGACAAGTACACGATCAGCGAGGTCGTCGCCTTCACCGGCCTGACGGCGCACACCCTGCGCTGGTACGAGCGGATCGGGCTGATGCCCCACATCGACCGCTCGCACACCGGCCAGCGCCGCTACTGCAACCGTGACCTGGACTGGCTCGACTTCGTCGGAAAGCTGCGGCTGACCGGCATGCCCGTCGCCGACATGGTCCGGTACGCCGAGTTGGTGCGCGAGGGCGAGGACACCTACGGCGCGCGGCGCGAGCTGCTCGAGGCGACCCGCCGGGACGTGCTCACCAGAATCGCCGAACTGAACGACACCCTCGCGGTACTCGACCGCAAGATCAGCTTCTACACGGACGCCGGGCGCGCGTAGGAAGCGGAGAGGACACGATGACTGACAGCACGATCCCCACGGCACGACTCGGCACCGACGGCCCCGAGGTGGGCGTCCAGGGCCTCGGCTGCATGGGCATGAACTTCGGCTACGGCCCCTCGGACGAGAAGGAGTCCCGGGCCACCCCGGAGAGGGCCCTGGAACTGGGCGTCACTCTCTATGACACGGCGGACGCGTACGGCGCCGGCGAGAACGAGCGCTTCCTCTCCCCGTTCTTCAAGGCGCACCGCGACGAGGTCGTCATCGCGACCAAGTTCGCCCTGGCGATACCCCCGGACGACCCGACCCGGCGGATCATCCGCAACGACCCGCCGTACATCCGCGAGGCCGTCGAGGCGAGCCTGAAGCGCCTGGACGTCGACGTGATCGACCTCTACTACATGCACCGCCGCGACGTGAACGTCCCGATCGAGGAGACCGTCGGCGTCATGGCCGACCTCGTCCGCGAGGGCAAGGTCAAGCACCTGGGCCTGAGCGAGGTCACCGGCGACGAACTGCGCGCCGCCCAGTCCGTCCACCCCATCGCCGCCGTCCAGTCGGAGTGGTCCCTCTTCAGCCGCGACATCGAGCCCCAGGTCGTCCCGGCGGCCCGCGAGCTGGGCGTGACCCTGGTCCCGTACTCCCCGCTGGGCCGAGGCTTCCTCACGGGCTCCTTCGCCAACGCCGACCAGGACCTCACCCCCGACGACTTCCGCCGCCAACATCCCCGCTTCACGGGCGAGAACGCGACGACCAACGCGGCCCTGCTGGCACCGATCCGCGAGATCGCCGCATCCCACGACGCGTCTCTCGGCCAGATCGCCCTGGCGTGGGTCCATCACCAGGCGACGGTCCACAACCTCCCGCTGGTCCCGATCCCGGGCACCCGCAAGCCGACGAGGGTGGAGGAGAACGTAGGGGCCACGCGCATCGTGCTGAGCGAGGAGGAACTGTCCTTGCTGGATCCCATAGCGGCGAAGGTGGCAGGCACCAGGTACGCGGACATGACCTTCGCGTCAGCGGGCCGGGAGTAGACAAGCCGCACTTTTCGGGCGCCGGGAAACTGCAACACCGCAAGGGCGGGGGAGCTGCGCGGCCAGCTCCCCCGTGCCCGCACCCGAGAACGACTAAAGCTCAGCCAACAACTCGGCCTTCTTGGAAGAGAACTCCTCATCTGTCACCAGCCCCGCCTGGTGCAGCTCCCCAAGATGCCGAATCCGCTCAGCGATATCCGCGGGATCCCGGCGCGGCACAGCCGCAGCCGGGACGACGGCCGGACCCGCGGAGCGAACCGCCGCCAACACCGCCGCAGCGAACGGCAGTGACTCGTGCACAGGCCCGTACCCCAGCCCGAACACCACCGCCGCCGGATCCTGGTCGGCCTGCACCGGCGCACCATCCCGGCCCAGCAGCCGCAGATGCCCTTCGAAGACCTCCGGTGAGCGCCACTCGACTCCGCTGAGGTCGGCGACCTGGAAACTCTGGTCGCCGGCCTTCCACTTCGCCGAGGACGCGCCCGTCCAGAACCACCGGAAATGCACGGTTCGTCCGTCGAAGGACGCCTTCCCGTCGTACGCCTTGAACTGCATCGGCGCCTCGGGCGGCGCCACCAGATACCGCTCGGCGGGCCCCGGTTCGGCGTCCGTCAACTGTGCGCGCAGCTCGTCGGCGTAGTACTCCGCGAGCGTCCCCCGCTCGGCCGGCAGCACCAGCCGGTACGGATCGCACCCTTCCTTCAGCTGTCCCGCGGCCGCCTCCATCAGCGGATCCGCGCCGGGCCGAGGCTCGGCGCGCAGGACCACGGTCCCCCGTCTGCCGGGGGTGAGCGTCACTCCCGCGATCGCCCGCAGGGGGATGCGGCGCTCACCGAGCGCCTGGAACAGCTTGGGCGTTCGTATCCCCCGTTCGTAGCGGATGAGCACGGAGTCGGACTCGAACTCCCAGGCGGCATGAAAACCGGCCAGTACGTCACCCATGCGGCTCATCGTATGCGGCACAAGCTCCTCCGTCGCCTCCCCGCGCACACCGCAGTTTCTGCGTCTCTACGCGCGTCCGACCGCCGACGTGTCGGACAAACCCTCTCGGCATGCGTCAGTATCGTTCGCGCACTCCACGGCTCGGTATGCGCCAACCCCGATCTCGGCGAAGTTGCGCAGGCTGTCCGTGCCCGGTTCGAAGTAGCCGGCGTGCCCGCGCGCGTCCCGTGCCGACAGCACACGCGCGCCGAACCCGGCCGACACCGGATCCTCGCCGTGTCCGAGGCCGCCGAGCTCCAGGTAGGGCACGTCCTGCACCCAGTCGTCGGCGTCCCGCATCGCCCACACGCGCGCGGTGGTGTCCAGGTGCTCGGCGTCGGGGACCCGCATGCCGGGGCTGCCGGCCACCGCTATGTCGGCCACCCGGGACGGCAGGTCGTGTGCGGCGACCCCGCACACCACGGAGCCGTAGCTGTGGCAGAAGAGCGACACCGGCGAGATGCCGGGCAGCGCGCGCAGCAGGGCGTTGAGTCGGATGGCACCGCTCTCCGCGCGCATCGCGGTGGCGGAGTCGATGCCGAGCCCGGCGGGGGTGGTGTAGTCGGCCCAGGCGATCACCGCCGTACGCGTGCCGCGGTTCGCCGCGCGCTCGGCCGCGTACAGGGCCTGGCCCATGCCGACCGGTGCCGAGAACCTGCGGTTGGTGCGCTGGAAGGTGAGCAGGTCGGTGTCGACGCCGGGGACGACGACGGAGATCCGGCGCGCCTTGTCGAGGTCGCCGAAGACCTCGGCGGCCCGTCCGGACCCCTCGGGGTCGAAGGCGAGGATCTGGCGGTCGGCGCTCATCATCGACTCGAAGCGGTGCATACGGCGGCCCGCCTCCTGCTGCCCGGCCTGCGTGAGGCGCGGGTCGTGCATGCGCTTTCGCTCGGCGGCACGCGCCTGCGTCAGCGCGATGCGGTTGGCGCGGTAGCGCAGTTCGGCGGGGGCGCCGTTCATGTTGCCGACCGCGAGCGGGTAGCGGCGTGCGAGGGACGCGCGCTGTGCCGCCGTGAGCGAGGCGAAGAAGTCGGAGAGCCGGGCGGGGGCCGCGTGCGGGTCCGGCAGGTGGTGCCCGGCGACCTTGCCGTGTTCCCAGGCGGTGAGCGAGGCCTGGAGTGCGGTGTCCTCTCGCTGGTTGCGCAGGGCGGTCCAGCCAGTGGTCGCCAGCATCACGAACACCACGGCCAGGGCAAGCAGTGCGCGCCAGACGTTGAGTTGCGGGGAGGTGTCGAAGGAAGTCACTGGGAGGACACACTAAGAGAACGAGAGGGTCTCGCGTTAACCAAGTGACGGGGATCACGTTTCGTGCTACGTGACGACGACCTCAGCGTGTTCGTGGCATGACGTCGGCGTGCGCGTGAAGTGGCCTCAGCGTGCGCGCCAGTTCTCGGTGAGCGCCGGTCCCACTTGTTCGAGGTTCGAGATGGTCAGCGTCCGCATCGCCTCCAGGCTGAAGTCCGCACCCGCGGCCCACTGACGTTCCGTCAGTCGCATCACCCCGCCGAAGACGGCCACGGTCAGCCGCGGGCGCGGGTCGGCGTCCACGTCGACGCCCTCGCGCTCGGCGAGCACGTGCGCGATGGTCTCCTCGACCTCGACGGATCGCCGCAGATGGGCGGCGAGCAGGACCGGGCTCGACTCGATCACGTGGTACATGCGCAGGTACTGCTCGACCGGGACGACGGACTCGATGACCTCGTTGAGGGTGTCCCAGCCCTCCACGACGGCCTGCCGCATCGCCTCCAGGGGTGCCTCGTGCGGCGGGCGCTCGCGCACCGACTCCACGAACCGCGCGACCGCCATGTCCTGGAGGGCGAGCGCGGCCTCCTCCTTGCCGGCGAAGTAGCGGAAGAAGGTGCGCTGCGAGACGTCGACGGCGGCGGCGATGCCGTCGACGGTGGTGCGGTCGTACCCCTGGGAGGTGAACAGTTCCACGGCGGCCCGCACCAGCGCGTCCCGGGTGCGCTGTTTCTTGCGTTCGCGCAGTGTTTCCATAGGTGTCAGTTACTGACTTGTGAACTCGTTTGTCAATTGTCAGAGGCTGTCATTAGCCTCGCCGGTATGACTAGTCAGACCACCATGGACACGACGGGGCCGGGGGACAAGGCATCCGCCTCGTCGAAGCCGGCACCGGCCAGCGGGCTGCGCGGCCATCCCTGGTTCACCCTCATCACCGTCGCCGTCGGCGTCATGATGGTGGCCCTCGACGGCACCATCGTGGCCATCGCCAACCCGGCCATCCAGAAGGACCTCGGCGCCACCTTCGCCGAGGTCCAGTGGATCACCAACGGCTACTTCCTCGCCCTCGCGGTCTCCCTGATCACCGCGGGCAAGCTCGGCGACCGCTTCGGCCACCGGCAGACCTTCCTCATCGGCGTCGTCGGCTTCGCCGCCGCCTCGGGCGCGATCGGCCTCTCCGACAGCATCGCGCTGGTCGTCACCTTCCGTGTCTTCCAGGGCCTGTTCGGCGCGCTGCTCATGCCGGCCGCGCTCGGCCTGCTGCGGGCCACCTTCCCGGCCGAGAAGCTCAACATGGCGATCGGCATCTGGGGCATGGTCATCGGCGCCTCCACCGCGGGCGGCCCGATCCTCGGCGGTGTCCTGGTCGAGCACGTCAACTGGCAGTCGGTCTTCTTCATCAACGTGCCGGTCGGCATCCTCGCCGTCGTCCTCGGTGTGCTGATCCTCCTCGACCACCGCGCCGAGAACGCCCCGCGCTCCTTCGACATCCTCGGCATCGTCCTGCTCTCGGGCGCGATGTTCTGCCTGGTCTGGGCCCTGATCAAGGCCCCGACATGGGGCTGGGGGGACGGCAAGACCTGGGCCTTCATAGCCGGTTCCGTCCTGCTCTTCGCGTTCTTCGCCTTCTGGGAGACGAAGGTCAAGGAGCCGCTGATCCCGCTCGCGCTCTTCCGCTCCGTCCCGCTCTCCGCGGGCGTGGTCCTGATGGTCCTCATGGCCATCGCCTTCATGGGCGGCCTGTTCTTCGTCACGTTCTACCTCCAGAACGTGCACGGCATGAGCCCCATCGACGCCGGTCTGCACCTGCTTCCGCTCACCGGCATGATGATCGTCGGCTCCCCGCTCGCGGGCGCGATGATCACCAAACTGGGCCCGCGCGTCCCGCTCGCCGGCGGCATGGCGGCCACCGCCATCGCCATGTACGGCATGTCCACGCTGGAGACGGACACCGGTAGCGCCGTGATGTCGCTCTGGTTCGCCCTGCTCGGCCTCGGCCTCGCGCCGGTCATGGTCGGCGCCACCGAGGTCATCGTCGGCAACGCCCCGATGGAGCTCTCCGGTGTCGCCGGCGGCCTCCAGCAGGCGGCGATGCAGATCGGCGGCAGTCTCGGTACGGCCGTCCTGGGTGCCGTGATGGCCTCCAAGGTCGACAGCGACCTGCCCGCCAACTGGAAGGACGCGGGTCTGCCCGAGCTCAGCCCCGCCCAGCTGGACCAGGCCTCCGAGGCGGTCCAGGTCGGCGTGGCACCTGTGGCCAAGGGCACCCCGGAGGCGATCGCCGCGAAGATCGCCGACGTCGCCCACGACACCTTCATCTCAGGGATGAGCCTGGCCTCCCTGGTCGCCGCGGGCGTGGCCGTCGTCGCCGTATTCGTCGCCCTGCTCACCAAGCGCGGTGAGAACGCGGAGGCGGGCGCGGGGCCCGGCCACATCTGACGGGCACATCTGACGGGTTTTCGGCGAAATTCCCCTATCAGGGTGACTTCGCTAAAGATCCCTCCCCTCTGGCGCGCTCCGCAGGTGACAGTGGGACAGCTCCCACGGGCCTGGACGCGCTGCCGGAGGGGGACAGCGCGCCCAGGCCCGTGGAATCGCGGTGATTGAACCCCGGATCGCGGGTACCCGCCACAGTGAACCCCGGTTGAGCATTCAACTGACCCCGGGGTTCTGGGAGTTGATGATGGCGAGCTTCGGACACGGAACGCGCGGGAGCCCCCGGCCACGTGGCCGGACGAGGTCAGGGACCGGGCCGGACCGCGCGACGCTGCCCCGCACTCCATAGCTGCGGGCATGCGTGCCGCCTGGGGCGGCACGGGTGGGCGCAGCGCCCACCCGGCCGGCCCCACCCCAGCTCACTGTCTGACGGACCGCTCCTGCAACGCCGCCACCTCGGCCCGAAGCGCCCGAACTTCCTCCGTGAGCGCCCGGATGGCCTCCGTCTGCTCCCGCTCCTCCACATCGTCCTTCTCGAACCGCTCGATGAACCACGCGGCGATGTTCGCGGTCACCACACCCAACAACGCGATGCCGCTCAGCATCAGGCCCACGGCGATCAACCGCCCCACCCCCGTGGTCGGCGCGTGATCCCCGTACCCCACCGTCGTCATCGTCGTGAAGGACCACCACACCGCGTCACCCAGCGTGCGGATGTTCCCGTCCGGCGAGTCCCGCTCCACCGACAGCACGGCCAGCGAGCCGAACATCAGCAGCCCCACCACCGCCCCGCCGACATACGTCGTCAGCTGGATCTGTGAGGCCATCCGCGCCCGCCGCCCCACCAGCAGCAGCGTCGACACCAGACGCAGCAGCCGCAACGGCTGGATCAGTGGCAGCACGACCGCACACAGGTCCATCCAGTGGGTACGGACGAAAGTCCGCCGGTCGGGTGTCAGCGCCAGCCGCACCAGGTAGTCCGCGGCGAACGCCCCCCACACCAGCCACTCGACCACGGTGCACGCCACCATCAGCGAGTGGCCGGCCGACGTGTCCACGATCGGCACGGCGTAGGCGATGGCGAACACCACGGCGAGGGCCAGCATGGGCCGTTGGGTCCACTGTTCCCACCGGTCCTGCGCCGTTCTTCGTTGCATGGACGCATCGTAAAGAACGAGTAAGGGGTGGTGGGGCCACAAGCCCTCACCACCCCTTGGTGCGCTGTGCGCTACGCGTCGCCCCCGGCCGCCCCCGGGTCCGCCGCGGACACGTCGAGCAGCTGGTACCGGTCGATCGCCTGCTTCAGCACCGAGCGGTCCACCTTCCCCTCCTTGGCCAGCTCGGTCAGCACCCCGACCACCACCGACTGCGCGTCGATGTGGAAGTGCCGCCGCGCGGCACCCCGGGTGTCGGCGAACCCGAACCCGTCCGCGCCCAGCGACTGGAACGTCCCCGGCACCCAGCGCGCGATCTGGTCCGGAACCGCTCGCATCCAGTCGGAGACGGCCACGAACGGCCCCTCCGCCCCGGCCAGCTTCCGCGTCACGTACGGGACGCGCTGCTCCTCCTCGGGCCGCAGCAGGTTGTGCTCCTCGACCTCGACGGCGTCGCGCCGCAGCTCGTTCCATGAGGTCGCCGACCACACGTCGGCCTTCACGTTCCACTCCTCGGCGAGGATCTTCTGCGCCTCGACGGCCCACGGGACGGCCACGCCCGAGGCGATGATCTGCGCCGGGATGGCGCCCGCCGTGGCCTCGCTGAAGCGGTGGATGCCCTTGAGGATGCCCTCGACGTCCACGTTCTCCGGCTCGGCCGGGTGCTGGATCGGCTCGTTGTAGACGGTGAGGTAGTAGAAGATGTCCTCGCTGTCGGGCCCGTACATCCGGCGCAGACCGTCCTTGACGATGTGCGCGATCTCGAAGCCGAACGCCGGGTCGTACGCCACACAGCCCGGGTTCGTCGACGCCAGCAGCTGGGAGTGCCCGTCCGCGTGCTGCAGGCCCTCACCGGTCAGCGTCGTACGGCCGGCGGTCGCACCGAGTACGAAACCGCGCGCCAACTGGTCCGACATCTGCCAGAACTGGTCGCCGGTGCGCTGGAAACCGAACATCGAGTAGAAGACGTACACCGGGATCAGCGGCTCGCCGTGCGTGGCGTACGCCGAACCCGCCGCGATCAGCGAGGCCGTGCAGCCCGCCTCGGAGATGCCGTCGTGCAGCATCTGCCCGGTCGGCGACTCCTTGTACGCGAGCAGCAGGTCCCGGTCCACGGACTCGTACTGCTGGCCCAGCGGGTTGTAGATCTTCGCACTCGGGAAGAACGAGTCCATGCCGAACGTGCGGTACTCGTCCGGTGCGATCAGCACGAACCGCTTGCCGATCTCCTTGTCCCGCATGAGGTCCTTCAGCAGTCGTACGAACGCCATGGTCGTGGCGATGGACTGCTGACCGGAACCCTTCTTCACGGTCGCGTACGTCTTGTCGTCCGGCAGTGGCAGCGGCTTCGCGCGCACGACACGCGTCGGGACGTACCCGCCGAGCCCCTTGCGCCGGTCGTGCATGTACTGGATCTCCTCGGAGTCCCGGCCCGGGTGGTAGTACGGCGGCGCGCCGGACTCTAGCTCCTTGTCGGAGATCGGCAGGTGCAGGCGGTCGCGGAAGTGCTTGAGGTCGGCGACCGTCAGCTTCTTCATCTGGTGGGTGGCGTTGCGGCCCTCGAAGTTGGGGCCCAGCGTCCAGCCCTTGACGGTCTTCGCGAGGATGACCGTCGGCTGACCCGTGTGCTCCACGGCCGCCTTGAAGGCCGCGTAGATCTTCCGGTGGTCGTGACCGCCACGGCCCAGGTGCAGGATCTGATCGTCGGTCATCCCCTCGACCATCGCGCGCAGCCGCTGGTCGTCACCGAAGAAGTGATCGCGGATGTACGCGCCGGACTCGGTGGCGTACGTCTGGAACTGGCCGTCCGGCGTCGTGTTCATCCTGTTGACGAGGATGCCGTCCCGGTCCTGCGCGAGCAGCGGGTCCCAGGAGCGGTCCCAGATCAGCTTGATCACGTTCCAGCCGGCGCCCCGGAAGACCGACTCCAGCTCCTGGATGACCTTGCCGTTGCCGCGCACCGGCCCGTCGAGGCGCTGGAGGTTGCAGTTGACGACGAAGGTCAGGTTGTCCAGGCCCTCGCGCGCGGCGATGGTCAGCTGGCCGAGCGACTCCGGCTCGTCCATCTCGCCGTCGCCGAGGAACGCCCACACGTGCGACTTGGACGTGTCCGCGATCCCGCGCGCCTGCATGTAGCGGTTCATCCGCGCCTGGTAGATCGCGCCGATCGGGCCAAGACCCATCGACACGGTCGGGAACTCCCAGAAGTCCGGCATCAGCCGCGGGTGCGGGTAGCTGGACAGCCCGTACGGCGCCTTCGACTTCTCCTGGCGGAAGGCGTCCAGGTTCCGCTCGTCCAGCCGGTCGAGGAGGAACGCGCGGGCGTAGATGCCCGGGGAGGCGTGCCCCTGGAAGAAGACCTGGTCGCCGCCGTCGCCCTCGTCCTTGCCGCGGAAGAAGTGGTTGAAACCCACGTCGTAGAGGGAGGCGGAGGAGGCGAAGGTGGCGATGTGGCCGCCGACGCCGATACCGGGCCGCTGGGCCCGCGAGACCATCACGGCCGCGTTCCAGCGGGTGGCGTTCAGGATCCTGCGCTCGATCTCCTCGTTGCCCGGGAAGAACGGCTCGCTCTTGGTGGGGATCGTGTTGACGTAGTCCGAGCTGCGCATCTCGGGCACGGCCACGCGCTTCTCGCGGGCCCGCTCGATCAGTCGGAGCATCAGATAGCGTGCCCGTTCCCGGCCGCGCTCGTCGATGGCGGCGTCGAGCGAATCGAGCCACTCCTGGGTTTCCTCGGGATCAAAGTCAGGGACCTGACTCGGAAGGCCGCCAATGATGATCGGGTTGCGATCGGATCCGGAAGCCACGCTGTTCCTTACCTGTCAGAGGGCACCTGCCTGAGGGCCACTTTCCGGTATGCCTGCACCGTTCCCCATCGTGTACCTCGGGGCGGCAAACGTCATCTCTACTGTGGGGTAACCAGGACCTCGTACCCAGGTACGGTTCTCAAACACACAAACAGGGCAGAAAGGTGTGGTGTGCGTCACCTAAGGCAGGGGTGGCATGCCGTAGGTTGCGGCGACACGGCCGGGATCGTCACCGTTTCGGCGGTCTGAAACGCCGGGTACTTGCGCGATCCGTCCCGCCCGTGTGGACTACGGCCAATGCTTCGCGCACGCGCGTGGCTGAGACATTCACCAAAACATGATCAGGAGGCAACCCGTGAGCGCGACCGCGGACCACGCGGAGGAGCGGACGAGCCCTGCCGTCAGGCTGGGGTTCCAGCCCGAGCAGGTGGTCCAGGAGATCGGCTTCGACGACGACGTCGACCAGGAGCTCCGCGAGTCCATTGAGGAAGTCATCGGCAGCGACCTGGTGGACGAGGATTACGACGACGTGGCCGACGCCGTGGTGCTCTGGTTCCGCGACGAGGACGGCGACCTGACGGATGTACTGGTGGATGCCACCACCTACATCGAAGAGGGCGGCGCGATCCTCCTCCTCACGCCGAAGACAGGCCGTGATGGGTACGTGGAGCCGAGCGACATCTCGGAGGCCGCTACGACGGCGGGGCTGTCCGCCTCCAAGAGCGTCAGCGTGGGCAAGGACTGGATCGGCAGCCGGCTGCTGACGCCGAAGGCCGCCAAGTCCAAGAGGTAGTTCCCGGCCTCATCTCATCCCCGGACGGGCTGACCCGCTCAGCCCGTCCGCAGGGCCGTCGTGCGGGCTGCGTAGGGTGTTCCCGAGTGTTCTGACCCGAGCAGCCCATCGAAAGGGAACCACGACGATGTCGATCCAGGTCGGCGACAAGGCCCCCGACTTCGAGCTCAAGGACAACCACGGCGCGAGCGTGAAGCTCTCCGACTTCCGTGGCGAGAAGAATGTCGTCCTGCTCTTCTACCCCTTCGCCTTCACCGGCGTGTGCACCGGCGAGCTGTGCGAGCTGCGGGACAACCTGCCGAAGTTCTCCGACCGTGACACCCAGGTGCTCGCCGTCTCCAACGACTCCATCCACACCCTGCGCGTCTTCGCCGAGCAGGAGGGACTGGAGTACCCGCTGCTCAGCGACTTCTGGCCGCACGGCGAGGTCAGCCGCGCCTACGGCGTCTTCGCCGAGGACAAGGGCTGCGCGGTGCGCGGCACCTTCGTCATCGACAAGGAGGGCGTCGTGCGCTGGACCGTCGTCAACGCGCTCCCGGACGCCCGCGATCTCGGCGAGTACGTCAAGGCACTCGACGCCCTCTGATCCCCTCAGGTCACCCGCGCGTTCCCCTCGGGTCGCCTGAGCCGCCGCGGTCCGCCGACACCTGTGATTCTTCGGCGCCAGGGTCTGCGTGGGGCGGGAACCCGTCACTAGGATCGACTCGTTGATCCGATATCCAACGCACGACGGGGCTCCCGCCCCAAAACACCAATGGAGGACTCGTGGGAGTCAGCCTCAGCAAGGGCGGCAACGTATCGCTGACCAAGGAGGCCCCGGGCCTGACCGCGGTCATCGTCGGTCTGGGGTGGGACGTGCGCACCACGACCGGCACGGACTTCGACCTGGACGCCAGCGCGCTGCTGCTGAACAACTCCGGCAAGGTCTCGAGCGACCAGCACTTCGTCTTCTTCAACAACCTCAAGAGCCCCGACGGCTCGGTCGAGCACACCGGCGACAACATCACCGGTGAGGGCGAGGGTGACGACGAGCAGATCAAGGTCAACCTGGCCGGCGTCCCGGCCGACATCGAGAAGATCGTTTTCCCGGTGTCGATCTACGACGCCGAGAACCGCCAGCAGTCCTTCGGCCAGGTCCGCAACGCGTTCATTCGCGTGGTGAACCAGGCCGGCGAGGCGGAGATCGCGCGCTACGACCTGTCCGAGGACGCCTCGACCGAGACCGCCATGGTCTTCGGCGAGCTGTACCGCCACGGCGCGGAGTGGAAGTTCCGCGCCATCGGCCAGGGCTACGCCTCGGGCCTGCGCGGCATCGCGCAGGACTTCGGCGTGAACGTCTGAGACGCCTGACGGTCTCATCATCCGGCGCCGCACTGTTTGGGTGCGGCGCCGGATGCGCAGGACAACCGAAGAAGCACCACCAAGGGGAGGACCAGCATCATGGGCGTCACGCTCGCCAAGGGGGGCAACGTCTCCCTGTCCAAGGCCGCGCCGAACCTCACACAGGTGATGATCGGGCTCGGCTGGGACGCTCGCTCCACCACCGGAGCCGCCTTCGACCTCGACGCCAGCGCACTGCTGTGCAACGGCGGGCGGGTGCTGGGGGACGAGTGGTTCGTCTTCTACAACCAGCTCAAAAGCCCGGACGGCTCGGTGGAACACACCGGCGACAACCTCACCGGTGAGGGCGACGGCGACGACGAGTCGCTCCTGGTCGATCTCTCCAAGGTGCCCACCCACTGCGACAAGATCGTCTTCCCGGTCTCCATCCACATGGCCGACGAACGCGGCCAGACCTTCGGGCAGGTCAGCAACGCCTTCATCCGCGTGGTCAACCAGGCCGACGGCCAGGAACTCGCCCGCTACGACCTCAGCGAGGACGCCTCCACGGAGACGGCCATGATCTTCGGCGAGCTCTACCGGTACCAGGGCGAGTGGAAGTTCCGCGCCGTCGGCCAGGGGTACGCGTCCGGCCTGCGGGGAATCGCCCTCGACTTCGGTGTCGATGTCTCCTAGGTGGTCGGCATCTCCCGCCGAACCCCTGCTACCGGCCGGTAAGGGCCCGCCCGTACCGGCCGCAACGGCCGCCCCTTAGACTTTGCAGCACAAGGTCAACTTTAGGTAAAGCCGAGTACGGCGCGGGGGAGACCCGTACACACACGATTGGGTAGCCAGTGCTTCTGAAAACCTTCGGCTGGTCGTTCGCGGTCACCGCGATCGGCCTGGTCGCGGCGGTCTTCTACGGGGGGTGGGAGGCCTTCGGCATCGTCGCGATCCTCTCCGTCCTCGAGATCTCGCTGTCCTTCGACAACGCGGTGGTCAACGCCGGAATCCTGAAGAAGATGAATGCCTTCTGGCAGAAGATCTTCCTCACCATCGGTGTGCTCATCGCCGTCTTCGGTATGCGGCTGGTCTTCCCCGTCGTCATCGTGGCGATCAGCGCCAAGATCGGCCCGATAGAGGCCGTCGACCTCGCGCTCAACAACAAGGACCACTACCAGGAACTGGTCACCGACGCCCACCCGGCGATCGCCGCCTTCGGTGGCATGTTCCTGCTGATGATCTTCCTCGACTTCATCTTCGAGGACCGGGACATCCAGTGGCTGCGCTGGCTCGAGCGCCCGCTGGCCAAGCTCGGCAAGGTCGACATGCTGTCGGTCTGCATCGCCCTGGTCGTCCTGCTGGTCACCGCCATGACCTTCGCGACCCACGCCCACCAGCACGGCGGCGCACACGTCGACAAGGCGCAGACCGTCCTGATCTCCGGCATCGCGGGTCTGATCACCTACATGGTGGTCGGCGGCCTCTCCGGCTACTTCGAGGACAAGCTCGAGGAAGAGGAGGAGCGCGAACACGAGGCCGAGGAAGAGGCCGAACGCAGCGGCAAGCCGCGCTCGGCGGTCCAACTGGCCGGCAGTGCCGCGTTCTTCATGTTCCTCTACCTGGAAGTGCTGGACGCCTCCTTCTCCTTCGACGGCGTCATCGGCGCGTTCGCCATCACCAACGACATCGTCCTGATGGCGCTGGGCCTGGGCATCGGCGCGATGTACGTCCGGTCGCTCACCGTCTACCTCGTCCGCCAGGGCACCCTCGACGACTACGTCTACCTGGAGCACGGCGCGCACTACGCGATCGGCGCGCTGGCCGTGATCCTCATGGTCACCATCCAGTACCAGATCCACGAGGTCATCACCGGTCTCGTCGGCGTCCTCCTGATCGCCGCGTCCTTCTGGTCCTCCGTCCGCCGCAACCGCGCGCTGGCGGCCGCCGAGGGAAAAGCGGAGACCCCGGACAAGACTGAGGTCTCGTCCGGGGTATAACACCCACCTGGGTGAGGAACGCTCTGTGCGGGGCGGCCGACGAGGACGTGTCCTCCGGCCGCCCCGCCGGTCTTTTCGAGTGACATGAGGGAACGTGGGGGCGGGAATGGGCTTCTTCGACGGGCTCCTGGGCAGCCGAGCGGCCGAGTTCGACTCCGGCAGCGCGGCGACCAACGCCATCGAGCTGACCAAACGGCACAGCCAGGTCTCCCTCACCAAGCAGGGCGCGGCCACCGGCCACCTGCGCGTCAACCTGAACTGGCGGATGCGGACGTCCGACATCGGCGGCTTCCACCGCGAGAGCATCCTGCGGCACCCCTTCAAGGCGCTGAAGCCGCCGGAGGTCGTCGGGCACAGCCAGAGCATGGTCAACGTCGACCTCGACCTGGGATGCCTGTACGAGTTGCAGGACGGCACGAAGGGGGTCGTGCAGCCGCTCGGGGGCTACCTCGGGGACGCTAACGCGGCGCCGTACGTGAAGCTCAGCGGGGACGACCGGTTCGGGTCGGCGTCCGGGGAGACGATGTACGTCAACCTCGACCATCGCGACGAGATCAAGCGGCTGCTGGTGTTCGTCTACATCTATGACCAGACGCCGGCGTTCGACCGTACGCACGCGAGCGTCACGCTGTACCCGAGTAACGGGCCGCGGATCGAGATAGGGCTCGATGAGCGCCACCCGCAGGCTCGGTCCTGTGCGGTGGTGATGATCGAGAACGTGAAGGGGGAGGTGATGGTGCGGCGCGAGGTGAAGTTCGTTTATGGGTTTCAGGCGGAGATCGATCGGTTGTACGGGTGGGGGTTGCAGTGGGGGCGGGGGTACAAGGCGCAGGCGGAGCGGTAGCTCTGCGGGTGCGGGTTGTCTGCGGCTCGTCGCGCCGCGCGGCGGAGCCGCATATCGATACGGCCCCGCGCCCCTGAGGATGCTTCCCTAACGTCCGATGAATTGTGGCCCTTGTGGCGGCAGGGCGAAGTCCGGGCTCGGCGCTGCCGTGACCGGAGGCGGATAGCCGTAGGCCGACGGGGCGGCTGTCGTTGCCGGGGTCTGCTGCGGGTAGCCGTAGGACGGCTGGGGCTCGGGGTAGCCGTACGCGGGCTGGGTGGGTACACCCGTCGGCTGTTCCGGGGGGAGGGGCTGGGCGGCCGTTGCCGCCGCCGCTGCCGCCGCTGCTGCTGCTGCCGCCGCCGCCGCTTCCGACTCGTCGACCGAGATGCCGAAGTCCGTGGCCAGGCCCTTGAGGCCGTTGGAGTAGCCCTCGCCGAGGGCGCGGAACTTCCAGACGCCGCCGCGGCGGTAGAGCTCGCCGCAGATCAGGGCCGTCTCCTCGCCGGTCTCCGGCTTGATGTCGAAGCAGGCCAGGGGTTCCCCATCGGTCACCGCGGCGTCGTACAGCAGGATGCGCAGGTCGCGTACGCGGTCGAAGGTGACGCCGTCCGCCGAAGCGACCAGGAGAATCCGGCTGACATCGGGCTCGACACCGGGAAGCTCTGTCTGGATGGTGTCGGTGAGGCCCTCGGCGATCCGCTTCTTGCCGAGCCGCCACACCTTCCCGGAAGGGTGCCGGGGCTGGTTGTAGAAGACGAAGTCCTCGTCGGAGCGCACACGCCCGTCGGGGCCGAGGAGCAGTGCGGAGGCGTCGACGTCCGGAACCCCCTGCCCGGGCGTCCAGCGCAGCACGGCACGTACCGTGGTGGCTTCGAGCGGGACGTTCGACCCCTTCAACATCGCGTGCGTCATGCGGTCATCCTGCCTTCTCGGTCCTGGTCACGACAACGCGGGGGTACGACAGTCGACACAGCCCAGTTACCAGAAATTCATGCCCTGCGGGAACCCCTGACATGGATTGCTACGTACTATTACCGGCCACTCAGTAGACATGTCATCAGCCATGTCCCGGCCCGTTCCACACGCCGTACCGTCTCCACGGGGGAGTTCTATGCGTCATTTCGGGCACGTCGCCCCTGAGGTGCGGAAGCGTCTCTTCTTCCAGGAGCCGTGCGAGTTCGACTCGAACTCCCCGGCCCGGCTGCTCGCCGTCGCCCTCGGCGCCACGCTCTACAGCCCGGCCACCCGGCCGCGGCTCGCGGACGACATCGTCAAGCAGGCCGACCGCGGCGTGGTCTCGATGGTGCTGTGCCTGGAGGACTCCATCGGAGACGAGGACGTCCCGGCCGGCGAGGAGAACCTCGTCCGGCAGTTCACCGAGCTGACGGCACGCCCCGCGACCGCGCTGCCACTGCTGTTCGTCCGGGTCCGCACCCCCGAGCAGATCCCCGACCTCGTGGCACGCCTCGGCCCCGCCGTCCGGCTGCTGTCCGGATTCGTGCTGCCGAAGTTCACCGAGGAGCGCGGCATCCCGTTCCTGGAGGCCCTCGCCGTGGCCGAGGCCGCGAGCGGCCGCCGCCTGTTCGCCATGCCGGTCCTCGAGTCGCCCGAGCTGCTGTACCGCGAGTCACGCGTGGACACCCTGGAGGGCATCTCCCGCGCGGTCGACAAGTACCGCGACCGGGTCCTCGCGCTGCGCCTCGGCGTCACCGACTTCTGCTCCTCCTACGGCCTGCGCAGAGCCCCCGACATGACGGCGTACGACGTCCACGTCGTCGCCTCCGTGATCTCCGACGTGGTGAACATGCTCGGCCGGGCCGACGGCACCGGGTTCACGGTGACCGGGCCGGTCTGGGAGTACTTCCGCGTCCAGGAGCGCATGTTCAAGCCGCAGCTGCGCCGCAGCCCCTTCCTGGAGGGGCAGGCCGAGGAGCTGCGCGAGGCGCTCATCGAGCACGCCATGGACGGGCTGCTGCGCGAGATCGCCCTCGACCAGGCCAACGGCCTGCTCGGCAAGACCTGCATCCACCCCTCCCACGTGCTGCCCGTGCACGCACTGTCCGTGGTCAGTCACGAGGAGTTCAGTGACGCCCAGGACATCCTGCGGCCGGAACGCTGCGGCGGGGGTGTGCTCAGGTCGTCGTACACGAACAAAATGAATGAAGTGAAGCCGCACCGCGCCTGGGCCGAGCGGACCCTGCTGCGCGCCGAGGTGTTCGGCGTCGCAGGCGAGGACATCGGCTTCGTGGAGCTGCTCGCCGCCGGGATCCCCACCTGAGGAACCCGGCCCGGAAGGGCCCGGACACCCCGGGCCCCGACACAAGGGACGCATGAACAAAGCAGTGAACAACGGGGAATGGGACGGCACCTGGGTCGCCGAACGGCTCGGGGTCGAACTCGTGGGCGACGACACCCTCAAGGAGATGCTGGGGCTGGCGCTGCGCCGCAACCCCAAGCGGGCCCACCTCCTGGTGTCCAACGTGCTCGGCAAGCACGTACCGCAGTCGCCGTCCGTCGTCTTCGGCGCCGGGTTCGCCCTGGGCCGCAGGGTGCGGGAGCTGCTGGGCGAGACCGGGGCGCGGTCCGCGGTCGTGGTCGGGTACGCCGAGACGGCCACCGGGCTCGGTCATTCGGTCGCCGACGGTCTGGGCCACGCGCCCTACCTGCACTCCACGCGCCGGCCGGTGCCCGGGGTCGCGCAGGCCGGCGGCTTCGAGGAGTCCCACTCGCACGCCACCTCGCACCTGCTGCTGCCGGAAAACCAGGCCCTGCTGGCCGGGGACGGCCCGCTGGTCCTCGTCGACGACGAGTTCTCCACGGGGAACACGGTGCTGAACACCGTGCGCGATCTTCATGCGCGGTATCCGCGTCGCCGGTATGTCGTGGTGGCGCTGGTCGACATGCGGTCGGCGGATGACGCCGGGCGGCTGGAGGACTTCGCGCGGGAGATCGGTGCGCGGGTGGATCTCGTGGCCGCGGCTTCGGGGACGGTACGGCTGCCGGAGGGGGTGTTGGAGAAGGGGCAGGAGCTGGTGGCGCGGTACGAGGCCGACAGCGCCGCGATGGGTGGTCGGTCGTCCGCGGGATCGTCGTGGGCGCGACCAGCCCAGGACGGCCCGCACCCGGACGACAACCGCACCCACCCCCGCCTCACCCGCATAGACCTGCACTGGCCCGACGGCCTTCCCGACGGCGGTCGCCACGGCTTCACACCCCAGCACCGAATACGCCTGGAGAACGCCCTCCCCGCCATGGCGGCCCGCCTCGCGGAGGCACTGCCCGCCGACGCACGCCGCGTCCACGTCCTCGGCTTCGAGGAACTGATGTACGCCCCGCTGAGGCTGGCCCACGAGCTGGAGCGGGCCGTGGACGCCGAGGTGCGCTACTCCACCACCACCCGCTCGCCCGTCCTGGCCGTCGACGACCCCGGTTACGCGATACGCAGCCGCCTGGTCTTCCCCGCCCACGACAACCCGGCCGACGGCCCCGGCGAGCGCTACGCGTACAACGTCGCCGGCGCCGGTTTCGACGCCGTCGTCGCCGTCGTCGACTCGGTCGCCGACACGCCCGCCCTGCACGCGCCGGACGGTCTCCTCGCCCAGCTCGCCGCGCACACCCCGCACGTGCTGCTCGCGGTCGTCCCGTCGTACGTCCCCGAGCCCCTGTACGTTCCCGAAAGGCCCTCCATGCTGCCCGAGCCCCTCCGCGGCCCCGCCTTCTCCTCGTATGCGCCGGAGGAGGTCGGCTGGCTGCTCCAGGACCTCTCGGACGTGACGCTGGAGGCGCCGACCGAGGAGCGCGAGGAGGCCATCCAGAGCGGCGGCGCGCACTACGCGGAGTCGCTGCCGGTGGAGTACCAGCCGAGCGAGCAGTACCAGGAGCTGTTCCACGCGGCGCTGGACGACTCGGCCGCCCGGATCGCCCGGGCCGTGGGCGTGGTCACCGAGACCGTCCTCGCCGAGCGCTCGCCCCGCCCCGTCCTGGTCTCCCTCGCCCGCGCGGGCACCCCGATCGGCGTCCTGATGCGCCGCTGGGCCCAGTTCCGGCACGGCCTCGACCTGCCGCACTACGCGGTGTCGATCGTGCGCGGCCGGGGCATCGACGCCAACGCGCTGCGCTGGCTGGCCGCCCACCACGAGCCGTCCGACGTCGTCTTCGTCGACGGCTGGACCGGCAAGGGCGCCATCACCCGCGAACTGGCCGACGCGATCGAGGAGTTCGTCAAGAGCGACGGCATCACCGGCTTCGACCCGGAGATCGCGGTCCTCGCCGACCCGGGCTCCTGCGTGCGGACGTACGGCACCAGGGAGGACTTCCTCATCCCCTCCGCCTGCCTCAACTCGACCGTGTCCGGGCTGATCTCGCGCACGGTGCTGCGGGCCGACCTGGTGGGCCCGCAGGACTTCCACGGCGCGAAGTTCTACCGCGAACTCGCCGGCGCGGACGTCTCGGTGGACTTCCTGGACGCGGTCGCGGCGCGCTTCCCGGAGGTCGCGGAGCAGGTGGACGCGGCCGTGAAGGAGCTGCTGGCGAGCGACCGCAGCCCGACCTGGGAGGGCTGGGCGGCCGTGGAGCGCATCAGCGAGGAGTACGGCATCCACGACGTGAACCTCGTCAAGCCCGGCGTCGGCGAGACCACCCGGGTACTGCTGCGCCGGGTGCCGTGGAAGATCCTGGCGCGGGCCGGCGCGGGAGCCGACCTCGACCACGTACGCCTGCTCGCCGAACAGAGAGGGGTGCCCGTGGAGGAGGTCGCCGACCTGCCGTACACCTGCGTGGGGTTGATCCACCCCAAGTACACGCGCGGTGCGACCGGTGCCGACGGCAAGGCGGTGACGGTCTGATGCCGGTGCTGGTGGCGAGCGACCTCGACCGTACGCTGATCTACTCCGCGGCGGCCCTCGCGCTGACCATGCCGGACGCGCGGGCGCCCCGGCTGCTCTGCGTGGAGGTGCACGAGAGCAGGCCCCTGTCGTACATGACGGAGACGGCGGCGCAGCTGCTGACGGAGCTCGGGGACGCGGCCGTGTTCGTGCCGACGACGACCCGGACCCGCAAGCAGTACCAGCGCATCAACCTGCCCGGCCCGACTCCGAAGTACGCGATCTGCGCCAACGGGGGCCACATCCTGGTGGACGGGGCCACCGACTCCGAATGGCACGCGCGGGTGACCGAGCGGCTGGCGGGCGAGTGCGCGCCGCTGGCCGAGGTGCAGGCGCACCTGGCGGTCTCGGCCGACCCGCTCTGGGTGCGCAAGCACCGCATCGCCGAGGACCTCTTCGCCTACCTCGTGGTGGAGCGCGAGCTGCTCCCGGAGGACTGGGTGAAGGAGCTCGCGGTGTGGGCGGAGAACCGCGGCTGGACGGTGTCGCTCCAGGGCCGCAAGCTCTACGCCGTGCCGAAGCCGCTGACCAAGAGCGCGGCCGTGCGGGAGGTCGCCCGCCGCACCGGCGCCGACCTCACCCTCGCCGCCGGTGACTCGCTGCTCGACGCCGACCTGCTGCTCGCCGGGGACCGGGGCTGGCGCCCCGGGCACGGCGAGCTGGCCGACAGCGGCTGGACGGCCCCCGCGATCAGCGCGCTGCCCGAGCGGGGCGTACTGGCCGGGGAGCGCATCCTGCGCGAGTTCCTGAAGGCATCCAGGGCGCCGCTGTAAGCCTCCAGGGCGGCCTGGCAGACCTCCAGGGCGCCCCGGTGCGTCAGCCGCAGCGGTGAGTCTCAGCCGCAGCAGCCCCCGCCGCAGCACCCGCCCCCGCCTCCGCCGCCCGCGCGGGGCGCGGGGGCGGGGGCCTGCGAGGACGCGGTTCCGCCGACCGCGACGGTCGACAGGAGCTTCACGGTGTCGCCATGGCCCGCGGGGCAGGCGGCGGGGGAGGCGGACTCCGCCATCGGACGGCTCAGTTCGAAGGTGTCGCCGCAGGTACGGCAGCGGTACTCGTAGCGAGGCATGAGCACAGGTTAACCGGCGCTTCCAGGGGCGAACGGAACCCGTGGTTCAGTGGTGTTCGCTTCTGTCCGATACTTGTGAGGAGAAATTGCGAAGATCGCTGGTAATTTGTTAGTGCCGCGAGGAACCGCAACCGGAAGGTCGGGGGGAAGTGGGGGTCCGCAGCCGAGTCCGTACAGACCGGTACGTGACCGCTGCGTCTACAACCCACGTACGCACCAGTACGTCTTACCTGCGCGAGCAACACCGAAGTGCGGAGGGAGACGCGTCGTGACCCAGGCGGGGCAAAGGGGGGAGCCCCAGGAGCCCGAACTCACCATGCAGTTGAAGGTCCCTGCCGTTCCCCCGGCGGACGAGACCATGCAGCTGCGGGTGCCTCCGGAGGGCCTGGGCATACCCGACGGCCAAGAAAAACCGCTCATATCGAGCAAGCAGAGCAAACAGAGCAAGCAGGGTAAACAGAGCAATCAGCGAAAATCCCGCAAGGCACCCCGCCCCTCCGTCCTCTCCCGGCTCGCCACCGCCGTCCGTCTCCGGCTGGCCCCCCTCGCCCCCCTCCTGGCCCGCGCCCTGCCCTACGTGCGCCGCCTGCGGCCCCAGTACCCGCGGCCGGGCCGCGTCGGCTGGCGGCGCTGGATGCCCTCCTGGCGGCAGTGGCTGGGCGGTGCGTTCGCCTCGATGGGACTGAGCACCGCCTTCCTCGTCGTCGCCTACGCGGCCACCGACATACCGGACAACCTCAACTCGTACGCCACCCAGCAGGACAACGTGTACTTCTGGGCCGACGGCACGCCCATGGCCCGCACCGGCTGGGTCCAGCGGCAGGCGATGCCACTGAAGGACATACCCGAAGACGTCCGCTGGGCGGTGCTCGCGGCGGAGAACGCGAGCTTCTACAGCGACCCCGGCATCTCCTTCAAGGGCCTCTCCCGCGCCCTGGTCCGCACCATCGGCCAGGGCGACACCCAGGGCGGCTCCACGATCACCCAGCAGTACGTCAAGAACGTCTACCTGAACCAGAACCAGACGATCAGCCGCAAGCTCACCGAGGCGATGATCTCCCTCAAGCTCGACAACCAGATGAGCAAGGACGACATCCTCGAGGGCTACCTCAACACCAGCTGGTTCGGTCGCGGCACCTACGGCATCCAGCGCGCCTCCCAGGCCTACTACGGCAAGGACGTCAGCCGGCTCAACGCCAGCGAGGCAGCCTTCCTCGCCTCCCTGCTCAAGGGCGCCGGCCTCTACGACCCGACCCTCAACAGCGCCAACCGCGCCCGGGCCGTCGAACGCTGGTCCTGGACCCTCGACCGGATGGTCGAGATCGGCAAGCTGTCGAAGACCGAGCGGGCCAAGTACACGAAGTTCCCCGAGCCGCTGAAGAGCAACCCGCTCTACGACACCGGTGAGCAGACCGACTACCTGGTGGAACTCGCCTCGCAGTACGCCAGGAAGGCCGCGAACCTCTCCGACAAGGACTGGGACCTGGGCGGCTACCAGATCTACACGACCTTCGACCGCAAGCGGGTGACCGCGCTCACCGACGCCGTGACCAAGGCCCGCAAGCAGGCGCTGAAGGACGACCCCAAGAAGGCGAAGGCCACGCACTTCGGCGCCGCCTCGGTGGCCACCGATGGCCGGATCCTCGCCGTCTACGGCGGCCCCGACCACCGTACGCAGGGCTACAACGAGTCCAACGCGACCACCGTCCCGGCCGGCAGCGCCTTCCTGCCGTTCGTGTACGCGGCCGGCCTCGAGAACGGCGTCGTCAAGCAGCGCGACGAGCCCCGCCAGGAGGTCTCCGGGCAGAGCCTGTACGACGGCAACGACGGCGTGCTGGTCACCACACCGGAGGGGCCCTACTGGGACCGCAACGGCAAGAAGGTCGCCGCGCACAACGACGGCAAGCAGTCCTACGGGCAGATCAGTCTGCACCGGGCGCTCGCCCTCTCCGTGAACACGCCGTTCATGCAGCTCGGCATGGACACCGGCCTGGACAAGGTCAAGCAGACCGCCGAGGCGGCCGGTCTGCTCCCCTCCAGCATGGGCCCGCAGGTACCGGCGCTGTCCCTGGGCAACTCCACGCCGAGCGCGATCCGCATGGCCAGCGGTTACGCCACCTTCGCCGCCGAGGGCCGGCACACCGAGCCGTACTCGGTGCGCCGGATCACCCACAACGGCTCCGCGGTGGAGATGGCCAGGCCCGCCGCGAAGCGCGCCGTCGGCGCCGACGTGGCCGAGGAGGTCACCTCGGCGCTCAAGGACGCCTTCCGCGTCGTCCACCCGGCCGCCGCCACGTCGGAGACGGTGGCCGGGAAGGCCGGCACCAACGAGAAGGACACCGCCTCCTGGTTCGTCGGCACCGCCGAGTCCGTGTCGACCGCCGTCGTCGTCTACCGCATCGACCTCACCAAGAGCCTCGAACCACTGCCGCTCGAAGGCGTCGCCGGCACCTCTGCCGAGAGCGTCCCGTACGGCATCTGGTCACGTGCCACAAGTCCGGTCGGCTGAACCGGTGGCCGGGCACCGCAACCCCCCACTCCCTCGCAGAATGAGCCGCACATGAAGTCACCGTCGGGCCGCCGCCGGAAAACCAGGGCACCCCGCCGGACCACCCCGCCGGGGGTCCTGGGCCTGGCGGCCCTCCTCGTCATCGCGTCCCTGGTCGCGGGCTACCTCGCCCTGACCCGCTCGGACAACACCGCGCCGACCGCGTCCTCCGGGACGGGAGGCGGCACCACGAAGGGCTCCGCCGGCGCGAACCGGGAGGAACCCGAGTGGGACGGGAAGACGAAGGTCCTCGGAGACGGCTCCACCTCCTACACCGGCCCCCAGACCGGCCAGCTGAAGGCCGTGCCGCTCAAGCCCGGTGAGAAGCCTCCCCAGTTCGTCGTCTTCTCCTGGGACGGCGCCCTCGCGGGCGACGACGAGCTCTTCCAGCACTACCGGAAGATGTCGAAGGACTACAACGCCCACATGACCTTCTTCCTCACGGGCATCTACCTGCTGCCCAAGAGCAAGAGGGACCTGTACTCCCCGCCGCAGCACTCCAAGGGCGCGGCGGCGATCAGTTACCCCACCGACGAACACATCCGCACCACGCTGGAGCAGCTCGGCAAGGCGTGGAAGGAGGGGAACGAGATCGGCACCCACTTCAACGGCCACTTCTGCGGCGCCAAGGGCGGCGGGGACTGGAGTGTCGAGGAGTGGAAGAGCGAGATCGACCAGTTCTTCGAGTTCGCCGAGAACTGGAAGACCAACACCGGCTACAAGGACATCGACCCGCTGCCGTTCGACTTCAAGAAGGCGGTCACGGGCGGCCGCGCGCCCTGCCTGGAGGGTCAGGAGAACCTGATCAAGGCCGCCAAGAGCTACGGCTGGCGCTACGACGCGTCTTCCCCGGGCGCCTTCCAGGTCTGGCCGTCGAAGAAGGGCGGCCTCTGGGACTTCCCGCTGCAGGCGCTCCCCTACGACGGCGGCGACTACCAGGGCCTGTCCATGGACTTCAACTTCCTGGCCAACCAGTCCGACGGCCAGCCCGACGGCGATCCGTCCCGGTACGCCGAGTGGCAGCAGGAGACCACCGACGCCTACATGGCGGGCTTCAACCGGGTGTACTACGGCAGCCGGGCCCCGCTGTTCATAGGCAACCACTTCGAGCAGTGGAACGGCGGCATCTACATGAACGCCGTCGACGAGGTCATCAAGAACGTCTGCACCAAGAAGGACGTCAAGTGCGTGTCCTTCAAGGAGCTGTCCGACTGGCTCGATGTGCAGAAGCCCCAGACCCTTCAGGCGCTGCGCACGCTGGATCCGGCGCAGGGGCCCGACTGGCCGACCCTCGTGAAGTGACGTTCCAGTAACGTCCGGAACCCGCAAGGGCATCCCTCTTCACAACGCCCACACATGCCATGCAAAGATGCCCTTCCCCGGCCATCCCTCCCGCCGGGGCAAGAGGGGAAACATCAGTGAAGTCAAGGAAATTGAGCCGTACGCGCCGCCGCGCAGCGATACTCGGCGCGGCAGCCACCTCCGTGGTCGCCGGAGTGGCGCTGCTGCCCAACTGGAGCGCCGGCGCGGCAGTCGTCGACGACCCCACGGTCGACGCGAAGACCAAGGCCACCTTCCAGCGGCTGGCGGACGCGGTGTTCACCGACCGCACCGACGCCCTGGTCGACGGCCAGCAGGGTGACCGAGCCAAGCCGCTGACTGACGGCTTCTCCGGCGACGTCAAGCTGTCCTCCGGCACCGCCCGCACCGAGGACACCACCCTGTCCTCGCTGGAGCAGCGCAAGGACAAGCTCGCCAAGGCGGGCGAGAAGTACAGCAAGGCCAGCACCACCGTCACCCTGAACGCCACGCGCGTGACGGGCCGTACGGCCAAGGCGGCGGTCACCGAGACCACGACCCTGACCTACGCCAAGGCCCGCGGCAACGCGCCGAAGACCACCGGCTTCCAGGCCCAGCACGAGCTGACCTTCAAGGCCGACAGCCAGGGCAACTGGCAGCTCACCGGCATCCAGGACACCGACCAGGGTGGCCTCGCGGTGAACACGCTCTCCAAGCCGAAGTCCGTCAAGGCTCCCGCCCCCGAGCCCGACGACACCATGCCCAGCGCCCCGCGCGCGGCGACCACCCGCAACCCGGCCGCCGTCCCGAAGACCGCCACCACCTACGACTACAAGGCGATGGCGGCCTACGCCGAGAAGTTCTGGAACGTCTACAACAAGGACTACCCGGACTACAACGGCCACGGCGCCGGCGGCGACTGCACCAACTTCGTCAGCCAGTCCCTGAAGGCGGGCGGCTGGAAGCACGTGCCGGGTTACGTCTACGACTACACCAAGTGGTTCGGCAACAACGAGATCCAGTCGGACTCGTTCGTCGGCGTCAACGAGTGGTCCTGGTTCGCCCAGAACTCCAAGCGGACCAAGCCGCTCGCGAACGTCTACCAGCTCGAGGTCGGCGACGTCCTCCAGATGGACTTCGACCGCGACGGGTCCAAGGACCACACGATGATCGTCACCTACAAGAGCGGCGGCGTGCCGTACGTGACGTACCACTCCAACAACACCCTGCGCAGGTCGGTGGCGAGCCTCGTCGCGTCGTACCCGACCGCGTACTACTACGCCTACCGCACCTGATCCTCCTCGTGCGGAGGCCAGTTCTCCCGTAGTTCGCGCTGGCGGTCCCGCTCCTCGGCCAGGTCGGGGTTGCGGGCCCGCCAGTAGGGGTTGTCATGCGGCAGGGCGGAACCGACCCTGCCGTACATCCCGAAGACCATGAGCAGGATGCCGGCGACGAAGGTGAACATGACGTTCTGGATCTCGAAGGCCAGGAAGTTGTAGTCCGTCTCCAGCAGGCCGAGGAACAGGAATCCGTTCAGGATGAACAGGACGCCGAGCACCATGTTCAGCGTCGACGCGAAGTTCCCGCCGATCACCATGCCGACGAAGAGCAGCAGCCCCACGCCGATCGACAGCCAGCTGAGCGCGCCGTTCGTGTTCAGGCTCCAGAGGGTGTCCCCGCCGGTGTCGAAGAAGCCGATGTTGTCGACGACACCGAAGACGCCGAAGACGACCAGCGCCAGACCCATCAGGCCCGCGCCGATCCGGTAGACCATGTTCAGGCGGTGGTCGACGGGAAGGTGCTCGTCGAAGTCGATGCGCCTGCGCGAGCCCGAGCGCTGTACGTGCGTGGCCATGTCCGCCTCCCTTGGATGCGAGCGGAGGCTGTACGTCCGTTCCCTTCAAATATCCGCCCACCGCGCCCCAGGCAGCAACAGGACGGGCAACACAGCGGGCCTACGGCGCCTCAGTGCCCGGCCCCGCGCTCCTCCCGGATCCGCGCCACCACGTCCGCCACGGCGTGCCGCACCGCTTCCGTCTCGGTCAGGAAGTGCCAGTAGTCCGGGTGACGGCCCTCCAGGCCGGCGATCGCCCGCTCCAGTCGGGCCACGGAGTCGTCCAGCGGCCGGGCGTCCCGCGGGTCGGGCGTGTTGCGGCCCGCCATGGCCAGCCGCTGCGCGTCCCGGATAGCGAACCGCGTCCGGTCGATCTCCTGCTGCGGATCCTTCTGCACGGCGTTCAGCCGCGTCAGCCGGTCACCCGCCGCCGACACGGCCTCGTCGGTGGTGTTCAGCAGCGCCCGCGCCGTCGACAGCAGCGCCGTCGCGTCCGGCCAGCGCTGGGCGTCCCGCGCGGCCCGCGCCTCGGCCAGCCTCGCCTCCGCCTGCCGTACGTGCTCGGCCGCCTGCTCCGGCACATGCTGCAGGTCCTGCCAGCACGCCGCCGCGAACCGCCGCCGCAGCTCACTCAGCACCGGCTCCACCTGCCCGGCGCGGGTCGTCAGCGCCTCGGCGCGGGTACGCAGCGACACCAGCCGGTGGTCGATCTCCGCGGCCTTCTCCGGCAGCCGCTCGGCCTCCACGCGGATCGCCTCGGCGTCCCTCGCGACCCGCTCGGCGCGCTCCAGCGTCCGCGGCACCCCGTGCTGCCCGGCGCCCTGGTTCAGCTTGGTCAGATCCGGCGACAGCGCGGCGAGCCGGGCCGCGAGGTCGTCCGCCGTCAGCCCGGAGCCCCGGACCGCGTCCAGGGCGTTCGAGGCGGCGAGGAGCGCCTGCCGGGCCCGTTCCACGGCCGGCGCGAGCCGCGCCAGCTGGGTCTCCGCCTTGCCCAGCAGCGGCCCGAGCCCGTCGGTGAAGCGGTCCAGCTCCCCCTTGACCCGGCCCAGCTCGTCCTTCGCCTTCGTGAGTGCGGTACGCGCCTGCGCCGCCGCCGAGGCCTCCAGATCGTCCCGGTCGAGGTCATGGGCGTCGACGGCGCTGATGTACTGGTGGCTGGCCTCGTCGATGCGGCCGCTGATCGCCTGGAAATCGGCGACCGCCCGCCGCGCGGCCGGGGAGTCGTCGACCGCCGTGATCGTCTCGATCGAGATCCTGAGGTCCCGCTGCGCGGTGTCCAGCTCGTAGAACGCGGCAGCGGCGGCGTCCTTCGCGGCCTGCGCCTCCGCCCGCTGGCTCTCCGCCCGCCCGCCGAACCACCGCCGCGTGCCGCCCCCGGCGAACGCGGCCGGCAGCGTCAGCGCGGCCAGCAGCGGCAGCCCCACCAGGGTGAGGGTGTCCCGCAGCGCGGTTCTGTGCGCGCGCGGCGCCGACGGCGAGTACGGCCGCGGAGGTGTCGCCGTCACATCCCTCTCCCGTGCTGTCATTCGCCCTGCCCGGTGTCATTCTCCCACCGTGTAAGGACGAACACACGGGCCGGTTAGTTCACGGTCCGCACCGTGACTTTGCCGTCGCCGGTACGGGCCGACACCACATGCGAGCTGGACTCGTCCCGAGGCACCGACACGTCCACCCCGCCGTCCCCGGTCTCCGTCGTCACCCGGTACGTCGCCGAGGGCAGCGCGATCGTCACGGAGCCGTCGCCGCTGCGGGACTCCACCAGCTCCGGTATGGAGCTCAGTTCGATGTGGGCGGAGCCGTCACCGGTGTGCGTGCTCACCCGGCGCGAGGAGACGTCGGCGCGCACCGAGCCGTCGCCGGTACGCACCTTCAGGGAGCCGGAGGAGTCGGTGACGCGCACCGAGCCGTCGCCGGTCCGCAGCTCCAGCGGCCCCGAGGTGTCGCTGACGCGCACGGAACCGTCCCCCGTGCGGATGTTCAGCGCGTCCCGGAAGCCACTCGCCCGCACACTGCCGTCCTTGTCCTCGACCCGCACCGCGACGCCCCGCGGCACCTCGATGCGGTGCTTGGCCGCGCAGTCGGCGACCACCCCGGAGCATTTCACGCGCAGGGTGATCCGGTCGTCCTCGAACGACCAGGTGACCTTCGGCTCCTTGCCCACGACCACCGACCCCTTGAACCAGCGGGTGACCTCGATACGGCCCGCCTTGTTCGAGTCCGCCGAGACGATCTCCAGCGCGGAGTCGTCGGAGTCGACGGTGAGGGTGCGCCCTTCCAGCGTGAAGGACCGGTGCTCGGGCTCCTTGTCGTCCGCGGGGGAGGCGCAGGCGGTGGCGGTGGCGACGAGGGCCACGACGGCTCCTGCGGCGAGCGCGGTGCGGACGGCGACGGTACGGGCCATGGTGATCTCCCCCTGGGACGGACGGCGCGAGCTGCGCCTGCCCTACGACCGTATGGACCCGCGCCCCGGCACGGGATCCGGCGCACTCCCGGATCCGGGGTGGGGTTAACCGTTCCTCCGGGGTGGGGATAACCAGTCCCAGACACTGAGCGGGAGTGCGTCCTGTTGCCAGGGCTCATGCTCAGCCGAACGCCCCGAACGGTGTTGGGCGTTCTGGTCCGCCGCGTTCGCTCCGTGTCCGGCGCGTACGGATCGTGTCCGTGGTCCGGGGATGCGGGGGCGGCTTCCCTCACGCCCCGGGGTGGGCGGGCCGGCCTGGACGGTCCGATGCCCCTGCTCATCGCTCCGGTGAGCAGGGGGCGGTGCCGTCCGTCGCCGGACCGGGTGCCCCAGGGCGCGTCTTCCGATCGCCCCGGCGGCTGCGTCGTGGCGGGTGGTCTTGCGGGTGTCGGTGGTGAGGGGTTTGTGCCAGTGCTGCGCGCCCCAGCGGCTGGTGTAGGCGGGGTCGACGGCGATGACGGGGATGCCGAGTCCGGCCGCCATGGCCACGAGCCGGGCCCGCAGCCTGGCCAGGGGCATGCCGGAGATCAGCTTGCGGAAGCGCTTCTTGCCGCCGTGCTTCTCCCGGGTGGTCTCCGCGGTGAAGTCCAGGTCTTCCAGCGCGATCGCCAGGCCGTGGCGCCTGGCCCAGTGCAGCAGGCGGATCAACGCATGACGGACCTGGGCGTCGCGGTGGTCGGCGGTGCCGGTGAGGTCGTAGCCGAAATGTCGGGGTTCGCCGACGGGGTTGCCGTGTGCGTCCAGACGCCACGCGGCCAGGTGGTCGGCATTGGTGTCCACCCCCACCACTCCGCTGGCGCGGGCCGTGGCCAGGGGGACGGTCCGGAGGGGGGGATGGTCCAGGAGGCGGTCAGGTACCAGCGGCCGCGCACGGTGTCTTCGTGGATGCGGTAGGCAACCGCCCGACCGGCGGTGACCCGGTCGCGCCACTGCTCGCCCCGGTGCGCGAAGCCCACCCGGGCGCCGAGCACATACCGGCCGTGCGGCGCGTTCGCCAGGTGCGCCAGCGGCGCGGGAAGCTCGACCGAGACCTCACCGCCGGGGCTGACACGGATGGTCTCGTTGCCGAACCGCTTGCCGGACTCGCCGTCGGCCTGGAGGAAGCGGCGTTCGGCCTGCCATCGCGTACGCCACTCAACTTCGCTGAGCTGAGCTGTGTCCAGGTGGTGGCGGGTGTTCAGCAGCCGCTTCTCGCCACGAACCACGCGCACCCGCCCGGCCTCACGCTCGACCCGCGCCGCCTCCAACCGGTCGGCCAGCACGTGCAGGCGGCGGGTCTTGGCATGCCACTCCCGCTTGCTGCGGTAAGCGCCCGGAACCCTCTTGCTGCCCTTCTCTTCGACCGGCAGGGACAGCCGGTGCTCGATCGCCCGCACACCCGCTTCCAGGCTCTGGATGTGTGCAAGCTGGCCGCGCCGGGCCAGCGCCCACTGATCGTGCGTTGCCTTCGTGATGCTGCCCGCCCAGCGAGACGACGACTGCGGGGTCAGGGCGCGCTTGCGCTCCGCCCATCGCTCGGCGTCGTGCTCCAGCCCGACCGCGCACCGCGCCTTCAGATCCCGGGCAGCCAGCCCACCCAGATGATCACCGACCAAACGCAGTACTTTCTCGTCCCCGGCCGTCAGCTCCTTGAGCCGGTCACGAACCGCCACTCCCGAAGGGCCGGGAACCACGAACGGCGCCGCGATTTCCCGCAGTCCGCCCATACCCTCACCCCGCCCCGCGTCAGCCGAAGACCCCGTCCCACAACCCAACGACCATCTCTGGCGGAGGTCACACACTCGACAGACAAACTCTTGTTCCCTGCGCAGGGCTGCATCAGCCACCGCCACTCATGCACGCCAGAACCTACTCAAACGCTGTCACGCGCCAGCAGCTCACATCCCCTGTCCCGCCGGGACCCCGGGGCCGGACACGTACGGGAAACGGGTTTGCGGGGCAGTGCCTCCGGCAAGGTAGGCTGTCGACTCGTCCTGGGTGCGTAGCTCAGGGGTAGAGCGCCTGCCTTACAAGCAGGATGTCGGCGGTTCGAAACCGTCCGCGCCCACCAGGAGTGCGAAGGGCCCCCGTGCAGACACGGGGGCCCTTCGCGTGTCATGGTCCGGCTGTCCGTAGGATGTGCCGCGTGAACGGCCCCGAGCAGTACGTCCCGCGCCCGCCCCTGCGGCGGTGGCGCGCCTGGTGCGTGCTCGGGCTGCTGGTGGGGCTGCTGTCCATGCACGGGCTGGCGCCCGGCGGCGCGCCCCACGCACACTCCTCCACCCGGGTCATGGCCACCGCCGAGACCGCGCACGACGGCTGCGCCGGAAACGGCCACTGCGGCGGGCACGCCCAACACGCCGACGCCACCTGCGCGTCGGGCGCGGTGAGCGGCGGGCCGGTGGTGCCCGGGCTCGTGCCCGACCCCGCGCCCGTGCCCGTGACGGCCGAGACCGTGTGCTCGTACGCCCTCACGGACCAGGACGGCGCTCGGGCGCCACCCTCCCTGGCCGAACTCCAACTCCTGCGGATCTAGACACCCCCGCGCACCGCGTCACCGACCGACGCGGCGCACCGGCATGTCCAGAATCCTTCCGCTCCACAGGAGTTGACGCATGACCACTCCCCGTACGCTGACCCGACGTGCCGCCCTCGTGGCGGCGACCGCGACCGCCGCGCTCGTCCTTGCAGCCTGCGGCGGTGACGGCGACCATGAGGGCGCCCACGGCTCCTCGTCCTCGCCCTCCTCGGCGAGCGCCGGTGCCACGGCTGAGGCGGGCGCGCACAACGCCCAGGACGTCTCCTTCGCGCAGGGCATGATCCCGCACCACCAGCAGGCGCTCGAGATGGCGGCACTGGCCGCCGACCGTGCCTCCTCCGCGCAGGTCAAGGACCTCGCGGCGCGGATCGAGAAGGCGCAGGACCCGGAGATCAAGACGATGACCGGCTGGCTGAGGACCTGGGGCGAGGACGTGCCCGACTCGTCGTCCGGCATGGACCACTCGGCCCACTCCGGCATGGCCGGAATGATGGACGAGGCGGACATGGAGAAGCTGGACAAGGCCTCCGGCAAGGAGTTCGACTCCATGTTCCTGACGATGATGGTCGAACACCACGAAGGCGCCGTCGAGATGGCCACGGCCCAGAAGGCAAAGGGCCGGTACGCCCCCGCCAAGTCCATGGCCGGCGACATCGTCACCGCCCAGAACGCGGAGATCGAGGAGATGAACAAGCTCCTCGGCAAGAAGGGCTAGGGCGACACGGCCCAGGGTCTTTCGTTTGGATCAGGCCGGATCAGGGAGCGGGGTCCGGTGCCGTGCGTCGCACGACAACGCGGCGAGGCGCGGTGCCGGGGCCCGCGAGCCCGGCATGATCCAAACGAGAGGCCCTAGTCCTGGCCCTCCTCCTCGGGTGGGGTCTCGTGTGCGTGCTTCAGCCGCATGCGGGCCTCCACCCGGTCCGCCGCGGCGACCTCGGACCAGAAACGGTGGCAGCTCACGAACACCGCGAGCTCGTGTTCCCGCTGCCGGAGCTTCTCGACCTCGGCCTGCTCGTCGGCCGTCCAGCCCGGGGAGGCGGGGCGCTCCACCTTGCGCCAGCCGTTGTCGTCGCTGAAGGCGTCCAGCGGCTCGACCGACCAGGGGAGCCGCTTCAGCAGGGCCGACAGCTCGGCCCGGACCTGATGCAGCTCCTCCTGGCCGGCGCGCAGGTCGCTCGGAAACTCATAGGTCTTAGCCACAGCACAATGCTACGCCTGTTCGATTTTGAGTGGCGAGTTGTCCCGGGAGGTTCATGCGAACGAGTGTTCCGTCGTGGCGTTCGTGATGCGTGGCGCCGCGACATGGTGAAGCCGTGGCGCCGTGACATCGTGGTTCGAACACGCCGGCTTCGTCCACGCCGCCGACACCACCTCCGTGCCGGCCGGCCGTCCCCGCATACTGATGCGGCTCGACCTGCGCTGACGGATCAGCCCCGACGCACAGCGGCTCGTCGCGGCCGGGATCGTTCGGTCAGTGGCCGGATTCCCTCAACTCCCATACCAGCCGGGCCGTCACGGGCACCTGGACGCCGTGGCGCTGCGCTGCCCGCAGCAACGCCCCGCCGATCGCGTCGAGTTCGAGGGAGCGTCCGGCCTCGGCGTCGCGCTGCATCGACGACTTCGTCCCGGGTGGGAAGGCGTCGTAGCGGGCGAGTGCCTGGACGGGGTCCGCGAGGCCGCCGCAGGCGCGGCTGACGGCGGCCGTCTCCTCGACCAGCGCGGTCAACTCCTCGCGGTGGCCGGTGCGTACGTCGCCCAACGGCAGGCCGTGGCGTGTGGTGAGCAGGGCGAACGGGGCGAGGAACGACATCTTCGCCCACAGGGCGGCCGCCTCGTCGTCGAGGACCCGGGTGGTCGGTCCCGCGTCCGCGAGGGCCTGTGCGAGGGCGTCCAGGCGGGGGCGCGGAACCGGGTCGCCGGCCAGGTCGACCTCGGCGAACGGACTGCCATGCTCGATCACGCCGGGCTCGACCCGCGTCGACTCGACCCGGATGACACCGGGCGCGACGCGGTCGGGGCGGTAGCGCTCGCGCAGGGTCGTCGGGTGCTCGACGCCGTTCAGGAGCGGTACGAGCAGGCCGTCGCCGAGGGCCTCGGGCGTAACGCGGGTCAGGGCCGCGTCGAGGGTGGTGTGCTTGACGGCGACCAGGCAGGCGTCGACGGGCTCGCGCAGCTGCGTGTCCGCCTCGACGCGGGCGGTGAAGTCGCCGAAGACGGTGCTGCGGACGCGGATGCCGTCGGTGCGGAGCGTGTGTGCCGTCTTCTCGCCGGCCAGGCAGATCACGCGGCGGCCCGTGCGGGCCAGCAGCGCGGCGAGCAGGCCGCCCACGCCGCCGGGGCCCAGGACGGCCACGGTCGGTACGTCGTGCGCCATGATGCGGTGATGTCCTCTCGTCGGGTCGGCCCTACGGTGGCCGCCACGGAATGATCATCGCACTCCTGTGTGAGCCCGGGGCGACTTCGGTCACACTGGGAGCATGTGCCGCAGCATCAAGACGCTCCGTCCGCCCGTCCTCCCCGAGGAGGCCACGCAGGACGAGATCCGGGCCGCCGCCCTCCAGTACGTCCGCAAGGTCTCCGGGTTCCGGGCGCCCGCCGCCCACAACCGGGAGGTGTTCGAACGCGCCGTCGACGCCGTCGCCGAGGCCACGGCGGACCTGCTCGACGGACTGGAGATCCGGGGCCAGGCCGCCCGACAGGCGAGCTGAAGAGGTGACCGTGGTAAGGCCCGCCGCGCGCGGGCCTACGCAGGCTGCCTGCGCACGACGTACGTCGCCCCCGCGCCCGCCCCGAAGAGGGCCAGCAGGGACACGCCCGTCGCCAGCCACGTCGTACCGAGCCAGTGTGCGCCGAAGTAGCCGAGGGCGACGCTGTACGTGGCCCAGGAAAGGCCGGCCAGCGCGGACCAGGGCAGGAAGTCGCGGGCGCGGCGCTGGGCGGCGCCGGCGATGAGGGAGACGACCGAACGGCCGGCGGGCGCGAAGCGGGCCAGCACGACCAGCGCGCCGCCGCCGCGGGCGAGCGCGCCGCCGAGACGTTCCTGCGCGGTGGTCAGCCGACGGGAACGGGAGATCGCGCGGTCCAGGCGCGTGCCGCCGCGCCGGGCGAGCCGGTAGGCCACCAGGTCGCCGAGGACGGACGCGGTGGCCGCGCAGAGCGTGAGCACCAGGATGTCGGGGACCGTGCCGGGCACCTGACCCGTCGCCGAACCCGCGGCCGCCGCGGCCGCCGCCGCGATCACAAGAACCCCGCTCGGCAGGACCGGCAGGAACACGTCGAGCAGCACCGAGAGCGCCACCAGCGCGTAGATCCACGGGCTGCCGGTCAGCGACCCCACACTCTCCAGCACTGCTTCTCCCCGTTTGTCTCCCCCGTGTGGCCAGACCGTGCCGCGATGTCGCGGGGGAGCGGCAGGGGCGGCCAATGACAGCCATACAGCGTACGCGTGGGGTGTGACAGGAGGTTCACCGGGGGCACGAGTGTTCGGCACAGCACTTTCACCAGTGCGGACGCGAAGGCGCCCTCCCCGCCGGTGCGAAGAGGGCGCCCGCTGCCTGTGCGGAGGGATTCAGGCCGCCACCGGCGAACGCTCGGCCGCGGACGGCTGCTCCTCGGCCGTACGCCGGGAGATGAGCTTGTCCAGACCCAGGGCTCCGGAGCCGGTGAAGACCAGCAGCAGGAAGGCCCAGCAGAACATCGCGGAGGCCTCGCCGCCGTTCTCTAACGGCCACAGGGCGTTCGGCTGGTGGACCTTGAAGTACGCGTACGCCATCGAGCCCGAGGCGAGGAACGCGGCGGCGCGGGTGCCGAGTCCGACCAGGACGAGGCTGCCGCAGACGAGCTGGATCACGGCCGCGTACCAGCCGGGCCAGGTGCCGGCCTCGATCGTGCCGCCGTTGGAGCCCACGGCCCCGCCGAGGACTCCGAAGAGCGAGGCGGCGCCGTGGCAGGCGAAGAGCAGGCCGACGACGATACGGAACAGGCCTATGGCGTACGGCTGCGCCCTGTTGAGGCGAGCGGACATGTGGGGACACTCCTTCGGTTTCGTTTCTGACCGGTCGGGGACTGGACCGATCGGTGGCGCGCGGCGGTACCGAACGAGGGACCCAGGCTAGGTGGCTCTATTTGGTGCTTGCAAGTTCAACTTCTGGCCATGGTTTGGCTTCCGTTTGGTGTTCCGTTTGCGTTTCGGCTGCACGTAGGACGGCTCTGGCCACCGAATCGGCGTCCGAAAGTGTGACCGAATCCACCCCTGGCCGAGCGCCCGCCGCAGTCACCCAGTGCACCCCCTCCGTGGGGACTCCGAAGGCGAACCTCCTTGCATGGAACCGTCCTTGACGGTCAATCAGATGATATGGGCGCTCTGTGACATCCACTCCTCCCGTCTCATAACCGTCGACGGTGTGCGGGCGGCACTGCCCGCTCCTCAGCAGCCGGGCGAGGAGCTCGTCGGCGGTGCGGCGCAGGCTCGGCTCCGGGAGCCGGGCCTCCATGAGGGTGGTCACACGCACCTCGGAGCCCCGCACCACGGGCGAGCGCGCCACCCAGGCCCCGTCCTCCTCCCGCACCTCGAGGCCGGGCCCGAGCACCTCCACCACGCCCGCCTCCACCAGCGCGACCAACTCCTCGATACGCCGGCGGGGCGGACCGATCGACAGGAACGCGTTCAGCGGGGTGTACCAACGGTCCAGGTGCTCGCGCCGGGACGCGCCGGTGAGGCCGCCGTGGTCGACGATCAGCCGCAACTCGTTGCGCAGGTCACGCAGAACGTCGAGGGCCGCCTTCAAGGGGCCGCGCACGTTGCCGAGAGCCGCCTGCGCCGCGTCCTCCCGCAGATGCCCGAGCAGCCACTCCCGCCACCGCGCCGGATCCGCGAACTCCTCCTCCGCGTACGGCCGCGAGACCCGCTCCCAGCACCAGCGCTCGGCATCCCGGACTCCGAACTCCTCCAGTACGCGCGCCTCATCGAAGCCGCCGTGCGGGACGGCGAGGAAACGCTCCGCGAACTCCGGCCGCCCGGTCAGGGCCGCGTAGTACACCGTCTCCACCTCCTTCGCCACCAACGGCCATATCTCCGCGAGGAAGTCCGGCGCCTCCCCGGAGTCCGCGCGCTTGCGGAAACCCGCGACCACCTCCGGGGTGAGCACCAGCGGAACGTGCCGGCCGTACGGCCCCTTCGCGTTGTCGCCGCGCGCCTGATACGGGATGCCGCGCCGCGAACCGGCGTACAGGCGCGGCTCGCGCCCGGACGGTATGTAGCGCGGGCCGCGACGGTCGCGTACGAAACGGCCGCCGCGTCCTGTCGTCAACAGGGCGACCTGGTCGAAGAAGTTGAGGCCCAGGCCGCGCAACAGCACCGGTTCGCCGGGCGCGATCGGGGAAAGGTCGAGGTCGGCCGGGTTGGCAGGCGGAATGTGACGCAGGCCGTGCCGCTCGGCGTAAGCGGCGAGACGCCGCCCGTCCGCGTCCGCGACCACCGGGAGGTGCCCCTGGGTGAGCACCACCGCGGACAGGCCCGACAGCACGTGCCCGTCGTCGAGCGTCAGCACCTGCCGTCCGTCCGGGGCGTCCTCCAGCCGTACCGCCCGGGCCGCATGCGTCTCCACGCGCACCGCGGGTGGCGCCTCACGCACCACCCGCGCGAACACCCACTCCAGATAACGGCCGTAGTCGGCGCGGGTCGGGTAGTCGTCGGGGCTCAGCTCGCCGCCCGCCCACTCGTGCAGGCTCGGCCCCGGACGGATCGGGCCCGAGCAGTCCACGCTGTCGTCGGTGAACAGGGTCACCTGACAGGCCACCGTGTTCATCAGCAGCTCTCGCGACTGCGCGGTACGCCACACCCTGCCCGGGCCGGGCGGCGCCGGGTCGACCACATGGACCGTCAGCCGCGCACCCGGCGGCAGGAGCTCCGGTGCGGAGGCGCACAGGCGCTCCAGGACGCTGGTGCCGCGCGGGCCGGCACCGACGAGGGCGACGGAGATCGCCACCGTTTCCGCTTCCGCGTTCGCTGCAGACAAAGGGGTGTCTCCTGGGCGTGTGGGGCGCAAGGGAGGGGGCCGCCCATGGGAAGTGGACGGTCCGCCTCATCATGCCCCCGGGTGTCACGGAAGCCAACGCACGCCCTTCGCGCCCCAGTTGTCCCATATATGGCCTCATGTGGCTCATATGTGGCCCTCATGCGGCCGCTTGTAGCCGCATGCGGCCTCATATGGAGGAGAGGGTGGACTCCTTCACGGTCTCGAGCGTCCCGTTCGCCCGCGCCTGCTCAAGCCGCAACCGCGCCGAACGCCCGCGCATCGTCAGCGTCATGAGCTGGTTGCCGAACCAGGGTCCGTCCGTCTTCCGCCAGTCGACCGGCGGCCGCGCACACCGTCCGTGCCGGGCGAAGAGACGCCCCAGAGCACGAGCCGGCGCGCTCCAGCCGAAACGGAAGCTGAGCCTTATCGACAGCGGGATGGAGTTGTGGACGGGTGAGCAGGTCAGCTGGAGCACCCGCGCCTCGGGCCCCCGGGAGGACCAGTGCGGCTCCGCCACGTACGCGTGGTGCACGTCCCCGGACAGCACGAGCACCGTCGCCGGCGCCTCAGGACCCGACCCTGCGTCCGCGATCAGCCGCGCCAGCGAGGCGAAGGACGCCGGGAACGCCGCCCAGTGCTCCAGGTCCGCCGCCCGGCGCAGCTTCTCTCCCCACCGCGCCCAGCGCCGGCCCCGCACGCCCCGCGCCAGCGCCGCGCTCCACGCCTCCGCGTCGTGCACCAGCTGCGGCAGCAGCCAGGGCAGGGAAGTGCCGATGAGGAGGTGGTCGTAACTGCCCGGGTCCTCCAGCGCCTGCGCGCGTACCCACTCCGCCTCGCCCGGGTCGAGCATCGACCGACTGTCCTCGTCCAGGACCCGCGCCGCACGCGAGTCCACCATCACCAGGCGTACGCGCCCGAAGTCGCGCCGGTAGCTCCAGCGCGCGGTCGTCGGATCCACGTCGGCCTCGGCGGCGAAGGCGTGCAGCAGGTCGGTGCCGTCGGGGCTCTCGCGTACGGCGGAGTAGAGCGGGTCGGCGGCGAGTTCGGCCGGCGCGAGGTTGCCGATGTGCTGGTGCACCCAGTACGACATCAGGCCGCTCAGCAGCCGCTCGCGCCACCAGGACGTGGCCCGCATGTCGGCGAGCCAGGAGGCGGAGGTGTTCCAGTCGTCGATCACGTCGTGGTCGTCGAAGATCATGCAGGTCGGCACCGTGGACAGCAGCCAGCGCACCTCGGGGTCGAGCCAGGACTCGTAGTAGAGCCGGGTGTACTCCTCGTAGTCGGCCATCCCGGTACCCGGGGGCTCGGAGAGGTCGCGCCGGCCGGCCAGCCAGCGCTGGGTGGCGTCGGAGGTTTCGTCCGCGTACACCTGGTCGCCCAGCAGGAGCAGCACGTCGGGCCGCTCGCCCGCCGGGTCGGCGGCGATCCGGGTCGCCAGCGTGTCCAGGGCGTCGGGACCGACCGGGTCGTGCCCGTCGGCGGGTGGCGCGGCCCAGCGGCACGAGCCGAACGTCACCCGCACGGCCTCACTGTCGCCGTCGGCCGGGGTGCTGATCACGGAGGGCGGGAAGGGTGAGTCGGGCAGCGGCCAGGCACGGGCGCCGTCGAGCAGGACCTCGTACGGGGCCGAGGCGCCCGGTGTGAGTCCGGTCACCGGGATCAGGGCGTAGTGGTGGCCCGCGATCTGGAAGGTGTGGGCCGCGCCGCGGGCGCCGTCCGAACAGTGCACCTCGGCGGTGCACGGGTGGCTCGTCTCGACCCAGACGGTCGCGGACGAGCCGTCGACGTATCTCAGCAGTGGTCCCAGGCGCAGTTCGGCCACGGTATCGCCCGTCCCTTTCCATGGTCGGGCTCGCCTCGGGGACGCGCCCTCCTTCGTCGCCCCGTACGGTACGGAACGACGGAGGAGGACGGGGAGATCCCTGCGCTCAGCAGTTCACTCAGCAGCTCGCGAGGTAGCTGGTGAGCGCGCTCTTCTCGGCGGAGTCCACGGAGAGGTCGTAGTAGTACTTCACCTGGACCCAGGCGCGGACGTAGGTGCAGCGGTAGGCCGTGCGCGACGGCATCCAGGTGGCCGGGTCCTGGTCGCCCTTGGCCTGGTTGACGTTGTCGGTGACGGCGATGAGCTGCGGGCGGGTCAGGTCGTTGGCGAAGGCCTGGCGCCGCGAGGTCGTCCAGCCGCTCGCGCCGGAGTCCCAGGCCTCGGCGAGCGGGACGAGGTGGTCGATGTCGAGGTCGGAGGCGGCGGTCCAGGTCGCGCCGTCGTACGGGGAGTACCAGCTGCCGCTTGTGGAGGCGCAGGAGGAGTCGGTGACGACGCCGGAGCCGTCACGCTTGAGGACCGTCTCGCGGGTGTTGCAGCTGCCGCTGATCGTGATCCAGAGCGGGAAGAGGTCGCGGCTGTAGCCGGTGCGGTCCTCGGTGGCCACGGTGAGGGAGGCCAGGTAGGTGCGGGCGGTGGCGGCGCTGACCGGGGTGGGGAGGGCGGCGGAGGCGGTCGGGGAGTTGAACAGTGCGACGGAGGCTATGAGGCCGGTGAGGGCCGAGAGTATGCTGAGGTGTCGACGCGCGTAGAACTTCGACATGCGAACTCCCTTGGGGTGGGGCGGCGTTGGGGTGCGGGCGAGGGAATGCTCGCGGCGCCGTGTTGCGGTGGGGTGTGGGGCGGGTTAGAAGTTAATGACGCGTACATGACACGACAAGGGGTGCGGGCAGGGGAGTTTTCACGGGCGTCACGTACGATGGACGGAGTTGAAGGGGAGTAGCTCTTCGCCGGACCGTCGACATACTGCTCAGCTCGCCTGAGCCGGCGCCCGGAGGCGGACCTCGGTCATGAGGTCGGCCAGCGAGACCTTCGGCAAGCAGTGCACACCCGTGTCGTACGGCACGGGCGCCGAGTGTGCTGCCGTGCCGAGGTGTCATGTCGCAGGGCCGCGAAGGCTTCGAAGGTCGCGAAGGTTCAGAACACTCTCGGTGGGGCGGCCCCGACCGATTGAGGACCCTTGATCAGCTTCACCGTGACAGCGCTCGTGTTCGGCGTCGTCTTCCTCGCCGAACTCCCGGACAAGACGGCCCTCGCCGGCCTCGTCCTCGGCACTCGCTACCGCGCCTCCTACGTCTTCGTCGGCGTCGCCGCCGCGTTCGCGCTGCACGTCGCCCTCGCCGTGGCGGCCGGCAGCGTACTGACGCTGTTGCCCCAGCAGATCGTGCAGGCGCTGACGGGCGTGCTCTTCCTCGGGGGTGCGGCGGTGCTCCTGATGAAGAAGGGCGAGGACGAGGAGGAGGTCCGCAGTCCCGAGAACCAGTCCTTCTGGAAGGTCGCCGGCGCCGGATTCATGCTCATCCTGGTCGCCGAGTTCGGTGACCTGACCCAGATCATGACCGCCAACCTCGCGGCCCGCTACGACGACCCCCTCTCCGTCGGCCTCGGTGCGGTCCTCGCGCTGTGGGCGGTGGCCGGGCTGGGCATCGTCGGCGGAAAGGCACTGATGAAGCGCGTGCCGCTGCGGCTGATCACACAGGTGGCGGCCATGCTGATGATCGGGCTGGGGGTGTGGAGCCTCTGGGAGGCGGTGTCCTGAGGGCTCTGGGGGCCGGCGTGAGCTGAACGGCGGGTGAACGGTTGCGGGAGGTTGCGTCGGGGCTCTGGCGCATCCGGCCCCGGTTTTGTACCGTAGAGGAACAAAGTGGCTCCCGCCCGTTTTCCCTGACCGGCGGGCGGGGCGCTTTGTTTCTTTTGCGTTCTCCCGTGCTTGAGCCTGTGCTTGGAGCTGCCGATGACGGCCACCGCCGTGCTCACCGCCCGCGCCCTCCTCCTCGACATGGATGGCACCCTCGTCAACTCGGACGCCGTGGTGGAACGCATCTGGCGCCGCTGGGCAGAGCAGCACGGGCTGGACGGCGACGAGGTGATGAAGGTCGTCCACGGCAGGCAGGGCCACGCGTCGATGGCACTGCTGCTGCCCGACCGCCCCGTGGAGCAGAACCACGCGGACAACGCACGCATGCTCGCGGAGGAGACCGCGGACATGGACGGCGTCGTACAGATCCCCGGCGCGCGGGACTTCCTCGCCTCTCTCCGGGGAATCCCGCACGCCCTCGTGACCTCAGCGGACGCCGCCCTCTCCACGGCCCGCATGACCGCAGCCGGCCTCCCCCTCCCCGAAATCCGCATCACCGCGGAATCCGTAGGCGCCAGCAAGCCCGACCCCGAGGGCTTCCTCAAGGGCGCGGCCGAACTGGGTGCAGCCCCTGCGGACTGCGTGGTCTTCGAGGACTCGGGCGCGGGGATCGCGGCGGGGCGCGCCGCGGGGATGCGGGTGGTGGGGGTGGGGGAGCGGGCCAGGGGTTACGGCCCTGACGTGTGGGTGAGTGATTTGCGCGGCGTGCGGGTTGAGGTTTTGAGCGGCGGTGGGGTGCGTTTGGTGGTGGACGGCGGGTTGGGGGCCTGAGGCGCGGCTGAGCCGACCCGGCGTGGGCCGGCTGGTGCTTACGGCTCCCTCGTCTCCGCCTCCAGCGCAGTTCGCGTGGCCGGGCCGTACACGCCCGGTTCGTCGGCCTGGATGCCGCGGGACAACTGGTAGTTGCGGACGGCGTTTTCGAGCTGGGTGTCGTATTTACCGTTGATGTCGTCGTTGTAGAGGCGCAACTGGCGCAGCCGCTGCTGGAGTTCGGTCACCTCGGGGCCGCGATCGCCGCGGCGTAGGGCGAAGGTGTCGGTGTCGGCCTTGTCGGCGCCGGCGTCGGGGCCGCCTTGGCGGGCCGCGCTTTCCTCGGGCGTGGGGGAGCCGGTGGCGGTGACAGAGGGGGTGGCCGGGGTCGGTTCGGTCGAGGGGGACGGGGAGGGGGGTGCGCTCGACGCCGAGCGGGAAGGGGACGGGCTCAGACTGGCCGACGATGGTGCGGTCGTGGGCGTCGGAGCAGGGGATGCCGGGCCGGGTGTGGTCGCCGGGGGTGTGGAACCTGCGCTCGTCGACGGGGCCGGTACCGCCGCTCGTACGTCCTTCGACGCCGAACCGTCCCTCGACGGGGTCTCGTAGGAGAACAGGCCGCTCGCGTACCCGGCCGCGGCCACCACCGCCACGACCGCCGCCGTGACCCCGAGCAGGACCGTCCGGCGGTGACGCTGAGGTCTCCCGGCCCCCGCGTCCGAGGTGGGCAGGTCGTCCGGGGCGTACGTGTCTCCCGGCGCGCCCTCGAACAGGCTCAGGTCCCTCCTGCTGGGCGTGCCCGACGCGGGCGCCAGGGGAGTGGGCAGCGCCGCCGTCGCCTCCATGGGCCCGGGCCGCTCCGCGGCGACCGCGCGCAACGGCATCGTCGCGTCCGGAGCGGGCGGCACCTGGTGCGTACCGTCGGCCTCCCCGGCCTCCCTCTCGATCTCCACGTACGGCCGTATCCGCAGCGGATCGAAATCCTCCGCCGCGGCCGCCTCCGCCGTGCGCGCGGCGCGCAGGGCGTCGGACGCCCGTTGGGTGCAGGCGCACGACGGGGTGTTGTCCCGTGCCCTGAGCGCCCCGCATTCCGGGCACTGATGGCCGTTCGACTCGTCCACGTGTTCGGTCCCTCCCCATACGAATTCCAGAGATTATGCAGATCCTCCACACACGCCCCCGCGTTCGACCCCCGGAACGTGTCCTTCCAACAGGACTCAACGGGCCATAATTGGTCACACCGTTCAGGATGGAGGTGTCACGAGAGCCTCAGGAGGTCTCCATGGCCCTGGACGCGCACGCCCGGACGGGAGAGGCGGAGCGGCATGTGCCCGGCAACGTCCTCGTGTCGATCGGCGCCCTGCTCCTCGGGATGCTGCTCGCCGCCCTCGATCAGACCATCGTGTCGACCGCGCTGCCCACGATCGTCAGCGAACTCGGCGGTATGGAGCACCTCTCCTGGGTGGTGACGGCGTACCTGCTGGCCTCGACGGCCGCGACTCCGCTGTGGGGCAAGCTCGGTGACCAGTACGGGCGGACGCGGCTGTTCCAGATCGCGATCGTGATCTTTCTCGTCGGCTCCGCGCTGTGCGGGGCGGCGCAGGACATGACCCAGCTCATCGGCTTCCGGGCCCTGCAGGGGCTCGGCGGCGGCGGGTTGATGGTGCTGTCGATGGCGATCGTCGGGGACATCGTCCCGCCACGTGAACGAGGGCGCTACCAGGGGCTGTTCGGCGCTGTCTTCGGCGCCACGAGTGTGCTCGGACCCCTGTTGGGCGGGCTGTTCACCCAACACCTGAGCTGGCGCTGGGTGTTCTACGTCAACCTGCCGATCGGTGTCGTCGCCCTCGCTGTGATCGCGACCGCGCTGCACATCCCGCGCCGGGCGACCCCGCACGTCATCGACTACCTCGGCACCGTCCTCATCGCCTCCGTGGCCACCTGCCTGGTCCTCGTCGCCTCCCTCGGCGGCACGACGTGGGCCTGGGGATCCGTCCAGATCGTCGGCCTCGCGGTCCTCGGTGTCGTACTGGCCGCCCTGTTCGTGTCCGTCGAACGGCGGGCCGCCGAGCCCGTCCTGCCCCTGAAGCTGTTCCGCATCCGCACCTTCACCCTCTCCGCCGTCATCAGCTTCATCGTCGGCTTCGCGATGTTCGGCGCGATGACCTATCTGCCGACCTTCCTCCAGGTCGTCCAGGGCGTCTCCCCGACCATGTCCGGAGTCCACATGCTGCCCATGGTGCTCGGCATGCTGCTGTCGTCCACCGGCTCCGGTCAGGTCGTCAGCCGTACCGGCCGCTGGAAGGTGTTCCCGGTCGTGGGCACGGGGGTGACCGCGGTCGGTCTGCTGCTGCTCCATCAACTCGACGAGGGCAGCTCCACCGCCGAGATGAGCGCCTGCTTCTTCGTCTTCGGCCTCGGTCTCGGCCTCGTCATGCAGGTCCTCGTGCTCATCGTCCAGAACGCCGTCTCGTACGAGGATCTGGGCGTCGCCACCTCCGGCGCGACCTTCTTCCGCTCCATCGGCGCCTCCTTCGGCGTGGCCCTCTTCGGTACGGTCTTCGCGAGCCGCCTGGGCGACAAGCTCACCGACGCCTTCCGGGGCGCCCAGCTCCCGCCCGATGTCTCGGCGGACTCCCTCGAGGCCGACCCGCGGGGCATCGCCGCCCTGCCGCCCGCGCTGCGCCCGGAGGCGCTGCACGCGTACGCGTCCGCCATCACCGACGTCTTCCTGTACGCCGCCCCGGTCGCCCTCCTCGGTTTCGCCCTGGCCTGGTTCCTGAAGGAGGAGCCCCTGCGCGGCTCGGTCACCGCGCCCGATGTCACGGAGACGCTGGCCAGCAACCCGGTCGAGCGGTCGTCGTACGACGAGGTGTGCCGCGCGCTGTCCGCCCTCGGCACCCGGGAGGGCCGCCGCGAGGTCTACCGGAAGATCACCGCACGTGCCGGGTACGACCTGCTCCCGGCGGCGAGTTGGCTGCTGCTGCGGATCAAGCGGCACGGCAGGGTGGAGCCGGCCGAGCTCGCGGGCCGCAGCCCGGTACCGCTGGGCGTGATCGTCGAGGCCACCCGGCAGATCGAGGAGCGGCGGCTCGCCGTACGCGCGGGCCCCGACCTCGTACTGACCGATCAGGGGCGCGAGGCCGCCGAGCGGCTGGCGACGGCCCGGGAGGAGTCCCTGGCCGAACTGCTCGGCGACTGGTGGGGACCGGACCGCCCCACCGACCTCACCCTGCTCGTCAGGGACCTGAACGAGGAACTGTGCGGCTCGGACCGCGAACAGCCCCACAACGAGCGCCCGGTGCCACATCCGCGCTGAGCGCTTGGCTCAAAGGCAGGGACTTCGCCGTAAGCGTGGATGACGCCGAACGCGGCGCCGCACTCCTGAACTCCTTGGGCGCGCACCGCTCAAGGTGAGAGCCGGTCCCGGCTTGCGTTTCCCCCGGCGTAGGCCGGGGCCGACTTCGACGGAAACCGCTAGATTTCCGTTCGTATTGCGGCAAGCATAATTTTGGCAAGAGGGCAGATTTAAGCCACTGGCGCCTGAAGAGGGGGCAAATTCGCCGCATGTGACGCCGGTCACTTTCGGTCGACATCTTTGTGTTTCCCATGTGACGATCTTTGAAGAAATCACGCGCCGGGGGGAGCGTGGTGACCGCGCGCTTTCCTCCCTCGGTGCGTTCCTGTAAAACGAGGGGAAAAATGAGTATCAAGCAGCGCGGAATTTGTGTTGCCGCTGCCGCCGGAGCTTTCCTTGCCGGGGCTGCCACACTGCTGGCCTTGGCGCCAGTGGCCGCAGCAGCTGACGGTGCCACTGACGGCCGTCAAGCTGCCGAGAGAGCACCCTTTGCCTGGTCGGTGACGCACGGAGCGGGTAGCGCCTCAGGCACGATCCGTCCTCTCGAAGGCAAGAGTTTGATCGATGGGGAACTCCGAAGCTCCAGTGCAGAATGCTATTCGCTGCTGATCCAGCCGATGTTGGGCTCCTTCCCCGCGCCCGCCACGAAGGTGCAAACTCATTGCGGATCCGGATCAACTCCGGTTCGCAAGGAGTACACCGGCACACCCGGTATCAAAATCTGCCGCGGTAGTGCCGCCCCCTTCTCCGACTGCGGTCCCATCCAGCGTCTCCCCGAGGGGTGGGTGCCGCCGCAGGGATACGTCAAGGAGGCCGAGTGGCTGGCATCCGCGGCCTACTGCCAGTCCCAGGGGGACAAGGGAGTCGCCGAAGGACGGTGGAGCGCATACGTCTGTCACGCGGAGTTGAGAGGAGCCGACGCGCCCTCGCTGCAGTACCAGGTGCTCTACGTGAAAAAGTAACCCGTTGTCCTAGTCCGGGCTTGGCGCCTGGCCGACACCTGGGCTGAGCACCTTGCTGAACCAGTGCTCCGCATACGGCTCGTCGTTGTGCGGCTCGGTCTCCGTGTAGCCGAGTCGGGCGTACAGGGTGCGGGCCTCCACCAGGTCGCCGCGCGTGTCGAGGATCAGCCGAGCGGCGCCGAGCTCACGGGCGGCGTCCTCGGCGGCGCCGACGAGCAGCGCCGCCCCGCCCTTTCCGCGCACGCCGGGCAGCAGGAACACGCGCTTGAGTTCGGCGGTCGTCGCGTCGAGGAGCCGTACGCCCGCGCTGCCGGCCGGCTCACCCCCGTACCGCGCGACGAGCAACTGCCCGCCGGGCGGGGCGAGGTCCGAACCGGTCGTCGCGGCGACCTCGCGCTCCAGCTCGTCCGGATCGGTCCTGCGCCCCTCGTGCAGCAGGTACCAGCGGTCGCTGACCTCCGTGTAGTACGCCCGCCAGAGCGCGGCGGCGACGGGCGAGTCGAAGGGTTCCGGGGCTACGGTCCAGGAGAGTTGGGCGGCCGGGGCAGTCATGCCGGTCATTCTCGGCGGTCGGCGGGCACCGCGCGCAACCGAATATGCGTGACCCCGGGCGAGTCCACGACCTGGGTCTTCGCCCACTCGATGTGCTGGTCGCCGAGGTCGCCGAAGAGCCGTCGACCGCCGCACGCCAGGACCGGTACGACGTGCAGGAGGAGCTCGTCCAGCCATCCGGCGCGGATGAACTGCTGCACCAGGTCGGCGCCTCCCGCCAGCGACACGTCCTTGTCCCCGGCCGCCGCACGGGCCAGCTCCAGGGCGCGCCCGGGGCCCTCGGTGACGAAGTGGAAGGTGGTTCCGCCCTTCTTCACCAGTGGCTCGCGAGGGTGGTGGGTGACGACGTAGACCGGCGCGTGGAAGGGCGGGTCGTCGCCCCAGGGGATCTCGCCGGTGATGTACATGCCGTGGCCCATCACCACCGCGCCCGGCCGTTCGGTCCACTCGGCGATCAGGTCGTCGTCCGGGCCGCCGGTCCCGCCCTCCATGCCCTGCATCCGGCGGAACGTGCGCAGCCCGTACACCCATTGGTGCAGCCGCTCCCCGCCGATGCCCAGGGGGTGTTCGCGGCCCGACTCGGGGCCTGCGACGTACCCGTCCAGCGACATGGCCAGCCGTGCGATGACCTCACCCATGACGGCCTCCTCTTCAGCTCTTCTGTCTTTCGTCACCCTGACGTCGATCGGGCCGTCGGCGAATCGACACGCCCGTCACACGAATTTCAGGCGGGACCGATGGCGGCACCGACGGCCGGACCGATGGCGGCGGCGATGGCGTGTCTGCGCCGAGCCGATGGCCTGTCGTCGTCGTTTGGGAGGGGCCTTCCGGGTAACTCGACGTGAAAGTCGGCCCACTGGGCCATACACCGGAAGGCAACCATGTCCACAGGCGTGATCATCGCTCTGATCGTGATCGTGGCGGCCGTCGTCGCAGTGGCGGCCGTCCTGGCTTTGCGGAGCCGAGGAGCGCGGGGCGGAGGAAGCCTGAAGCGGCGCTTCGGGCCCGAGTACGACCGTGCCGTGGCACGGCACGACGGAGACACCAAGGCCGCCGAGCGGGAACTCGGCGCACTCGTGGAGCGGCACGGCGGGCTGCGCGAGCGGCCGCTGGAGCCGGCGGAGCGGGAACGGTTCGAGGCTCGCTGGACGGCCACGCAGGAGCGGTTCGTCGACTCGCCGCAGGAGGCGGTGGTCGAGGCGGAACAGCTGCTCTCCGAGCTGGCCGGAGCCCGGGGCTTCCCCGACGGCGGACGGTACGAGGAGCAGGTCGCCGCGCTGTCCGTGCACCACGGGCACCACGTGCACGGCTACCGGCGCGTCCACAGTGTGGTGCGCGGGCGTGCGGGCAGTGAGCAGGACGGCCGGACCCCGGGCACGGAGGAGCTGCGCGAGGCGCTGGTCGAGGCCCGTGACCTGTTCGAGGACCTGATGGGCCCGGTCCGCCGTGACTCAGGACGCCACCGCGCGACCGACGACCACCACAGCAAGGCCCGCGCCGGCGGCCGCGGTCACCTGCCGTCCTTCCAGCGGCACCAGACGAGGCAGGGGTGAACGAGATGGCCGACGTGACACCCGATGAGGGCAGGCGACGCACACCGGAGCCGGGCGCCAAGGGCATCCCGGGCGAGGACACGGACCAGCGCAGGGCCCCTGGGGCGGGACCGCACGGCGGTCTCGGCGCCGGAGCGGAGGACGTTGCGGGCGCGGGCGCGACCGGCACCGGAACCCGGGGCACCCCGACCGGCACCGGAACCCGGGGCACCCCGACCGGCAAGGAGACCCGGGGAATCCCCGAGGAGCACGGCACGCCCATGGGTGGGAAGTCGCTGAGCGGAGCCGGCCTCGCCCAGGAGGACACCTTCACCACAGCGGGTCGCGCCGCTTCCACCCCGTCGGACGAAGAGGCCCGGCTCCTCTCGCACGACGAGGCCGACAAGCTCGCGCTGCAGCTGCACCACGCCGTGTCCGGGTTCGTCGACGGACCCAGGACCGCCGTGGAGGAGGCCGACCACGTGCTGGAGGAGGTCGCCGCGCGCTTCACGGAGGCCGTCACGCGCCGTCGCAGCACCCTGCGCGGGGCATGGCAGTCCACTGAGGGCGGCGAGGGCAGGCCCACCACGACCACCGACACCGAACAACTCCGCTTGGCCCTGCGGGACTACCGCGAGCTGGCGGAACGCCTCCTACGCGTCTGACCTACGGGTCTGACGCCCGCGTCCGACGTCCGCGTCTGACACACGCGGAACATCCGACGACGCGTCCACCGCCGTCCGGAGCTCCCGCCACTGCCGTACGACGTCCTCGACGTCGTACGGCTTCTTGCCCAGCGGGGGCCCGGGCGGCGGTTTGAACATCATCTCGCGGATCTTGACGTTGACGTCGGTGATCAGCTTCCGCACGATCCGCTCCGAGGGCGCCACCAGGGCCGCCGCGAGCGTGTCCTCGGCCTCCTTGCGCAGGGCCAGGGCGGGCGGCAGCACGACCAGACCCTCGCGGGCCATCTTGCGCCGGATCCACCACAGTTCGTCGTACGACGTGTCCATACCTGGCGGCAGCGGCTCACCCGCGCCGGGGAGCTCGTCGAACTCGCCCCGGCTCTGCGCGTCTCGGATCTGCTTGTCGACCCAGGACTCGAACGGTACGCCCGGTGGCTTTCGCTCGGTCATGACTCCATTGTGCCGGACGCGGTGCCACCGGGCGATTTATCATGCGGCGGCGGTCGCCAACCAGACCGCTCGCACGCACAGTTCAGCAGGACCCTGCGTCAGGCACACTTCAGAAGGAGCGCACGTGCTCGAACTCACCATGGCCACCGTGTCCGGGACGGACGCGGGCGCCACGGCCGGCATGCTCATGGCCGACGCGCCCAGTGAGCCGGGCGCCGTGCTTCGGGTGGGCCGGGACAGATCCGTGTGCCGTCTCGCGACGCCCGACGACTGGCTGTTCGTCTCGCGGGTCCACCTGGAGTTCCTGTGCGGGCCCGAGGGCGGCTGGCAGGTCACATGGCTGCGCGGCTCGCAGACCGACCCGTCCTCCGAGGTGCGGCTGGTGGTCGGGGAGTACGCGCAGACCATCGCGTACGGCGGGACCGTGCAGCTGCCGAAGGGCGGCGCCGGTGAGATCGTCATCGTCGACCGCACCGGGCCGCGCAGCGTCAACGTCGGCTTCTATCACGAGGCGTAACCACCCGCGGGGGGCTGCGGCTACTCCAGCACCCGTGCCAGGGCGAAACCGTCGTACCCCTTGCTGCCCACCGTCTGGACCGCGGTGCCGCTGAGGCGCGGGTGGGTGCCGATGAGCTCGATCGCGGCGCGGGTGCCCTGGATGTCGGCGGTGCTGGTGTCCACGTCGGCGACGCGGCCGCCCCGGACGACGTTGTCGACGACGATCAGGCTGCCCGCGCGGGTGAGCTTCAGCGCCCACTCCACGTAGTGGGCGTTGTTGGCCTTGTCGGCGTCGATGAAGACCAGGTCGAACGGGGGCGGGTTCTCGTCGGCGAGCTGGGGCAGCGAGTCCAGGGCCGCGCCGACGCGCACCTCGACGAGCTTGTCGAGGCCCGCCCGCGCGATGTTGCGGCTGGCGACCTCGGCGTGCTTGGGGTCGTACTCCAGGGAGATCAGACGGCCGTCGGCCGGGAGCGCCCGGCCCAGCCAGATGGTGCTGTAGCCCCCCAGGGTGCCGATCTCCAGGATGGTGCGGGCACCCTGGATCTGGGCGAGCAGCTGGAGCAGCTTGCCCTGGTTCGCCGTGACGTTGACCTGCGGCAGGCCGGCCGCCTCGCTGTCCCGCAGCGCGGCGCGGGTGACCTCGTCGTCCGGGGTCAGGTGGGCGGTGAAGTACGCGTCGACGGCATCCCAGATCTGCGAGTCGCTCATGCGCTCAGTCTCTCCTATACAAGCCGCTACAAGTTAGAAACTCTAACTATTCCTGCCGACGAAGAAGCTCCGGCGCGGGTCCCCCCACGGGGGTACCCCCGGGGTAGCCATACCACGCCGACGGTGAGCGCGGCGAGGCCGCGGACCGACAGCCTCATCACCCGTACGGGTGAACTGAGGAGGGGGCGTGAGCCGGGGGCGCGAGCTGGGCCGAGGGGGCCGCCCGAGCCGAGGGCGCCGCCCGACGGTGATCGTTCCCACGCTCTCCGGAGGCGACCTCGGCGCTCCCCGACTAACGTCTAGCGGACAAATCCTCTCCAGGGGCGGTACGAGCCTCCAAAGCTCGTAAACCACTTCCCTCGCGTGTGACGCGTGGGACGAACGGGGCGGGAGGCCGACGAGGCGTGGCGAATGCGGAGCACAGCGGGCGACCGGCAAAGGCCTACGGAGCGACGGCTGTCGGGCCGGCCAGAGCGCGCCTGCGCGTGGCCCGCCTCGGACTGTGGCTGGTCGCCGCCGTCCTCGCCGCACGCCAAGTGGCCGTCGTCCTCGCCACTCCTCGCGGGGACCGGCTGACCGACCTGGAGACCTGGGTCGGACCGAACGGCGTCCTGCACGTCAAGGGGTCCCTCTACGACTCCACACGCTTCACCGATACCCCGTTCGGTGGCCTGGTCCTCAAGCCCCTCACCCGTTCGGCTGAACAGGCCCTCGGCTGGGGCTGGACCTTCGGCTCCCTCCTCCTGGTCGTGGCCCTCGGTCTGGTCGCCGCCCGTGCCCTGCCGCAGCCCGTCAGCCGCCGCACCGCGCTGCTGGCCGCGCCCGTCGCGATCTGCCTGCTCATGCTGTCGCTGCCGGTGCGCAACGCCCTCTGGCTCGGCCAGACCAGCATCATCCCGGTGCTCCTCGTCCTCCTCGGCTGTTTCGTCGTACGAGGGGAACGCGCCAGCGGCGCGCTCATCGGCCTGGCCGCCGCCCTGCAGCCCACGATGCTGCTGTTCACCCCGCTGCTGTGGTTCACGGGCCGCCGCCGCGGCGCCGCCTCCACCGGCCTCACCTTCGCCGCGTCCACGGCGCTCGCCTGGGTGGCGATGCCGCGCGACTCGTACATCTACTGGGTGCACCACATGGTCGGCGTCGGCCTCGGCGGCGACGCCGACGACCTCGCCAACCAGTCCCTGCACGGCGCCCTGCTCCGGCTCGGGCTGACCGGCCCCGTGGAGATCGGCCTCTTCTTCGCGTTCGGCGCCGCCGTCGCCGTCATCGGCCTGCGCCGCGCCGTGCGCTACGCCCGCGACGGCCAGCTGCTGCTCGCGGTCGCGATCACCGGCTGCGCCGCCGTCGCCGTGTCGCCGACGACCTGGCAGCACCAGCTGCTGTGGGTGCTGCTCGCGGTCGTCGGCCGGGTCGGCAGACGGGCCTCCGACCGGTACGTGTGGCCGGTCTCCGTCGTCCTGGTGACGACGCTCCCGGCCAAGATGGTGCTGCCGAACATGACGCCGCTGTATTCGGTGCGCGACAACGTGATCCTGCTGGCCGCGTTGGCCGCCGCCACGCTCGTCCCCTTCCTGTCCCGCACGTCCCCGTACTACCGCGCGCCGGTCCCCACGCAGTACGCCCCCACCGTCCCGACCCGCTTCACGCACATCCCCCTGCTGCCGTTCCTGCGCAGGGTCCTCACCCGCCCCAACCTCCTCCTGGAACTCCTCCTCATCCGCGTCACCTACGCCGCCTACTCCAGGGTGCGGCTCGCCGCGACCGGGGACAGCAACTCGGCGGGCCGGGTCCGGGCGGAGGAGCACGGCCACCAGATCCGGGACATCGAACGCTTCCTGCGCATCGACATCGAGCACGCCGTCAACCACGCCGTCGTCAAGGCCGACTGGCTGCGCGACATCTTCGACTTCTATTACGAGTCGTTCCACTTCGTCGTCCCGCTGACCGTCCTCGGCGTCCTGTACTGGCGCCGCCCGGTCGACTACCGCTGGGCCCGCTCCGCCCTCGGCTTCGCCACTCTGCTCGCCCTCGTCGGGTTCTGGCTCTACCCGCTGGCCCCGCCGCGCCTCATGCCGACCCTCGGCATCATCGACACGGTCCACGGCGCCCAGGACTTCTCCCAGCCGGACTACGGCACGCTGACCGCGCTCACCAACCAGTACGCGGCGATGCCGTCGCTGCACTTCGGCTGGTCCCTGTGGTGCGGGCTCGTCATCGCGATCGTCGCGCCCAAGGGGTGGATGAAGGCGCTCGGCCTGCTGCACCCGTTCCTCACCGCCTGCTCGATCGTCGCGACCGGCAACCACTGGATCCTCGACGCGGCGGGCGGCGCGGCGGTGGTCGGCGGGGGCTTCGGCCTCACGTACGCCCTCCAGGGACCCCGCGCCCGGCTCAAGACCGCGGCGGCGGTCAGCAGCCGGAGCGAGGAACTCGAGAAAGACCGTACTCCGAGCCGATCCGGTACTCGCCGGGCTCGGTGACCGTGAGCCGCGTGAAGTCGCCTTCCCTGCTCAGACAGCCGTGGTCGGCGCGCAGCCAGGGCGAGTAGGCGACCCGTATGGTCACCGAGCCCGGCTGGGAGACGCGCAACGTCAGATCGGCACTGGCCGTGCGTACGACCGTCCCCGGCGTCGAGACCAGCGGTACTGCGTCCCGCACCCGGTACACCCGCCAGTGCGCGTTCTGCCACACCGGCTCCAGCCAGTCCGGCCGGTCCTCCCGCACCAGCCGCGCCTCGTCCGCCGCGTAACCGTCCGGTCTCCCCAGCGGCAGGACGACGAAGCCGACGGCCCAGTGCTCCAGCCACGCCCGGTAGGTCGTCGCGGAGAACGTCCCGTCGTAGAACAGACGGGCCCGCTCCATGTCGAGCTGCCGGTTCCAGCCGCGAGCCAGGTTGACGTGCGGGGCGAACCCGACGGCCTCGCGGTGGTCCCGCGCCGGAACGGCCTCCACGCGCGTCCGGTCGGCCCCGAGGCGCTGAAGGGCCTGCACGACGGGCTGCGTGTCGGCGGCGTAGGCGGGAACGACCGTGTACACCCGCAGATCGTCCGCGGTCTTCTTGCCGACCCACCAGACGGAGAACACGAGCGCCACGATCAGCAGGCTGCGGCCCAGCCGCCGCAGCCGGGGCGCGGAGAGCACCGCGGCGAGGAGCACGGCCGGCGCGAACAGCTCGGCGAACCGCTCGACGTTCGTCCCGATGGGGGAGGGGACGAGGTACACCAGCACGGTCCCGGCCGCGTACACCACGCCGCTCCACCTCGCCACCCGCCACTCTCGGGGCGCGAACGCGGTGAGGGCGAGACCGAGCACGACGGGCGGCCAGACGCGGCCGGGCGGCATCGGCTGCTGCCCGGCGAACGGGAAGAGGAGCGTGGTCATGCCGACGACAGCGGCGGGCGGGAGGAGCAGAACGAGGGCCCGCCCGTGATCCCGCACGAGGAGGAAGCCCGCGCCCACGACGGCGACGAACAGCCCCGCGACCGGCGAAGCCATCGTCGCCAACGCGGAGCAGGCCCCCGCCAGTACGAGCCGCCGCTCCCCGGTCAGCAGGACCACAGCAGCGAGCCCGAAGGCAACACCCAGCGCGAACGTCGTACGCCCCGAGGCCACGTTGCACCACAGCGCTGACGACGCGAGCAGCGCGGGCCCGAGCGGCTTGCGGACACCGGCGCGCCGGACCAGCACGGCGGCCAGCCAGGAGGCGACGAGCCCGGAGACGGCGGTGACCGTGCGGACCCCGAGTGCGGCCATCAAGTACGGCGATATCAGGCTGTAGTTGGCGGTGTGCATCCCGCCGTACCAGAACAGGTTGTACGCCGATCCGCCATGGCGTGACGCGAACCCCGCCCAGGCCTCCTGGGCCGCCAGGTCACCGCCGCCGGTCGCGAGGAACAGCCACCAGATCGCGTAGAGGGGCAGCAGCGGCAGGGTGGCGAGCAGGGGCGTGCGGGAGCGCTCCCAGAGGGGGTTTCTCTGGAGGTTGGCCGCGCGCGTCGGCCGGACGAGTGTGTGTTCGGCTGGGACCACGGTTTCGTAGACGTGGAAACGAGCGAAGGCGTTCATCGCACGGTGAACAATGGCCGCTACGTGCCGCCTTCGCGCGCTTCGTCTCGAACGAGGGGCCGGCGGTGAGGCCGAGGACCCTAGAACCGGCAGGGGTGCGGGGAGCCGCCGTTGCGGAGGTTGCTGTCCCAGACCCAGCCGTAGCCGTGGATGTACGACCACGTGTTGCCGTAGCTGTTCGCGACGTAGCAGTCCACTGTCACCGAGGAGTTGACCGGGAGGGTGCCGACCGAGGTGCAGGCTCCGTACGGGCCCATGCGGACCGGGGCGGAGACGGCGGCGTAGTCCTTCGTGCGGTACGGGTTCAGGTTGGCCGGGGGCGCGCCCTGGTTCCACGGGCAGGCGGCGGCCACGGCGGGTGTGCCTGTGGTGTGCTCGGCCGCGACGGCGGTCGGTGCGGCGAGGGTGCCGATGGCGGTCAGGGAGAGTGCCGCTACGGCTGTCAGTACGTGTGAGAACTTCGAGTCGGGCATGACCGGATCCCCTTCGGTCGTCGGGTTGTGTACGGCGCAACCTTTCGTCGGGGCGGTCGGCGGAGCAAGGAGTCTGGGCTGTCCCGGACATGTGAGGTGTGTCCGGGCTGGTCAGCGGCCTGGGCGGGTGGTGTCCGGGACAGCGCTCACGTTCTCACCGGTACCGGGCGCCGGAGCAGGTAGACGGCAGCGCCGGAGACCAGAACGGCCATACAGCCGATGAAGACGAGTCCCGCGCCCTCCAGGCCGATCGGGCCGGACAGGACGCCCACGCCGATCACCGGGACCGAGATGCCTGTGTACGCCACCACGAACAACGTCGAGATGACCGCAGCGCGTTGGTCCGCCGGAGACGCCCCGGCCACCGCGGACAGCGCCCCGCGGAACGACAGGCCCTGCCCGAACCCGCCCATGATCGCGCTCAGTACCACCAGCGGGAGCAGATCCCAGCGCAGGGCGCCCGCGAGCAGGGCCAGCCCGGCGAGGAGCCCGGCGCAGCCCAGGGGGAGGGACCGGCCGACGCCGACCCGGCCGACGGCCAGTTGACCGGCGGTCGAGGCGAAGAAGGCCAGGGCGACGATCAGTCCGCTGACGGCGTGGTCGTGCACGTCGAGGGACTCGGCGAGGAAGGCCGGGCTGACGGATGTGAACACGCCGAACAGCGCGAAGCCGACGAAGGAGGCTGTCGCCGCCGCTCCGAACACCGCCCGCACCTCGGTGGGCAGGCCGGGACGTTGCGGTCGTACGGTGTTCAGCGGCCGCCGCTCCCGTACGGTCTCCGGAAGCCGCAGCAGGACGGCGGCCGAGCAGACGACCAGGGCGAGGTGCACGGCGAACGGCAGGTACAGCGGCCAGGGAGCGTACTGCGCGAGCACTCCGGCGAGCAGCGGGCCGCAGCCCAGCCCGCCCATGTTCGCGGCCGTCGCGACGAACGTGGCTCGGGAACTGCCGCCGGACGGCGCCAGCTCCATCACGTACGCCGTGGCGGCCCCGGTGAACAGGCCGGCGGACAGCCCCGACAACAGCCGTCCCGCGAACAGCCAGCCCAGGCCGGTGGCACACAGGAAGCAGACCGCACTCGACGCCGCGAACCCCAGGCCCCACAGCAGCACCGGGCGCCTGCCCACGGCGTCCGAGGCGTTGCCCGCCAGCAGCAGCACACCGATGACCCCGAAGGCGTAGACGGCGTACACGACGGTGACCGTCAGCTCCGAGAACCCGAACTTCTCCTGGTAGAGGGGGTAGAGAGGCGTCGGCAGCGTGGTGCCGGCCATGCACACGACAAACACGGCCCCGCCCAGCAAACACGGGAGCCAAGCGCGGCGATCACCGTCCATGCGGCCGACGGTAACCCCGTACGCCGCCCCGGTCCGGCCCCGGCGCGCCCGGCTCGATCAGGTCGACGTGGCGCGGATCCGGTCAGCCCGGGGCGACGCGGCTGAGGTCCTCCCAGGACCGGTACAGCTCCGATCGGGCCTGGCACATCTCCATGACGTGATCGAAGGACTGACTGCCGACGATCAGCCGTCGGGGCGGGTCCGGCATTGCCGCCAGTTCCATGATGACCGGAGCAGCGGTGCCCGGCTCCGGGCCGACGGCGTCGCCCCACAGCGCCTCCATCTCGGCGCGCAGGGACTGATACTGCGTCAGGGGCTCGGTGGTCGTGGTGCCGGTGGTGAACAGGCCGGTGTTGTAGCCGCCCATCTGCACAACGGTGACCTTGATGCCGAACCTCTCGACCTCCATCGCCAGCGCCTCGCTGACCGAGTCCAGCGCGGCTTTGCCCGCGCCGTAGAAGCCGACGGTGGCCATGCCGCCGCCGCTGCCCATCGAGGTGACCTGGAGGAGCCGCCCCCCGCCCTGGGCGCGCAAGTGAGGAAGGACCGCCTGGGCCACCCACACCGCGCCGAAGAAGTTCACGTCCAGATGCGCCCGGATCTGTTCCTCCGTGGCCTCCTCCACCATGCCGTAGAGCATCGCGCCGGCGTTGTTGACGACGACGTCCAGCCTGCCGAACACGGCTGCCGCCCGCTCCACCCCGTCGAACACGGCGCGGCGGTCGGTGACGTCCAACGGCAGCGGGACCAGGTGGCCGGGGTATTTCTCGGTCAGTTCCTCCAGGGGCTCGACGTTGCGGGCAGCGGCCACCACGCGGTCGCCGCTCGCTAAGGCCGCCTCGGCGAAAGCCCTGCCCAGGCCGCGGGACGCGCCGGTGATGAGCCAGACCCTTGCGTTCGCCATGACGCCTCACTCCCCTCACTTGAGTAAACGAAACGGTTCGTCTCGATTCGTTTCGAGGTTAGGGCATTGCTCCGGCATTAGCAATACGGATCGTCTCGTTTCGGGGTTACAGTGACCGCATGTCCAACCAGAAGGGGCCGGACCACTCCCGGCGCAAGGAGCGGTCCCGGCAGGCAATCCTCGAGGCCGCCCGCGCCCTGGTCGCGGAGGAGGCGTACGAGAAGGTCACGGTCGAGGCCATCGCTGCCCGCGCAGGCGTCGGCAAACAGACGATCTACCGGCGGTGGCCGTCGAAGAGCGCGGTCGTCTTCGCTGCGCTGCTCGCTCTGAGTGAGGATGCGGACGGGCAGTCGGTCACGCTTCCGGACACGGGCGACCTCGAGGCCGACCTCAAGCTTGTCATGCGTGCCACGGCGGAGGAGTTCGCCGACCCGGCCTTCGACAGATTGATCCGGGCCCTCAACACCGAGATCGCCAACGACGCCGTGCTGGCGGCCGAGTACCGGGAGAAGGTGGCCCAGCCGCTGGAAGAGGCGAAGAGGGCGCGCCTGCGCAGCGCCCAGGAGGCCGGCCAGCTCGACGCCGACGCCGACCTCGACCTGGCCCTCGAAGTGCTCTACGCCCCCCTCTTCCAGCGGTGGCTGCACCGCAGCGCTCCGCTGACCGCCGCATACGCCGACTCACTCGTCGACGCGATGCTGAGGGCTTTCGGCCCCGCAAGGCCGCCGACGCCGTGATCGGCGCCACCGAGGAGCGGGCGGACCTACCGTCACTGATCGGCGGCGTGCACCTGGGTGTTCTGGCAGGCGTGCAGGAGCCAGCGTCCGTCGGTGTTCTTGGTCATGACGTAGAGCGGGGCGCCCTCCGTGTTGCCGTCCGGTGAGTGGTAGGTCTGCCTGACCTTCACCGCCGCCACGTCAGGTCTCAGGAACTGCGTGTGCACCACCTCGTACGTGACCTCACCGTCCATGACCGCTCCGGGCAGCACCGCGCGGGTGAACTCGGCGATCGCCTCGAAGCCGATGAGGACCTTGCCGTGTGCGGTCGTCCAGAGGGCCTCGGGGTGGAACAGCGCGAGGAACCCTTCTGCGTCCCGGGCGCGCTGCGTGCGCTCGACGGTGGCCACGATCTCTTCGATCGCCTTGATGTCTTCGGTTTCGGTGTTCATGCCGATCATTCTGAGACGTCAACTGCGCTTGAGGTCAAGGCACTCGAACCATACGGTCTTGCCGCCCCCGGGCCATGGGGACACGCCCCATGTGTCGGCCACGGCGTCCACCAGGAGCAGTCCCCGGCCGCCCTCCGCCTCCAGCGACACCTCACCCGGCGTGGCGGGAAGTTCCGGCACACCGTCCGCCACCTCGACCCGGACCCCGGCGGTCTGACGGAGAAGCAGAAACGTGCAGCGGCGGTCCGGGACGTGGCGTACGACGTTGGCGATCAGTTCGGTCGCCGCCAGTTCCACGGTGTCGGAGAGGTCGGCCAGCTCCCACTCGTCCAGGAACGAGCGGACGATGCGGCGGATGTGCCGGGCCGAGTGCTCGCCGACGGTCAGGCTCATGCGGTACTGCGTGGGGCGCGGGGTCGCCATGAGCGTAGGGGGAAAATATTCGTTCACGGGACGAGCCTGGCCTGCCGTGACTACGCTCGGCTACAGCATGGATACAACGAGTCCCGCAGTGGACCGAGTTGCGAGAGGGGTCGTATGTACGTGACCCACATCAACGTCCTTGATCCGGGAGCTTCGCCGCTCGACTACTACGGTTTCGAGTTGCGGCGGCACCGAGAAGCCGCCGGGCTGACACAGAAACAGCTTGGCGACATCGTCAACTACACCGGCTCCCTCGTCGGCCAGGTCGAGACGGCACGGAAACTTCCGACGTCGGAGTTCAGCGAGCGGGTGGATGCGGCGCTGGGGACGGGTGGGTTGTTGTCCCGGCTCATCGGGCTGGTGATGCGTAGTCAACTTCCCGCCTGGTTCCAACAGGTCGCGGAGTTGGAAGCCCGGGCCGTCAAGATCTCCACCTTCCAGACGCACATGGTGCACGGACTCCTCCAGACCGAGGCGTACGTCCGTGCCGTGCTGGGCTCGCTCGACGAGACGGACCTCGACGACCGCACCGCCGTACGACTCGCCCGCCAGCGCATCTTCGAGAGGGAGGCGCCGCCGGTCCTGTGGGCGATCATCAGCGAGGCCGCGCTGAACCAGGAGATCGGTGACGCCGAGGTCATGCGCGGGCAACTGGCCCATCTGTTGTCCTTCGAGAGCAATCCCCGGATCAACGTCCAGGTGCTGCCGTTCTCGGTCGGGGCGCACGCGGGGCTAACAGGCTCGTTCACCCTCTACCGGTTCGAGAAGGACCCGGCCATCGTCTATACCGAGGGCTACGGCAGCGGGCATCCCACCGCGAACCCGGACACCGTCAGCGACTGCTCGCTCCGTTACGATCATCTTCAGGCCGCCGCTCTCTCCCTCAAGGACTCGGCGGAGTTGATCCGGCGCGTGATGGAGGAACGCTATGGCGAACAACGGGATTCCGGCCGGGACCACGTGGCGTAAGTCCAGCTACAGCAGCGATCAGGGCGGCGAGTGCGTCGAGTGCGCGCCCCTCGGCGCCCTCGCCTGGCGCAAGTCCTCGTACAGCGGCGACCAAGGGGGCGATTGCGTGGAGATCGCCGACGCCCCCTGCGCCACCGTAGCCGTCCGCGACTCCAAGAACCCCGCAGGCCCGAAGCTCGCCTTCGCGCCCTCCGCCTTCGCGACCTTCGTCGACTGGGCCTCTACAGCCGCTGAATAATCGTCCCCGTGGCCAAGCCGCCCCCCGCACACATCGTCACCAGCGCGAACTCCTTGTCCGACCGCTCCAGTTCGTGCAACGCCGTCGTGATGAGCCGGGCTCCGGTGGCCCCCACCGGATGCCCGAGCGCGATCGCACCGCCGTTGACGTTGACCTTCGCCAGGTCCTGCTCGAAGACCTGAGCCCAGCTCAGCACCACCGACGCGAACGCCTCGTTGATCTCGACGAGGTCGATGTCCTTGAGCGACATCCCCGCCTTGCCCAGCACCGCGCGCGTCGCGTCGATCGGGCCGTCGAGGTGGAAGTGCGGGTCGGCGCCCACCAGCGCCTGGGCGACGATCCGTGCCCTGGGCTTCAGCTTCAGGGCGCGGGCCATCCGCTTGGACGCCCACATGATGGCCGACGCGCCGTCCGAGATCTGCGACGAGTTGCCCGCCGTATGTACCGCCGTCGGCATGATCGGCTTCAACCCCGCCAACGCCTCCATCGACGTGTCGCGCAGGCCCTCGTCCTTGTCGACCAGGCGCCACATGCCCTGGCCGGACGCCTGTTCCGTCTCCGTCGTCGGCACCTGGACCGCGAAGGTCTCCCTCTTGAAGCGTTCCTCGGACCAGGCGATGGCGGCCCGTTCCTGGGACAACAACCCCAAGGCGTCGACGTTCTCCCGGCTCAGACCCCGATGCCGCGCGATCCGCTCCGCCGCCTCGAACTGGTTGGGGAGGTCCACGTTCCACTCGTCCGGGAAGGGCTTTCCCGGGCCGTGCTTGGAGCCGGAGCCCAGCGGTACGCGGGACATCGACTCGACGCCGCAGGAGATGCCGACGTCGATGACGCCCGCCGCGATCATGTTGGCCGTCATGTGGGACGCCTGCTGCGAGGAGCCGCACTGCGCGTCGACCGTCGTCGCGGCGGTCTCGTAGGGGAGGCCCATGGTCAGCCAGGCCGTGCGGGCGGGGTTCATGGACTGTTCGCCGGCGTGGGTCACCGTGCCGCCGACGATCTGCTCGACGCAGTCGGCGGGGATGCCGGTGCGGCCGAGGAGTTCGCGGTAGGTCTCGCCCAGCAGGTAGGCGGGGTGCAGATGGGCGAGCGCGCCGCCGCGCTTGCCGATGGGGGTGCGGACGGCTTCGACGATGACGGGTTCGGCGGCCATGGGTGCGGGTCCTTTCCTCCGAACGTGCCCGAGGGTGCGGAACATGCCAGAACGTGCCAGAGCGTGCGAGAACGTGCGAGAACATGAGCGGGAGCTGGAACTAGTACGTGTTCTAGTTCTCCTGGGAGCAGTCTGCGGACGTGATGTGTGTCACCGCAAGGGTCTTGCAGGCTTCAGGGTCCTGAACTACCTTCACCGGACCCATATTCTGATGGACCGTCAGATGGCTGGAGCTGCCCATGCCCTGTCCAGCGCTGCCCGACGGGTTCGACTTCACCGACCCCGACCTGCTGCACCACCGTGTGCCTCACCCGGAGTTCGCCGAACTGCGCCGGGCCGAGCCGGTCCGCTGGATCCCGCAAACGGCGAACGTGGCCGGGTTCCAGGACGAGGGCTACTGGGCCGTGACCCGGCACGCGGACGTCAAGTACGTCTCCACGCACCCGGAGATCTTCTCGTCCTCCCTCAACACCGCGATCATCCGCTTCAACGAGCACATCGAACGCGACGCGATCGACGCGCAGCGGCTGATCCTGCTGAACATGGATCCGCCCGAGCACACCCGGGTCCGGCAGATCGTGCAGCGCGTGTTCACGCCGAGGGCGATCCGGGCGCTGGAGGAACGGCTGCGGGAGCGGGCCGGCGCGATCGTGGCGGAGGCGCGGGAGAACTCCGGCTCCTTCGACTTCGTCACGTCCGTCGCCTGCGAGCTGCCGCTTCAGGCCATCGCCGAGCTGATCGGGATACCCCAGGACGACCGGGCCAAGATCTTCGACTGGTCCAACAAGATGATCGCGTACGACGACCCGGAGTACGCCATCACCGAGGAGGTCGGCCGGGAGTCGGCCACCGAACTCATCGCGTACGCCATGAACATGGCCGCCGACCGCAAGGAGTGCCCGGCCAAGGACATCGTCAGCACGCTGGTGGTCGCCGAGGACGAGGGGAGCCTGCGCTCCGACGAGTTCGGTTTCTTCGTGCTGATGCTGGCCGTCGCCGGGAACGAGACGACTCGAAACGCCATCACGCACGGGATGCACGCCTTCCTCACCCACCCCGAGCAGTGGGAGCTGTACAAGCGCGAGCGGCCTTCCACGGCCGCCGAGGAGATCGTGCGGTGGGCGACGCCCGTGGTCTCCTTCCAGCGGACGGCGACGCAGGACACGGAGCTGGGGGGCAAGCGGATCAAGAAGGGGGACCGGGTCGGGATCTTCTACGCCTCCGCCAATCACGACCCCGAGGTGTTCGAGAGTCCGGACGCCTTCGACATCACCCGCGATCCCAATCCCCACCTGGGGTTCGGTGGCGGTGGGCCCCACTTCTGCCTCGGCAAGTCCCTCGCCGTCCTCGAGATCGACCTCATCTTCAACGCGATCGCCGACGCCATGCCCGGGCTGAGGCTCGTGGACGATCCGCGACGGCTGCGGTCCGCGTGGATCAACGGGGTGAAGGAGTTGCGGGTCGTGACATGACCGCAGGCATGGGGAAGGCGGCGGCCCGGGGATCGTGGGCCGCCGCCTTCGTGTGAGGGGCTGCTCCTGGTGCGAGGGCCCCTCAGGGGCGCACCGGGGGCGCGGAGCCGTCAGAGCGGGTTGAGGCGGGCCTTGAGCAGGCAGAACTCATTGCCCTCGGGGTCGGCGAGAACGTGCCACTGCTCCTCGCCGGTCTGGCCGATGTCGGCCCGACGCGCCCCGAGCTTCAGGAGGCGTTCGAGCTCGGCGTCCTGGTCGCGGTCGGTGGCGTTGACGTCGATGTGCAGCCGGGACTTCCCCTGCTCCGGCTCGTCCCTGCGGCTGAGGAAGAGCGTCGGCTGCGGGCCGCCGAACCCTTCGCGCGGCCCGATCTCCATGCTGCCGTCGTCTTCGCGACCGAGCACCACGAAGTCCAGGACCTCGCACCAGAACCGCGCCAGCACCTCGGGGTCGCGGCAACCGAGCACGAGCTCACCGATACGACATGCCATGGACGAAACCTACTCTCAGCGTGGGGACTTGCCGGGGCGACCGCGCGCGGAACCCCTGAGCTCCCCGCAGTGGACACACGCTCGAGAACCTACCGGGCCGAGGTGAGCAGGTGCGAAGGGTTTACGTGTCAGTACCAGCCGTTGGCCTGCCAGAAGTTCCAGGCGCCGACCGGGCTGCCGTAGCGGGACTTCATGTAGTCCAGGCCCCACTTGATCTGGGTCTTGGCGTTGGTCTTCCAGTCGGAGCCGGCCGAGGCCATCTTGGAGCCCGGCAGGGCCTGGACCAGGCCGTAGGCGCCGGAGGAGGCGTTGGTGGCGTTGACGTTCCAGCCGCTCTCGTGCTGGACGATCTCGGCGAAGGCGTTGTACTGCGCGCCGTCAGGGATCATCTGGTGCGCGATCGCCCGGGCCTCGGGGGCGGAGGCCGTGGTGGCCGCGTGAGCGGGCGCCGCGGTCAGAGCCATGCCGGCGGTGGCGGCGGCCACGGCGGCGGTGGTGAGGGCCTTGTTCGGGGAAGCGATGCGGCGGATGAAAGCGACGGACACGGAGAACCTGTTTCCTCGGGGACGGGGGTGTCGCGAACATGCGTCGGCGCCGAGGCCCGTGGGCTTGTCGGCGCCGTGCGACGTCACCCACAGAAGCAGGCTCGGAGGGCGTCCGCAATGACCGCTTTTACTAGTTATGGCCGCATTCGAGGGGAGGGGTGTCTTTGTGAGCTGGCTCTCCATCGGCAGGTCGGAGGGGGTGGGGCCGCGTACATGACACGCAGCGGGGAGTACGGCCCTGCCTCGTAGGTGAGCTGGGTCATGTGGGCCGGTTCACGGCCTGGGCGCGTCGAACGTGACCTGGCTCTCGAAGGCCGCGCGGCGGGTGGCCCGGCGCAGGGCCCTGAGCACCGCCGGGCCGAGGGTGAGGGTCAGGACGACGGTGACGATCGCGCGGCCCAGGTCCCAGCCGAGGGACGTGGCCAGGCAGTACGCGACGAAGCGGGCCAGGTTGGTGGGGATCTCGGCGTCGGGGTCGAAGGCGATGCCCGAGGCGTCGCGGTCCATGAAGGGCCAGCCCTGCAGGTTCATCGCCGTGCCGTAGGCGAAGGCGGCCAGGAAGCCGTAGACGGCGAGAAGCAGCAGCTCGGCGCGACCGCGCAGGCGGTCGGCGCCCGGCAGGAGGCCCGCGCCCATCGTGAACCAGCCCATCGACAGCATCTGGAACGGCATCCAGGGCCCCACCCCGCCCGTGAGCAGGGCCGACGCGAACATCGTGACCGAGCCGAGCACGAAGCCGAAGCCCGGGCCGAGGACCCGGCCGCTGAGCACCATCAGGAAGAACATCGGCTCGATGCCGGCCGTGCCCGCGCCGATCGGCCGCAGGGCCGCCCCCGTCGCCGCCAGCACACCGAGCATGGCCACCGCCTTCGCGCCCAGCCCCGACTCGGAGATCGTCGCGCCGACGACCGCGACCAGCAGCACCAGCAGCCCCGCGAAGAGCCACGGCGCGTCCTGCGCGTGCGCGGTGAGCTGCGAGGCGGGCGGGGCGAGGAAGGGCCACCCGAAGGCGACGACACCGACGGCGCTGACCAGCGCGAGGGCGGCGAGGGAACGGGGGCCGAGACGGACGGGGCGGGCCTGGCGATCGGGGCGGGCCCGGCGGTCGGATCGGTCCTGCGGGGCAGGAGCGGTGCTCATGCGAGAGCCTTGCGTACCTGGGTGACCGTGAGCCACTGCTGTGGGGCCAGGATCTTCGTCACCTGGGGTGCGAAGGACGGGGAGGAGACGACGATCTCCGCCGTCGGGCCGTCGGCGATCACCTCGCCCTCGGCGAGGAGGACGACCCGGTGGGCGAGCTCGGCGGCGAGTTCCACGTCGTGTGTGGCCAGGACGATGGCGTGACCGGCGGCGGCGAGCTCCCGCAGGACGGTCACCAGGCGGGCCTTCGCCGCGTAGTCCAGGCCGCGGGTCGGCTCGTCGAGGAGGAGGAGTGGCGGGCGGGCCGTGAGGACGACGGCCAGCGCGAGCGCCAGGCGCTGGCCCTCGGAGAGGTCGCGGGGGTGGGTGTCGTCCGTGATGCCCGGGAGCAGGTCCGACACGAGCGCGCGGCATGTGCCGGGGCCGGCGCCCGCGTCCCGGTCGGCCGCCGTGCACTCGGCGGCGACCGTGTCGGCGTACAGCAGGTCGCGCGGCTCCTGCGGGACCAGGCCGACACGGCGTACGAGCTCGCGGGGCGGGGTGCGGTGGGGGATCGCGTCGCCCACGCGCACGGACCCGGACGACGGCTCGACCAGCCCGACAAGGGTGTTGAGGAGCGTGGACTTTCCGGCACCGTTGCGGCCCATGAGGGCGACCGTCTCGCCGGGGGTGACGGTGAGATCGATGTGGCGCAGGGCCTGGATGCGGGCGCGGCGGACGGCGAGGGCGCGGACGTCGGCGACGGCCGGGGGAGCCGGGGCGGGGCTGTGCCTGCGCCAGCGGCGGTGACGGGTGGGAGTGGGGGCGGGCGTGGTGGGGGCCCGCGGTGTCCCGGGGGCCTCGCGGTGGTCGGCGAGGCGTTCCCGTAGCTCTCCCGCCCGTCGGCGGGCGTCCCGCACGGTCAGGGGGAGCGGGGACCAGCCCGCCAGCCGGCCCAGGGCGACCACCGGCGGGTACACCGGCGATACGGCCATGATGTCGGCCGGGGTGCCGAGCACCGGTGCCGCGCCCGGGGCCGGGAGGAGGGCGACCTGGTCGGCGTACTGGATGACGCGTTCCAGGCGGTGTTCGGCCATGAGGACCGTCGTGCCGAGGTCGTGCACCAGGCGCTGGACGACGGCGAGGACCTCCTCCGCGGCGGCCGGGTCGAGCGCCGATGTCGGCTCGTCGAGGACGAGGACCTTGGGGTGCGGGGTGAGGACGGAGCCGATCGCGACGCGCTGCTGCTGGCCGCCGGAGAGGGTGGCGATGGGGCGGTCACGGAGGTCGGTCAGGCCGAGGAGGTCGAGGGTCTCCTCGACGCGGCGCCGCATCACCTCGGGTGGCAGTCCCAACGACTCCATTCCGTAGGCGAGTTCGTCCTCGACGGTGTCGGTGACGAAGTGCGACAGCGGATCCTGTCCCACCGTCCCCACCACATCGGCGAGTTCGCGCGGCTTGTGGGTACGGGTGTCCCGGCCGGCGACCGTGACACGGCCGCGCAGGGTGCCGCCGGTGAAGTGCGGGACGAGGCCGCTGACGGCTCCGAGGACCGTGGACTTGCCGACGCCCGACGGGCCCGCGAGGAGGACGAGCTCACCCTCCGGGACCTCGAAGTCCACGCCCTGGACGGTGGGTTCGCAGGCTCCGTCGTACGTCACGGAGACGTTCTCGAAGCGGATCACGACGGCTCCTTGGGGGCGGGGGCGGGCGCTGGTGCGGGAGTCGGGGCGATGAAGGCGGGGAGGAGGCCCAGGAGGATCGCCGCGGCAGGCCACAGGGGGAGGGTGGGCGCGACCAGGGGCACGGTGGTGGGGTGCAGGGCCGTCGGGTCCGTGGTCGAGGCGACGGTGAGGAGGGCGGCGACCGCGATGCCGGACCCGGCGACCAGGCAGGCGCGGATGCTCCAGGTGTCCGGGCGGTAGCGGGTGCGGGGAGAACGGCGGCCGCCCAGGCGCAGGCCCGCGAGGGCGGCGGTGACTCCGGCGAGGAGGAGGGGCAGGCCGTAGGTGCCGCCCACGGCGGTGAGCAGGCCGTAGGTTCCGGCGCAGACGCCGAGCAGGCCGCCCAGGGTGAGGGCGGTGGTCGCACGGCGGACGGGGGCGGGGACGGCGGCGGTACGGCCGTAGCCGCGCGCGTCCATCGCGGCGGCGAGGGCGACGGAGCGTTCGAGGGCGCCTTCGAGGACGGGGAGGCCGACTTGCAACAGGCCGCGTATGCCGTGGTCCGGGCGGCCGCGGAGGCGGCGGGCGGCGCGCAGGCGCTGGACGTCGGCGATGAGGTTCGGGGCGAAGGTGAGGGCCACGACCACCGCCACGCCCATCTCGTACAGGGCGCCGGGGAGGGACTTCAGGAGGCGGGTGGGGCCGGCGAGGGCGTTCGCGGCGCCTACGCAGACGAGGAGGGCGGCCAGTTTCAGGCCGTCGTAGAGCGCGAAGAGGAGGCCTTCCGCCGTGACCCTGCCGCCGAGGCGGATGCCCTGGGCCCAGTGCGGGAGCGGGACTTCGGGGAGGGTGACGATCACGTGGGTGCCGGGGATGGGGGAGCCGAGGGCCAGGGCGAAGAGGAGGCGGATGAGGACGACGGCGAGGGCGAGTTTGAGGAAGGCGGTGTAGGAGCGCGCGGCGGGGGTGTGGGGGCGGTGGGTGGCTACGACGTAGGCGGACGTGGTGATGAGGAGGGCGAGGAGGAGGGGGTTGGTGGTGCGGGTTGCTGCGGTGCCGAGGGCCAGGGACCAGAGCCACCAGGCGCCGGGGTGGAGCTGGCCGGGGTGTTGTCGGCGGGGGGTGGGTGCGCCGGCCCGCGCCGGCGGGGTGCCGCCTGCGCCCACCCTCCCCCACTCTCGGCTTCGCTCGAACGAGGGGACCCCCATCGCCCAGGAGGCACGACTGCCCGCAGGCTGCGTGCGTCGGCAGCCCGCGCGGTCAGCCATGCCTGCGTCGGCGGGTCTGCCAGACCGCCGCTCCGCCGAGTGCTGCCACCACCGCTGCTCCTGCCCAGATTCCCACGGACGGGCCCTCGTTCGTCTCGTCCGCCTTCTCGGCCGGCGTCGGATTCTTCTTCCCCGTCACCTGCTCGCCGCAGCCCTTCCTGGGATACCCCCCGATCGCGCACAACAGGGCGTTCGTGTCGTAGCGGAGGGGCTTGGCCACCGAGGCCAGGGCTTCTGCCGTGGTCGCGTCCGTGGGGACCAGTGCGCAGGCCGTTCGCGGGGCCGGCGGGGTTTCGCCCGAGGGGGCGTCCTTCGCCGTGCCGAAGTCGATGACCAGGGCCACGCGTTTGCGGTCGGTCTGCGCCGGGGTCTTCGCGCAGATCCTGGTGAAGGCCGCATCGCCGCGGGGCTGGGTCGCGTCGCCGGAGTCCTCGCTGACGGCGAAGCGGAAGCCCTGGACGTCGCCGTCGGAGGGGCGGGCGGTGGAGGGGCCCTGGGTGGCGTAGGTCCAGCGGTTGCCGTCGCGGTCCCAGAAGGACCAGTAGCGGTACCCGGCGGCCTGGGACGGCGTGGTGCCGGCCGCCAGGGTCACCAGCAGTGTGACGAGGAGGAGGGCGCCGCGGCGGATCACGGCTGCTGCTTCCGGTTCCGGCCGCTCAGCAGGAAGCCGATACCGATGCCGGCGACGAGGAAGACGCCGACGGTCCACCAGACACCGAAGCCGTCGTCGGAGTCCTTCTCGTCGGCTGCCTTCCCGGTCTTCTCCGCAGCCTGCGGCGCCGGACCCGTCGCGTTGAGCTGCTTCACCAGGTCCGTGCCGCCGAAGTCGTGCGGGTCGGTGCCCATCGCGTGTGCGGCGAGGATCAGTTCGGCGTAGGCGGCGGGGCCGCTCTGCCTGGCCCAGGCCGAGGCGTTCTTCTCCAGCCAGGCGTACGGCTTCCGCGCGGCCGCGGTCGCCCCCTGGGCGGCGAGCGCGACGACCGCGTCCGCCGTGTTGCCGTAGTCGGGCTGGTTCTCGGCGCCGGGGAGCACGGACTTCAGGTAGCCGTCCTGGGTGGCCTCCGCGAGGAACGCGGCGCCGTTGCCCGCCACCTGTCGCGGGGTGAGCTGCTTGTCGGAGTCGGCGCAGGCGCGGCTGTCCTTCGGGGCCTGTCCGGCCGTCGTCACGAAGCCCTTGCCGAGGCCGGCGAGGACACCGGCCGCCGTGGCGTCCGCGTTGGCGGCCAGTTTGCCCTTCTTGTCGGGCTGGTAGGCGAGCGCGCCGCCGTCGTCCTCGCCGCAGGGCAGGGACCACTTCGCCAGCAGGTCGTACGGCGACTTGCCGCCCTTGCTGTCCTGGGTGACCTCCGCGGGCTTCTCGCCCGCGGCCACCAGGGCGCCGACGACGACGGACGTCGAGTTCGTGTCGCTGGGGCCGCCGGGGGCGAAGCCCCAGCCGCCGTCCTTGTTCTGGACGGACTTCAGCCAGGTCACGGCCTTGTCGACGGCGGTCGCGTGCCCGCCGAGCGTGGCGAGGGCCTGGGCTGCGGCGGCCGTGCTGTTGGTGTCGGCCATGAGCTTCGCGTCGCAGGGCCCCGCGGTGTCGGTGCGGAAGGCCGCGAACGCGCCGTTCGCGCACTGCTGTCCGGCCAGCCAGTCCACCGCCGCGACGGCGGGCTTCACGTCCGCGGTGTGCTGCGCGAGCAGGGCGAGGGACTGGCGCCAGACGCCGTCGTACGTCGGGTCCGTACTGCCGTAGAGGCCGGACGGTATCGCCACCGACGGGGACGGGGAGGGTGTGGCGGCGACGGCGGGCGTGGCGGCGCCGATCACTGCGGTGGCGGCCAGGACGGCGGCGCTGCGGCGGACGTTCATGATCGGCGGGTGCCTCTCCCTGTGGGGAGCCGGGCAGCACGGGACGCCCCGGCGGCTCGGCTCCGTAGACCTCGACGGTGCCGTGCGGCGGCGGGTGCCGACGCACGTGTGAGCCGGTCATGTCGGCCGTGCGGGGCAGTCCGGCTCGCCGACTTGGGGGGACGGCTCACGGTTGCGGGTCAGCGCCGGATTTGCACCGGCTTCCCCCCGTACGGGTGTGATGACGACCGGGCCACTCTACCGGCAGGTAGGAAAGGCGTGCCGGGTAGGTTCGGGCCATGACCACCACGGGGAGACTGCTCGGCTCGGGCCGTACGGCCGACGTGTACGAGATCGACGAGGAGTGGGTGCTGCGCCGCGACCGGGAGGGGTGGGGGGACGCGGCGGCCGAGGGGGCGCTGATGGAGTACGTGCGCGGACATGGTTACCCCGTGCCCCGGGTCCGGCCGTCCAACTCGCGTACGGACCTGATGATGGAGCGGCTGACCGGGCCGACGATGGTGCAGGCGTGGGCGGCGGGCTCGCTGACGTCGCAGGACGCGGGCGCCGTCCTCGCCGGGCTGCTGCGCCGGCTGCACGCCGTCCCCGGCCGTGTCATTCACCTGGACCTGCATCCCGAGAACGTGATCCTCACCGACAGCGGCCCCCGCGTGATCGACTGGGGCACCGCGGAGCGGGGCGACCCGGGGCTCGACTGGGGCATGTCCGCGATCATCCTCGCGCAGGCCGCCCTGTCCGACGAGCCCTACGCCGAACCCGCCCGCGCCATGCTGACCGCCCTGCTCGCCGATCCGTCGGACCTGACAGAGGAGGGGCTGGTCGAGGCTCGGAGGCGTCGAGCGGTCAACCCGACGATGAGCCGGGACGAGGTGGAACTCCTGGGGAAGGCGGAGGAGTTGGTCCGGTCGCTCACGGTCCAGGGCGTATGACGGGGCGAAATGCGGTAGCGGCCCCCGCCGTCCTCGGGCAGGCTCCTCCGCATGGTCTCTGTAGTGCAGAACGTGGCGATCGACTGTGCGGATGCCTATCGGCTGGCTCGGTTCTGGAGCGAGGTGACCGGCTGCCCGCTGCATCCGCGGGACGAACCGGGTGACCGCGAGACTCAGGTGATGCTGCCGGAGGGGCCCTTGCTGTTCTTCAATCAGGTGCCGGAACCGAAGAGGGGCAAGAACCGCCTTCACCTGTGCCTGCGTCCGAAGACCTCGCGCGAGGAGGAGGTCGAGCGGCTGCTGAACCTCGGTGCCACCCTCGTCACCGACCGCCGGGAACCCGGCGGCGCGGGCTGGGCCGTCCTCGCGGACCCGGAAGGCAACGAGTTCTGCGTCCTGCGCAGCGAGTCCGACCGCGCCGCGATGTCGTCCTGACGGGAGGCCTGCCGGTCGGGACACCGACCGTCACGTGCGTCCTACACCGCCACGTACGTCACCGGCTCGCTCCCCGTCACCGCCTCCGCACGCCCCAGCTTCACCAGCCGCCGCAGATGCGCCTCCGCCTCGGAGACGGCGATGTTCCTTGAGCCATGGGGGATGTGCGCCCACGGTCGGTTCCACTCCATGCGTTCGGCGAGTTGCCAGGGGGTGAGGGGGGTGGACAGGAGGGAGAGGAGGTCGGTGAGGCGGGTCTCGTGGTGGGTGAGCAGCTCCCTCACCCGGGTGCCCGTGTGCGTGAACGCGTGCTGGTGGGCCGGGAGGATCTCCGCGGGTGCGAGGCGGCCGACGCGTTCGAGGGAGTCGAGGTAGTCGCCGAGTGGGTCCGTGACGGTGGCGTCGTCGGGGTCCTCGTAGAGCCCGATGTGGGGGGTGATCTCGGGGAGGATGTGGTCGCCGGAGAACAGCCGTCCGTGGCCGGGGAGTCGGGCGGGGTGTTCCTCCTCCAGGTGGAGGCAGACGTGGCCGGGTGTGTGGCCCGGTGTCCAGATCGCGCGGAGGTGGCGGCCGGGGAGGTCGAGGAGTTCGCCGGGGACGATCTCGCGGTCGGGGAGGGCGGGGGAGAGGCCGGGGAGGGTGCGGCGGGGTGCCGTGCGCAGGGGGGCCACGTGGTCCTCGGGGGCGCCCGCGGCGGTGAGCTTCGCCGTCATGTAGGTGAACCAGCGCTCGGGGCGGGTCTCGCGCGTCCTGCGGACGATCGCCAGGTCCGCCGCGTGCATCGCGACCCACGCGCCGGACGCCTCCCGCACCCGGCCCGACAGGCCGTGGTGGTCGGGGTGGTGGTGGGTGATGACGACCCCGTGGATCTCGGCGATCGAGGTGCCGCACGCCGTCAGGCCGCCTGCCAGCGTGTCCCAGGAGGCCGGGTCGTCCCAGCCCGTGTCGATCAGGACCGGCCCGCGGTCGGTGTCGACGACGTACACGAGGGTGTGGCCGAGCGGGTTGTCCGGGATGGGGACCTCGACGGAGCGGACGCCGCCGCCGTGGTCGTACACCGTCGCCCCGGGTTCGCGGTCCTGGCTGCTCTGCATCTGCCCTCCGTCCCACGGCCGTGGCCCACTATAGCCGGAACTGATGCTCTGTCAGATCGGCTGGGAGGGAACTTTGCGCTTGCCCCGTCCAGCTCTCCGGCGCACCGCACACGCCGGTCGACCGGACGCGGATCCGGCCTGGTTCCCGCAGGTGCGGGGACCAGGCCGGAGGGCTCACCGGCGCCGGGCAGCGGTCACCGTCGTAGGGTCACCTCACGGAGCCAGCCGGTAGGCGTTCGTGATCGTCTCGCGCACGGTGTTGCCGTCCTTGTCCTTCAGGTCCACCCGGAAGGACACGGCCCGGGCGGTCGCCGGGTGCTTCACGCTGACCGAGCGCGCCCCCTTCGCGTCGGTCGTCACGGTGAGCTGCTTCCAGGTCCGGCCGCCGTCGTAGGAGACGTTCACGGCCAGCGCGGCGACCTGCCCGGCCGCGGCGGCCGCGCCGCCCGGCTTCAGCGGCACCGTGAGCGTGCTGCCCGCCGGAGCCGTCCCGCGCAGGCTCAGCTTCGGCGCGAGCCGCACCGTCGACAGCGGCAGGCGGGCCGTGCGGTCCGACGCCGGCCTGGCCGAGGTGAACGTCCACACCCCTGACACCTTCGTGCTGGTGGAGGTGTCATCGGCGGAGCGGCTCGCCTCGACCGTCAGGCGGTACGCGGCGGAGGCGGCGGGGACTTCGGCGCTGAGCCAGTCCGTGGCCGGGCCCTCGCCGAGGACCCGCCCGCCGGATTCCAGCCGGGCGAAGCCGCTGGTGACGGTCGAGGACCCCGGGTTTCCGCTGCCGTCGTTGAACAGGGGGATCATGGCGCTGATGTGGTCGCCGGTCCGCTCGGCGCCCTCCTCCTTCGCTTTCCCTGCCGCGAGATCGGGGCCGACCACACCGGTGTTGAACCTCAGCGTCTGGCTGGAGCCCGGCCTGTAGGTCACCCACTCCTTCGTGTAGAGCATGCGCTCCTCGCTGCGGGCGTTGAGCTGCGCGGCCGCCCAGGACCAGTGCACGCCGGCCGTGCTGAGGTAGTGCGTGGTGGCCTGCGGCAGGTTCTGCTCCTGTGGTTCCTGGATGCCGACGCTGATCCCGCGCTCGTCCATCGGCGTGATGTGGACCCGGCCCTTGGCCCCCGTGACGGAGGCGCCGAAGCCGAGCTTCACCTCGGCGACCTCGGCCCGCGTGACGGTGCGGTTCAGGCCGGTGAAGAAGCTCCCCTTGCGGTGGAAGGCGAGCCGGTAGTCGACGTTCTTGCCGGCCGCGCCGGGCGTCTTCCACACCCCGTTGAACTGGGCCCGCATGGTGGGGGACGCCGGGCCGAGGGCGGCGGTGCGGATCGGCGGCACGCCGCTGGTGGACCAGGAGTTGAAGGCGTCCGCGGCCTGGTCGTCGTAACCGACGATGGAGGTGACGAGCTTCGCGGCCGGATCGGGGGCCTTGACGGCGAACGGCTTCGCCTTGCGGGAGTCGAGGGCGACCTTGACGTTCCCGGTCACCTTCAGAACCGGCTGGACGAAGAAGCCCAGCTCGTTGTCCCTGGCGAAGACCAGGCTCTCCAACTGGTAGGAGCCCTTGGGCAGCCGCTGGACCACCGTGCCGTTCGCGCGGTACGGGAGTTCGACGCGCTTGCCGCTCCCGCCGACGGGGTTGATCGTCGTCGCGTAGGTGGCCGGGTCGGCACCGTCGGCGTCGATGTGCCGCACCGTGACGTCGTACGACTCCACCTCCCGGTCGACCACGAGACCGGTGCGCACCTGCTGGCCGTCTCCCGACGCCAGCACGCTGCCGCCGAACACGCCGTCCACGGTGCCCTTGCGCGTGTCGGCCGTGACGGTGGTCTTCGCGGTGCCGCCGGCCGGAACGGTGAGCCGGGCGTCCTTCACGGTGAACAGTCCGGCCGCGGCGGGGCGGCCCGACGAGTCGGCTCCGGAGGCACTCAGCCGCAGGGTGACGGCCCGGGTGCCGTAGTTGTGGTAGGTGAGGGTCTTCGAGGCCGGCTTGTCGTCGGCGTGCGGCCAGGCGTGCGTGCCGAAGCCGAGGGAGCCGGGCTCGGAGACGACCAGGGCCGTGGCGGCGCGCGCCAGGTCCACCCGGCCCGCGCCCTGCTGGTTGGCGTTCAGCAGCGGATTGGGCTTGGCGGAACCGGTCAGGAGCGCCTTCAGTCGGGCTCCGCTCCAGTCCGGGTGTTGCTGGAGCACCAGGGCGGCGGCGCCCGCGACGTGCGGGGAGGCCATCGACGTGCCGGAGAGCGACACGTAGTCCTCGCTCGGGGGCGGCTGGCTCTGCGTGCTCAGGGCGGCGGTGATGTCCAAGCCGGGGCCGGTGATGTCCGGCTTGGGCGTGCCGTCGAGGTTCGGGCCGCGGCTGGAGAAGTCGACGAGCGCGTCCTTCTTGTCCACGGCGCCGACGGTGAGCGCCGCGGGGGCGCTGCCCGGTGACCAGACCGTGCGGGGCCCGTCGCCCGAGTTGCCCGCGGCCACGACGAACAGGGCCTTGCCGGAGAGCCGGGCGATGGCCGCCTCCTTCGGGTCGACACCCGGGTCGTCGGGGGAGCCCAGACTCATGTTGACGATCTTCGCGCCCTGGTCGACGGCCCACTGCATGCCGGCGACGATGTTCGAGGTGAGTCCGGTGTTGTCATCGTCCAGGACCTTGCCGTCCAGCAGCTTCACGCCGGGCGCCACGCCCTTGTAGCGGCCGCCGGACTTCGCACCGCTCCCGGCGAGGATGGAGGCCACGTGCGTACCGTGCCCGAAGCGGTCCTTGACGTCGGGAGACTCGCTGAAGTTCTTCTGCGCGATCTCGGCACCCTTGAGGTCCGGGTGGGTCTGGTCCACGCCCGAGTCCAGGACCGCCACCTTGACGCCTTTGCCGGTGTAGCCCGACTTCCACATGACGGGCGCACCGATCTGCGGCACGCTCTCGGCCAGCGCGGCCCGGACCTTCGCGTCCAGCCAGACATGGGCGAGGGGCCGTGCGGGGGCGGCCGTACCGCCTGCCGTGCGGGCCGAGGAGCGGCCTGTGACGGCCGCCCACAGCGCCGGGGCACCGGTCTTGGGCGCCTCGAAGGCCTCGCCGTCGACCGCGGGCAGCGCACGGCGCTCCCGGACGACCACGCCCGCGAACGGGTCGCGGGCGCCGGTGAGTGCCCCTGTCCCGGTGCCGTCCTGCCGGTAGCCGACGATCAGCGGCAGCGTGGTGCGGTGCGCGTCGTCGTATCCGTCCCTGACCAGCTGCGTGACGTCGAAGAGCCGCCGGTCGAGCACGCCGTCGGCGACCGGGCGCAGGGCGTCCTGCGGGACGACGTACGTGTGGCCGGCCGCGCGCCGCACCGAGAAGCCGATGTCCTCCCGGCCCTTGCCGCGCACGAGCCGGACTAACCCCCCGTCGACGCCGACGACCACGCGGTCGCCGGTGATCAGCGTGACGGTCGCCGCCTGCTTCGCCTTCGCCGAGGCCCTCGTGTCGTGCGCGCCGGAGCCGACGGCTTGCGCCGGCTGGCCACCGGCCGATACCGCCCCCGTGACCAGCGCCCCCGCCGCCACGGCGGCCAGTGCCGCCGTTCTCGCGCGTGCTGTGGATCCCACTCGCGTTCCCCCGCCCTCGTGTGCATGCCAATGCGCTCTCCGATATCACGCGCGTGGGACGGGTTCGGTTCTCGGCGGCGATCGCAAAGCCGTACAAAGCTGTACGGGGAGAGGGGGAGGCGAACAGCCTTGTGCCAGGCGGGGGCTTCAAGGACGGGGCCGGGACAGTGCAGAACTGCCATCTTGTATCAAGGACTTGACACAAGATGGCGCGGCCCAGCATCTTGTACTCGCCACTTGATACAAGTATTTCACGGGGGCCGACATGATCGACACCGTCACGCCCGACAGACTCCTGGCCCGCGCCGACCTGTGTGCCCGCTGGGCCGGGCTGGCGCTCGGAGCAGCCGTCGCCCAGGGGCTGGCGACCATGGACAGCGACGACATGGCCATGCCGTTCGTGTCCGCCGTCACCGCCTTCGGGCTGTGCGCGGTGGGCGGGGTGCTGCTCGGCGACTCGCTCACTCCCGCCCCGCAGGACAGGGTCCGCACCGCCGCCCTCGCCCCGCGCCGGGTCCGGGACCACGTACCGCCCCGGATGGCCCCGCTGCTCGTCTTGCAGACGGCCGGCCTCGCCCTTCTGCTGCTGATCGGCGTCGCCGCAGCCGACGCCGACACCCAGGGCCGTACCGGCCGGGCGCTCGCCGTGACCTGCGCCGTCGGCCTGACCCGCCGCCTCGCCCCCTGGCCGGGCCTCTACTACGCCCCTCTGATCCTTGCCTCCCTCACCCTCGGCACCGCCGCCTGCGCCTGGGCGCTGCGTCGCATCGCCCACCGCCCCGGCGACAACCAGCAGCGGCACGACCGCAGTTGGGCGATCACCGCGGCCTGGGGCCTGCTGGTCTCCAGCCAGTTGCTGCTCGTCCTGGGGATGATCGGCCGGGTGCTGTTCTACTCCCGCTGCGCCGGGATGCTCGGCGACATCACCGCCCTGGTGATCTACCCCTTGGGTTTCCTGAGCCTGTTCACCCTCGGCTGGTCCGTGTCCACCATCGTGGTCCCCCGAGCTGTCGACGATGAGTGAACCCGCGGTCCGCGTCGACACCACCAGCCAGGTTCCGCCGTACGAGCAGATCCGCGCCCAGCTCGCCGCCCTGATCCTCACCGGCCGGCTGGCCGAGGGCGAACGCCTGCCGACCGTACGCCAGCTCGCCGCCGACCTGGGCCTCGCGCCCGGCACCGTGGCCCGTGCCTACCGCGAGCTGGAGGCCGCCGAACTGATCCGCACGCGCCGCGGCGCCGGTACCCGGGTCGCGACCCTCCCCATCGGGCCGGTCCGCTTCGACCCCGACCAACTGACCACCCTGACCCGTGACTTCACAGCGGCGGCGCGCGCGTTGGGCGCGGGGACGGAGGCGATCCTGACGGCGGTACGGGAGGCGTTGGGGCGGCAGGGGGCGGACTCTTGAACCGTTTGACCAGAGCTGGTATCAGTTTCTGAAACACCGTCAGAAACGAAGGCAGTCGCCATGGCCGAGCTCGTGGAACACCGACAGCTGTTCATCGGCGGGGAGTTGACCGATCCCCTGGGCAAGGACGTGATAGAGGTGATCTCCCCGCACACCGAGGAGGTCATCGGTCGGGTGCCGCACGCGTCGACGGCTGACGTGGACCGGGCGGTGGCCGTGGCCCGGCGGGCGTTCGACGAGGGGCCCTGGCCGCGGATGAGCCTCGACGAGCGGATCGCGGTCGTAACCCGCATCAAGGACGCGATCGCCGTCCGGCACGAGGAGATCGCCCGCGTGATCTCGTCGGAGAACGGGTCGCCGTACTCCTGGAGCGTCCTCGCGCAGGCGCTCGGCGCGATGATGGTGTGGGATGCGGCGATCACGGTTGCGCGGAACTTCGTCTACGAGGAGACGCGTGACGGCGTGCTCGGGAGGATCCTCGTACGGCGCGAGCCGGTCGGGGTGGTCGCGGCCGTCGTGCCCTGGAACGTGCCGCAGTTCGTGGCCGCCGCCAAACTCGCGCCCGCGCTGCTCACCGGCTGCACCGTGGTGCTGAAGCCGTCGCCGGAGTCGCCGCTGGACGCGTACCTGCTGGCCGAGATCGCGACGGAGGCGGGGCTGCCGGAGGGCGTGCTGTCGATCCTGCCGGCGGACCGCGAGGTCAGCGAGTACCTGGTGGGGCACCCGGGCATCGACAAGGTCTCCTTCACCGGCTCGGTCGCGGCCGGGAAGCGGGTCATGGAGGTGGCCGCACGCAACCTGACCCGCGTGACCCTGGAGCTGGGCGGGAAGTCGGCGGCCGTCGTGCTGCCGGATGTGGACGTCGAGACGGCGGTGGCCGGCATCGTGCCGGCCGCCTGGATGAACAACGGGCAGGCCTGCGTGGCCCAGACCCGCATCCTGCTGCCGCGCTCGCGCTACGACGAGTTCGCCGAGGCCTTCGCGGCGGCGGCCGGTGCCCTCGTGGTCGGTGATCCGCTGGACCCGGCGACCCAGGTCGGCCCGCTGGTCGCCGAGCGGCAGCAGCGGCGCAACCTCGACTACATCCGCATCGGGCAGGAGGAGGGCGCGAAGATCCTCACCGGCGGCGGGCGCCCGGCGGGCCTGGACCGCGGCTGGTACGTGGAGCCCACGCTCTTCGGGGACGTCGACAACTCCATGCGCATCGCGCGGGAGGAGATCTTCGGCCCGGTGATCTGCCTGCTGCCGTACGGCGACGAGTCCGAGGCCGTGAAGATCGCCAACGACTCCGACTACGGGCTCAGCGGCAGCGTGTGGACCGCCGACGTCGCGCACGGCATCGAGGTCGCGCGGCAGGTCCGTACGGGCACGTACTCGGTCAACACCTTCAGCCTCGACATGCTCGGCCCGTTCGGCGGCTACAAGAACTCGGGGCTCGGGCGGGAGTTCGGCCCCGAGGGGTACGGCGAGTACCTGGAGCACAAGATGATCCACCTGCCGGCCGGCTGGGAGGGCTAGCGGATGGGTGACCGCTGGCACGTCGAGGTGGACCGTTCCCTGTGCATCGGCTCAGCCCAGTGCCTCCACCACGCCCCGGGCGGCTTCCGTCTCGACACGGCTCGCCAGTCCCATCCGGTGGAAGCCGACCCGGACGCGAACGAGCGGGTGTTGGAGGCGGCGGAGAGCTGTCCGGTGGAGGCGATCGTGATCACGTTGCTGAGCAGCGGGGAGCCGGTGTTTCCGCCCGAGGAGCAGTAGGCGGAATCCTATCCAAAAAATCATGATTTGGGGGCTTTTGTCCCCGCCCAGAAGTTCTATTCTGGAAGTGGCCTACGAGACGAGTGAGGGAGTTCGACCGGAGTAGCCGACATGGGCGTGAGGTTTCGGCTTCCGCTGGTGCCGACGTCGACGGTCGGGCTGAGAGGCCCGAAAGCCGAGGGGCAGGAAAGCGCCCCTCGACCGGAAGGCGACCCCCAGCCACCTGATCCGGGCAATACCGGCGAAGGGAACCCGTCTCGTAGGTCCCTCACTGTTTCGGGTCGCGCCACGCCCCTTGGATCTGCTCGAACTCTTCGGCGTACGCGCCCTTCGGCAGGGCCGCACGCAGGCGGGGCAGGTCGGACGGGCGGAGGAGGCCGAAGGCCTCGGCGGGGAGCGCGGCAAGGAGATCCGCGGTGTGGGTGGCGAGCCAGTCCTCGAGGCCCAGTTCCGTGGCGAGGCGGAGGAGGCCGATGACGGCTGCGGGGTGGCGGGCGGCAACCTCGCCGAGGTCGAGGCCTTCGAGAACGTCGTCGAACTGATCGGCCGCCATCTCACCGCGCAGAGGGCCTGACCACTGCCAGGCGCGGGTGGAGTGGCTGAGGTGAGTCAATCGCAGGAGTTCTCGCAGGGGAATGCCGCCTGTGCTCGCGAGGTCGTCGTTCCGGAGGAGAACCGTGCGGAGGGATTCGAGCGGGCCGTTCAGCTTGGGACTTCCCCGGTCCAGGGCATGGCGGACGCAGTCCAGGAGCGGTTGCTCCATCCCCGGGGTGAGGGGCACCCCGCCGCTCACCAACCTGTGGTGCAGGTGGGACAGGACGGACGCGAGGGCGTCGTCCGGCAGCTCGCGGACGTCATGGACCAGGTGACGCAGCACGGCCTCGACGTAGGGGCCCCGCTCTTCCCGCGCCAGCAGCTCGGCCTGGTCCAGGCACTCCGTGTACAGGACGGGCAGCACAGCGGGGGCGTATACGTCGCGTGTCAGGAGGGCGACGAGAGGTTGTGCGGCCGATTCCACACGGTCGCCCGAAAACGAGTTGAACGTCGAGGTGCTGCTCGGCAGCTGGAGCAGCACCGGGTAGCCGACGTGCAACAACAGCTCGGTGTCGTGATCACCGATGAACGAGACCCGCCTGATCAGGTTCGCGGCGTGGTGGTCGGAGAGCCGAGCCGCCGCCCGGTCGGACAGAGGCTTCACGGCCTCGGGCGGGGGCACACGCAGTGACCAGTTGAGCTCATGGTTGACGAGCGGTGCCCGACGCGTGGTGATGAGCAGATCCGTCTTCTCCGTGCCCGCGTCCAATGGATCGGGACGCCAGCAGTGTTCGGGATGGAGGGTCGAGGCCAACGCGTCCCATGACTGCGTCGACAACTGGGCCTGCCACCCCAGGGCGTACCGCCGCCACCCGGCTGCAGTGTCGCCGCCGCCCTCCAGCAGCTCCGAGGCGTACACCTCGTCCGCCGCCAGCACCACGATCAGCACCAGGTTCACCTCGTACACCGCGTCCCGGTGCGCCCTGCGCTGCCGCACCGGGACGTACGCCACCGGGGTACGGTGCTCGGGGTCCCACGCGACCGCGCGGAAGAGGTCGATGAGCCCGGCCACCAGGTGGGTCCGCAGGAGGTCCCGCGGCCAGGTCGCGAGCATGTCCCGCAGGTTCTGCCAGAGCTGCGCCCGGTCGGTGAGCGGCGCGAAGGACAACAGCGCGTACAGCTCGCCGTCGTCCCAGGGGGCGTCGCTTTCGGCGAGGCTCCGCAGTGCCCCTTCGATGAGCCGGGCGGCCAGATGCTCGCCGAAGGTCGCGTGCATGAACTCGTAGCTGCGCAGTCTCTCCTCCGTGACGACGGCCTGAGCCTCGTGCACGAAGAAGAACCGGCCGAAGAGCAGTCCCGAGCCGTCGTCCGCCTCACCCGGTGCCGAGGCGCCGAGCGCCCGCAGGTCCCGGGCGGCGTCCTCGCCGCTGATGGCCTGCGCACCGCGGTGGAACATCGAAAGGGCGATCACCGACAGGCGGTGCAGCTCACGTTCGACCGCGGTGCCCGCCTCGGCCGGGGGCAGCGGGCCGTCCTTCTCGACCTGACGGCGGACGAACTCGTTGAGCAGGCGGTCGTAGAGTTGCGTCCGGCTGATGCTCTCGTCCCGTGAACCGTGCAGCGCGTTGTCGACCGCGTCGTACAGCGCCAGCATGAGCAACAGCAGCGGCTGGGACGCGAGCTCCCGGTGCGGGAGGACGACCTCCAGGGTGAGCGGCCGCAGGCCGTGCCGGTCGAAGTAAGCCGAGTTCGTGGCGTTCCAGACCGTGAGCCAGCGCGTGATCTCCGGCTCGTCGAACGGCTCCAGCCGGACCACCGTGCTGTTCGAGGGGATGTCCGCGCGGTCGGCGACCACCGTGCGGCTCGTCACGATCACGATCAGCGGGCGGCCGAGTCGCGCCTCCCGCTCCTGGAAGGCCTTGACCTCGTGCAGATAGTTCCACTGCCGCGCGGAACCGATCCTCTGGGCGCCCGCCTGGAGCAGCTCGTCGAATCCGTCCAGCAGGACCACGGGCACGGGACCGGGCTCCTCCTCCGACCAGTCCGGCCAGCTCACCGACCGCCCGGTGGCCCGGCTCAGCGCGTGTTCCAGCTGCGTCTGCACATCTGCTTCCGCCGGCGCGTAGCGCAACTCCACGCGCAGGGGGCGGAACTCGGCGGCCGGGAGCCGGACCGTGAGCAGTTTGGTGAGCAGCGACTTGCCGGCCCCGGGGTGGCCGAGCACGACCAGCGGTGCCAGGAGGGCGGGGAGACCGAGGAGGTGGGCGGCGAGGAACCGCTCGATGCCGTCGCGCGCCCGCTGCTCCTCCCACCACTTGTCCGAAGCGATCCCGGCACGTGCGGCCCGGGACCGGCCGGCCAGCCGGAAGCGGGGAGTGACGTACCCCTCCGCGAGGCTGGGCAGCCGCGGACCGGGGGAGTGCAGGGAGGCGATCGGGCCGCGCAGCAACCCGCTCCCGGGCGCGGGGCGTTTCCCCTGGCCGACGAACTCGGACAGCAGGTCCGCGAGGTCGACCAGCCCGGTTCCGGCCGGACCGTGGCCCTCCCCGGACTCGTGCAGGCCCGCTACCAGAGCGAACTCGGGGCAGGACGCCGCCAGCGGGGTGGCCAGCTGTACGTACGTCCGGGTCAGCCGCGACGCCGTGTCAGCCGTGACACTCTCCCGGAAGTCCGCCAGCGGTGCCTCGTGCGCCGCGTGCGCACCGTCCGCCAGGTCCTGGATGAGTCTCGTGGCCTCGATGAGTCTCGTGGCCTCCCCGCGACTCTGGTACTGCCGCACCACCGTCGCCGCGACCAGGACCACCCGCGCGGCCTGGATCAGGGCGGCCCTGGCCGCACCGTGCGCGGCCCGCACCCGCTCCGGAAAGCCTTTCAGCAGGTAGGCCAGGACGCGCTGCTGATTCCCCTCGCCGGCCGGTGGGCTCATCAGCGTGTCCAGGGCGACCGACCACTCACGGCTGTCCACGACCAGCAGGCCCACCGCGTCCTCGACGCTCATGTCGACGCAGTCGGCCGTCTCGAGTGCCAGGACCGGAGCGGGGGCCGTCGGCGCTGTCCGCGGCCTGCCCTGCCCTTCCGCCGCCTCGGCCGTGCGCTCCAGCTCCGCCTGCCGGAACCTCCACCATTTGGTGTCCAGGTTCGTGCCGGGAGGCGGGGGCGAGGTTCCGTTCCGTTCCGCGCACAGTTCGACGATCCGTCGCACCGTGTCCCAGTCCGGTGGTGTGCGCCGCCGCCCGTTCAACAGCTCCGAGACCGAGCTGGTGCTCTTCAGGCCGAGTGCTCGGGCGATGTCCCCTTGCGCGACACGGCACGTGCGGACGAGGCGGTTGAGCTCGGCGCAGAAGTCCGCGACGGGACCCGCCGGTGGTGCGGCCAACTCCCAAACCCTTTCGGTGCGGTTCGGCGAACGAATCCGAAGCGTACGGGCTGACCTGCGGGTTGCGCCGGGAGTTCGGCGGGAGTCGGAGGCGCGCCACCGCGAAGCGCGCGACGGCGAGTCTCGTTCGGCATCCAGCCGATCGTCTCCCGGAGGAAACGCCATGCCGCTCCAGCCGCTCCATGGGCCCGTCCTGCTCGTCGCGGTGGTCTTCGCCGCCCTCTACGCGGGCGTCGTCCTCCCCGCCGTCTGGTCGCGCAGGCCGGCTCGCCGGACCGCGGCCCTCAAGGTGCTCACCCAGATCCTCGGCGCCCTGCGCCGCCGACGGGGCTAGATGTCCGCGTGGCCAGGGGCGTCGGGGTCCGGTGCCGTCAGGTCGATGAGACGGCACACCGTCTCGATGTCGATCTTGACCTGGGCGATGGAGGCGCGGCCGGAGAGCCAGGTGACCAGGGCCGAGTGCCAGGTGTGCTCGATGACACGGACGGCGGAGAGCTGTTCGGGGGTGGGGCGTTCCAGGCCCATCGCGTCGAGGATGATCGCGGTGGTCTGGCGGGAGACCTGGTCGACCTCGGGGCTCACGCTGCGGTCCGCGAAGGTCAGGGCGCGGACCATGGCGTCGGCGAGGTGTGGCTCGCGCTGGAGGGCGCGGAAGGCGCGCATCAGGGTCTCCGCGACGCGTTCGGCCGCGCGCTCGCCCGACGGGGGCTTCTTCCGCAGCGTGCCGTGCATGTGCTCCAACTGGTCCTGCATGGTGGCGACCAGCAGATGCACCTTGGACGGGAAGTAGCGGTAGAGCGTGCCGAGTGCCACCTGCGAGGACTCGGCGACCTCCCGCATCTGCACGGCGTCGAAACCGCCCCGGCTGGCCAGCTGCGCGCTCGCGTGCAGGATGCGGCGCCGGCGCGCCTCCTGCCGCTCGGTGAGGGGCGGGGAGGGGCGCGAGGTACTGGCTTCCACCTTGATCACCTTGGCTTCCGCAGGCATGGGTCCCGTTCCGTGACAGTCGGTGAGGACAGGTGATCACACAGCATGGCAGGGCTGTCCGCCGTGGCGCGAATCACCTGATCCACTTCTCACAGCGCCCTTACCGACCGGTAAATTCGGAGCCTCCCGAACGATCAAGTCTGAAACTTGTTCTAGATTAGCGTCCCGACGTAATCTCGCGGGACAGCGCAGGCAGAAGGGGGCCCGGAGTGACCGCTGAGGCCAGTCAGGCGGGGTCCGGTAAGGACCTCGCAGCAGACGGCGAGCGACCGCTCGACATCGCGCTCCTCACCTACAAGGGAAACCCGTTCTGCGGTGGCCAGGGCGTTTACGTACGCCATCTCTCACGCGAACTGGCCCGCCTCGGACACCGTGTCGAGGTCATCGGCTCCCAGCCCTACCCCGTCCTCGACGAGGGCTATGACGGGCTGAGCCTGACGGAACTCCCGAGCCTCGACCTCTACCGCCAGCCCGACCCCTTCCGCACCCCGGGCCGTGGCGAGTACCGCGACTGGATCGACGCGCTCGAGGTCGCCACGATGTGGACCGGCGGCTTTCCGGAACCCCTGACGTTCTCCCTGCGTGCCCGCCGCCACCTGCGCGCCCGGCGCGGGCAGTTCGACGTCGTGCACGACAACCAGACCCTCGGCTACGGCCTGTTGGGTGACGTCGGCGCCCCCCTGGTCACCACGATCCATCACCCCATCACCGTCGACCGCCAGTTGGAGCTGGACGCCGCCGACGGCTGGAAGCGCCGTTACTCCGTGCGCCGTTGGTACGCCTTCACCCGCATGCAGAAGCGCGTCGCGCGCCGCCTGCCCTCGGTGCTCACCGTCTCCGGCACCTCCCGCCAGGAGATCGTCGACCACCTCGGCGTACGGCAGGACCGCATCCACGTCGTCCACATCGGCGCGGACACCGAACTGTTCTCGCCCGACCCGACGGTGGCACAGGTCCCGGGCCGGATCGTGACGACGTCCAGCGCGGACGTCCCCCTCAAGGGCCTGGTCTTCCTCATCGAGGCGCTCGCGAAGGTACGCACCGAGCACGCCGACGCCCACCTCGTCGTCGTCGGCAAGCGCGCCGAGGACGGACCGGTCGCCCAGGCCATCGAGCGCTACGGCCTCGAAGGCGCCGTCGAGTTCGTCAAGGGCATCTCCGACGCGGAACTCGTCGACCTGGTCCGCTCGGCGGAGATCGCCTGCGTGCCCTCCCTCTACGAGGGCTTCTCCCTGCCCGCCGCCGAGGCCATGGCGACGGGAACGCCCCTGCTCGCCACGACCGGCGGGGCGATCCCCGAGGTCGCGGGCCGCGACGGCGAGACGTGCCTCGCCGTGCCGCCCGGCGACGCAGGGGCACTCGCGGCGGGCCTGAGCCGACTGCTGGGCGACCCGGAGCTGCGTACGCGACTCGGGCAGGCCGGGCGCGAGCGGGTGCTGCGCCACTTCACCTGGGCCCGCGCCGCCGAGGGCACGGTGGCCCGCTACCGCGAGGCGATCGCCTCCTCCGCCGGTACGACTCCCGGCCGCGCGGCGGCCCCCACAAGCTTTGCAGCCCCGACAAGTGACACCGGCGTCTATCCCGAAAGCAGGGCCACGTGCTGACCGTCGACTTCTCCCGGTTCCCGCTCGCGCCGGGCGACCGCGTCCTGGACCTCGGCTGCGGTGCCGGACGGCACGCGTTCGAGTGCTACCGGCGGGGTGCGCAGGTCGTGGCGCTCGACCAGAACGCCGAGGAGATCCGCGAGGTCGCGAAGTGGTTCGCGGCGATGAAGGAGGCGGGCGAGGCACCGGCCGGGGCCACGGCCACCGCCATGGAGGGCGACGCCCTCGCGCTGCCCTTCCCCGACGAGTCCTTCGACGTCGTCATCATCTCCGAGGTGATGGAGCACATCCCCGACGACAAGGGCGTACTCGCCGAGATGGTCCGGGTGTTGAAGCCCGGCGGCCGTATCGCCATCACCGTCCCGCGCTACGGCCCGGAGAAGGTGTGCTGGACGCTGTCCGACGCCTACCACGAGGTCGAGGGCGGCCACATCCGCATCTACAAGGCGGACGAACTGCTGGCGAAGATCCGGGAAGCGGGACTGAAGCCGTACGGCACCCACCACGCGCACGCGCTGCACTCGCCGTACTGGTGGCTGAAGTGCGCGTTCGGCGTCGACAACGACAAGGCGCTGCCGGTGCGGGCGTACCACAAGCTGCTGGTCTGGGACATCATGAAGAAGCCGCTGGCCACGCGGGTCGCCGAGCAGGCGCTGAACCCGCTGATCGGCAAGAGCTTCGTGGCGTACGCGACCAAGCCGCACCTGCCGAGCCTGGCCGAGTCCTCCGAGTCCTCCGAGTCCTCCGAGTCCTCCGAGTCCTCCGAGGTGGCCGCCAAGTGACCACCTCCCGGACAGAACACCTCGTCCTGCCCGGGGTCCTCACCGCCGAGCAGGCCGCCGCGACCGTGCGGGGAATCCTCGCCGTGCAGCGGGAGGACGGCGCGATCCCGTGGTTCCGGGGCCACCACCTCGACCCGTGGGACCACACCGAGGCCGCGATGGCCCTGGACGCGGCGGGCGAGCACGAGGCCGCCGAGCGGGCGTACGCGTGGCTGGCGCGGCATCAGAACGAGGACGGGTCCTGGTACGCGGCCTACCAGGACGGGGACTTCGACGACATCACCGACCGGGGGCGCGAGTCGAACTTCGTCGCCTACATAGCCGTAGGCGTCTGGCACCACTACCTGTCCACCGGCGACGACATGTTCCTGGACCGCATGTGGCCGACCGTCTACGCGGCGGTCGAGTGGGTGCTGCGGTTGCAGCAGCCGGGCGGGCAGATCGGCTGGCGGCGCGACGAGGACGGTACGCCCACCACGGACGCCCTCCTCACCGGCTCCTCCTCGATCCACCAGGCGCTGCGGTGCGCGCTGGCGATCGCCGAGCAGCGGGAAGAGCCGCAGCCGGACTGGGAGCTGGCGGCGGGCGCGCTACGCCATGCCGTGCGGCGGCATCCGGAGCGGTTCCTGGACAAGGGCCGTTACTCGATGGACTGGTACTACCCCGTGCTGGGTGGGGCGTTGACCGGTGTCGAGGCCAAGTCCCGTATCGAGGAGGACTGGGAGCGTTTCGTGGTGCCCGGGCTGGGGGTGCGGTGCGTTGTTCCCAACCCGTGGGTGACGGGCGGGGAGTCGGCCGAACTCGCCCTGGCCCTGTGGGCCGTGGGCGAGTCCGACCGGGCGTTGGAGATTCTGCAGTCCATTCAGCATCTGCGCGATGCGGGGTCGGGGCTGTACTGGACCGGGTACGTGTTCGAGGACGCGGCGATCTGGCCTCAGGAGCTGACCACTTGGACGGCGGGGTCGTTGTTGCTGGCCGTTGCCGCGTTGGGGGGCCATGAGGCGACCTGCGCGGTGTTCAGCGGGGAGCAGTTGCCCTGGGGGCTCGAGGTGGAGTGCTGTGACTGAGCGTCAGTGACGGTGGACCCGGTTGGCTATGGCGTGGCCCACGAACAGGTAGACCACCGCTGCCAGGCCGTAGCCCGCCACCACCCTCGCCCAGGCCTCGTCGAACGTGAACAGGTCGTGTGACCAGCCGGCGAGCCAGCGGGCGGTGTCGTGGATGAACTGCACGAAGGAGTTCGCCCGGTTGGCGTCCAGGAGGTACATCAGGATCCACAGGCCCAGGATCAGGGCCATGATGTCGGCCACGACGGCGATGACCGTGCCGGCCTGGTTCGCACCGTTCCGATATCGAGGGGACATGTCCAACGGGTTGCCGCCATGGGCCTCATGAAACCCCTCTGCCATTTTCCCCGTGTTCGAGTGGAATTGCGGGCTCCGGGGGATCGTGTTCCCGGGGGTTGTCGATAGTCCTGCCCCCTTGAGTGGCAGGAGGGCCGTTGTCCGACGCCGGAGCACCCACGATCGAGGAACCGCGACTCACCACGCGCCGTATGCGTCGCCGCCGTATCCCCCGTCACGTCGTCGTGGCGCTGCCGCTGGCCCTGGCCGGGCTGATCTCGCTCTCCGTCTCGGGCAACGTCCTGCGCCCGTTCGAACACATCACCACACTGGAGGCCAAGATGGCCTCCAAGTCGGACTTCTTCAAAGACCCAGAGGTACAGCGGCTGTTACTGCGGCACGGCATCCGCGTCGACATCCACCGCCTTGGCTCCCGCGGTATCGCCACCCAGTCCCTGAAGGGCATGGACGTCGTCTTCCCGTCCGGCCAGCCCGCAGCGAAACTGATCCTCGACCGGCAGGGCCGCTCGGTGAGATCGGCCCGCCCCTTCGTCTCCCCGCTGGTCCTGTCCACGTTCCGCGACTACGCGGAGACGCTGGTGAAGGCCGGGGTCGCCACGCGGCAGCCGGTCCCGGGCGGTGGCAAGACGCTCTACTACGACCTCCGGATGGGGGACTTCACCCGCCTGCTCGACGGCGTCGACGACCCGAAGAACCCCAAGGACGGCAGCGGCCCGGCCGCCGACACCTGGAACGGCATCGGTTTCAACGAACTCAACGGCCGAAACCTCAGCAACAGCGGCCGCGTCCTCGTGCGCACCTCCAACGTCTGCGAGTCCAACTCCGCCGGCACCTATCTGAGCCTGCTCGCCTTCGTCGCGAACAAGAACCGCACCCCCGGCACCCAGGACCCCGAACAGCGGAAGCTCGCCGCCGACACCGTCGACGGAGTCGCCGCCCTCATCAAACCCCTCATCAACCTCCAGGGCATGTGGGCCGACGAACAGGCCGAGAGCTACTTCTCCGACCTCGGCGAGAGCATCGCGCCGATCTCCGTCATCTACGAGCACCAGTACCTGGCCCACCAGATCGCCTACCACGACCAGCACGGCAGACAGGACACCGACCGCGTCCTGCTCTACCCCACCCCGTACGCCCTCACCGAGCCGCAGCTCATCTCCCTCACCGACGGGGGCGACCGCCTGGTCCAGGTCATCGAGGAGGACGCGGAACTGCGCGAGCGGGCCATCGAACTCGGCTTCCGTGTCCGTTTCTCCGGCGAGGACGGCACCAGCGAGCAGCTCAACGCCTACCTCCGCGAGCACGGCATCCAGGCACCGGCACCGAACCCCGACCAGACCAAGGTGTACGAGCCCGACCTGAGCGTGCTGGAGGAGATCATCGACTACGTGGGCAACTGCCCGCCGACCGTGCGGGACACCCCGTGAGACGCCCCGTACGTGCGCTGACGATTGCCCTGGCCTTCATTCTCCTCGGCGCCCTCACCACCTCCTGCAGCCGCGACGACGACCCCGTCACCCTGCGCGTCCTCGCCAGCCCCGAACTCGCCGACGTGGCACCCCTGTTGGGTGAGCTCAAGGACGACACGGGCGTCGAGCTGGACATGGAGTACAAGGCCAACGCCGATCTGGCGGGTCAACTGCCCGCCTCCGGCCGCTCCTCGTACGACCTGGCCTGGCTCGCCTCCGACCGCTCGTTCCTGCTGCGCGTGCAGGACTCCGGCGGACGCCTGACCCGCCCCGAGTCCACCGCGATCATGCGCTCCCCGGTCGTCGTCGGCCTCGAACCCGCGGTGGCGAAGGAAGTGCGTGAGCGGGCACCCGGCGGGCGGATCTCCTGGGCGGACGTCGCCGACGCGGCCGCCGACGGGACCGTACGGTTCGGGATGGCCGATCCGCGGCGCAGCGACACCGGGCGCGCCGCGCTCGTCGGGGTCGCCACCGCCGCCGCCGCGACCGGCGGCGCACTGCGCGAACAGGACGTTTCCTGCGACCGGTTGCGCGGCTTCCGCTCCGGCCAGACCCTCACCGGCGCCAGCTCCCGCGACCTGATCGCCTACTACGTCCGGCACCAGGACGACGCCGACGCGCTGATCGCCCACGAGGCCGAACTGCTGTCCCTCAACGCCACCGGCAAGCTGCGCGAGCCCCTGGAGATCGTCCACCCGGACGACGGCATGGTCCTGTCCGACTTCCCGCTGCTCCTGCTCGACCAACGGCAGCGGTCGGCGTACGCCAAGGTGGTCGACTGGCTGCTGAGCGCCGACACGCAGAAGAAGCTGATGCAGCGGACCTTCCGACGCCCGGTCAACCAGGACGTCGAGCCCTCCCCGCAGATGCGCACGGCCGTCGGCAACGCCCTGTCCTTCCCCGACCGGCTGTCCATCGTCGAACAACTCGTCGCCGACTACGGCGAACCCCTGCGCGAGGCCGCCGACCAGGTGGTGTTCCTGCTGGACTTCTCCACCTCGATGCGCGGCGAGCGGATGGCCGACCTGCGGGCCGCCTTCGCCGGGCTCAGCGGCGCCGATGAGACCTCCACCGGAAAGTTCGCCCGCTTCTACCGCGGGGAGCGCCTCACCGTCGTACGGTTCGGCGGGCGCGTGCTCCAGGAACGCACCGTGACCGTACGCGGCGACGACGACCTCCGCAGTCTCGACCGGATCGTCGCCGAGGGCGGCTTCGACAACGCCACCGCCGTCTGGTCCGCCCTCGACCGCGGCTACCGCATCGCCACCGCCGCCGTACGGGAGGAGCCCGAACGGCCCGTCGCCGTCGTGCTGATGACGGACGGCGAGAACAACGCGGGTATCGCCTATGCCGAGTTCCTGCGCCGGCACCGCGAACTCGGCGCTGAGGCAGACGCGGTACCCACCTTCCCCGTCCATTTCGGAGAGGCCGACGCGGCCGCCCTGAAGCGCGCCGCCGAAGCCACCGGCGGCCGCGTGGTCGACGCCGAACTCTCCTCCCTCGCCGACGCGTTCAAGGAGATCCGTGGGTGTCATTGACAGTCAGTGGTGGGGTCTGTGGTGGCCGTGGCTGGCGGTCTGGGCCCTGACAGCGGCCTGCTTCGTCGTCCTGCTGCGGTACGCGCTGGTGCGCCCGGGCCGACGGCGCAGGCGGGGCCGGCGCGGCGGGCCGACCGTCCTCGGCATGTGTTTCTACCTGCACAAGCAGCGCGTCATGGACATCTACGAGACGGGCCGCTTCAGCGAATCCCTCGCGCAGGAGGTCGCCGACCGGATCAACGTCACCAGCAACTACGGCGTGTGGGGCAAGCTCTTCTCCTGGATCGGCGGCAAGGCGGACCGGGGCGTCACCAAGGAACGCATCACCACCTACCTGCGGGAGAGCACGCCCATGAACGTGATCGGCGTGCTCATGGACACCATGCGCCGGGAGGACGGTGTCGTGGACGCCGACCTCGTCACCGGCCGCATGACCCCCAACCGCGCCCTCGCCGACGTCCTGCGTGACGGGGCCGTGGACGGTCGGGTGCCGTTGAGCGCCGTCATGTCCGACTGGGTCTCCGTCACCGCCCGCTTCACCGCCCGCCGTACGGAGAACGGGGACGTGGTGCTGCGCGCCCGCTACGGCACCGGCGAACCTGCCGCCCACGTGAAGATCACCTGCGCGGAGGCGGAGGGCCGGGGCGAGTTCCGCGACGAGGACTACTACACCGGGGAGTTCCCGGCCCGCTGCCTGGGGAAGGTGCGGACGTGGGACCCGCGTCGGGGTGAGCTGACCTTGGACCCGGTCGCCATCTTCCGGTGAGCCGTCACGAGTTGAGCTCGGCCAGCACCCGTAGCGTGTGCGGATCGGGAGAGAGGGCCAGGAGGTCGGTCACCGGGCCCTTGCGCCACAACTCCAGCCGCTCGGCGATGCGTTCGCGGGGACCGACCAGGGAGATCTCGTCCGCGAAGGCGTCCGGCACGGCGAGCACGGCCTCCTCGCGGCGCCCGGACAGGAACAGCTCCTGGATCCGCCGGGCCTCCTCCGCGTACCCCATGCGGGCCATCAGGTCGGCGTGGAAGTTGCGGGCCGCGTGGCCCATGCCGCCGATGTAGAAGCCGAGCATGGCCTTGACGGGGAGCAGCCCCTCGGTGACGTCGTCGCACACCTTCACCTGGGCCATGGGGGCGACGCGGAAGTGACATGTGCTCGATCCCTCGCGAGTCTCGGGGAGGCGGCTCACGGCTTCCCCGTAGACCTCCGGCCTGGTCGGTGACCAGTACAACGGCAGCCAGCCGTCGGCGATTTCGATGGTCTGCGCGACGTTCTTGGGTCCCTCGGCGCCCAGCAGGACGGGCAGGTCGGCGCGGAGGGGATGGGTGATCGGCTTGAGGGGTTTGCCGAGCCCGGTGCCGTCGGCGCCGCGGTAGGGGTGGGAGTGGAACCGCCCGGCCAGCTCGACGGGCGCCTCGCGCCTGAGGACCTGCCGTACGACGTCGACGTACTCCCGGGTCGCGGTCAGCGGCGACTTCGGGAACGGACGGCCGTACCAGCCCTCGACGACCTGCGGTCCCGACAGGCCGAGCCCGAGCATCATCCGGCCGCCGGAGAGGTGGTCCAGGGTGAGCGCGTGCATCGCGGTCGTGGTGGGGGAGCGGGCCGCCATCTGCGCGACGGCCGTACCCAGCCTGATCCTTGAGGTCTGCGCGGCGATCCAGGTGAGCGGGGTGAAGACGTCCGAGCCCCACGACTCGGCCGTCCACACCGAGTCGTACCCGAGCCGCTCCGCCTCCCGCGCCAGCGGGACGTGCTCCGCGGAGGGGCCGCGCCCCCAGTAGCCGAGTGCGAGACCGAGCCGCATGCCTGCCTCCTCGCGATTCCTGACGGTGCGTCAGCGAAGAGGGCGACTGTACGACAACGGCCCCCCGCCCGGAAGGGCGAGGGGCCGTCGGTGAGGCTCGGGGAGCCTGGGGGCTCAGCCGCGCTGGATGCCGGAGGTGTCGCGCAGGACGCCGCGGCGGCCGTCCTGGGTCTGGGCGATCAGGCCCGGGCCGCTCTGCTCGACGGCCAGGTACCAGGTGCCCGGCGCGAGTTCCGCGATCGGCGTCGGTGAGCCGTCCTCCGGGAACAGCGGCCGCGCCACCGGCACGGCGAACCAGAACGGCGAGAAGTCCGCGGCCGGCGGCTGCGGCTGGCCCTGCGGCGGCTGCTGCTGCCCCGCGAACGGCTGCTGGCCCTGCGGCGGCTGCCCGCCGAACTGCGGCTGCGGCTGGCCCTGCTGGCCCGGGTAGCCGTAACCACCGGGGGGCTGGGCTCCGTAGGGCTGGGGGGCCGGGGGCTTGGGGGCCGGGATGAGGGCGGCTTGGAGGGCGGGGACCAAGGGGGTAGCCACGGCGGCACCGGCCATGACCAGGGTGGCGATGAGGGCGAGGATCAGGCCGACGCCGGCGTCCAGAGTGTCGCCGGCGCCTTCGAAGTTGTTCGTACCGCTGGCCGGGTCGACGATGTTGCCGAGCGCGCTCCACGCCGCGAAGACCGTGAACGCGACCCCGAACTGGCCGAGGTCGAGCCCGGCCACCTTCGGAACCTGCGGAAGGCCGCGCGAGATGACCACGAGCGCGGCACCGATGAGGCCCGCCAGTACCACGCCCATGAGGATCGGACCGCTTGCCCAGGAGCTGGGGAAGTCGTAGCTGTCCGGGGCCGCGTCGGACGAGTAGGAGTCGAGGAACGACGCGATGAACAGCAACACCGCTGCTCCGATCACCACGCCGTCGCCTCTAGTGAGGGAGCGGATGTTCACTTCTGGTCCTTCGTAGGTCGTCTCATCGTCGGTAGAGGCGTCGCTGTCACCATGTCGCCTTCCGGCCCCGGTGGGAAGCGCGGGGATGGCCCCTCATCGTACAAACGGACCCTATCGTCCGCCCGGCCACGGTGTCCGCCCGGATCAGCCCGCGAATCGCTACCACGCAGGAAACTCACGATTCCGTTACTCGAAGTCTCAATGACTCTTGGCATCTCAGGCGTTTCCGCCTGAAAGGTCCGTGACGGTGTCACCGGAGCGCGAGTTTCGCTTCGGTGTCCTGACGACGGTCTCCCGTTTCCTTCCGCCGAGGATGCGGCAGGCCTACGCCATCCGCCCGCCCGCCTCGGCTGGTGTTTCGGCCGGGGCGTTGGCGGCGGGTCTCACGATTGGCTCCACGGGGCTTCGACACGCTCTGTGTGTCCTGGTCTCCGGCCACTCCGGTACCAGTGGTGACGGCCGCCGCGAGGGCGACCAGGTTGCGGGCCGCGTTCTCGTCCCGGTCCAGGACCAGGCCGCAGGCGTCGCAAGAGAAGAGTCGAACTTGCAGGGGCAGCTTGGCTTTCACCGTGCCGCAGTTCGAGCAGGTCTTGGAGGAGGGGTACCAGCGGTCCGCCACGATGGTGGGACAGGCATTCCGTCGGCCCTTGTAGGTGAGCTGGCGTCGGATCTCTCCGAACCCTGCATCGGCCACGCGCCGGGCCAGGCGGCGGTTGCGGAGCATTCCGGCGACGTTGAGGTCGTCGACCACCACGGTGCCGTACTCGGCTCGCACACGGGTGGTGAGTTTGTGCAGCGCGTCGGTGCGCAGGTGAGCCACTCGGTGGTGAAGCTTGTTGCGCTCGCGGTTGGCCTTCTCCCACCGCTTCGACGGCTTCTGGCCGGTCCTGCGGTCTGGCCCCTGCCGCCGGGAGACACGGCGGGAATGGAACCGCAGCAGCTTCAGGGCGCTGTCCAGGTGCTTTGGGTTCGGCTCGTGGTGAATCTCTCCGGCGCTGTCCGCCAGTACTGCGAGGTGCTTGACGCCCAGGTCGATGCCGACTGCCGCATCGGGTCGGGAAACGCGGGTGATCTCGCGGACGGCCTCGACTTGGAGGGAGACGAACCAGCGCCCGCGCTCGTGCCGGACAGTCGCGGACAGGATGCGCGCCGTCCCAGCCTGAATGCCGTTCAGGAGCTTGAAGGTGGGTTCATGGGTGCGGATCGTGCCCAGCCGAGGCAGAGTGATGTGCCGGCCGTCCGGTTCGACGCGGATGGTCCCGGTGGTGAAGCGGCAGGTCGGGAGGGCTCTTCGTTTGGACTTGCGCCGGGGCATGCCCACTCGGCACCCCTTACGCTTGCCCTGCTTTGACTTGGCGTAGTTGTCGAAGGCGGCTGCCGCGTTCGCGAGGCCGGTGTTGTAGGCCTCCTTGGAGTTCTCCCGCCACCAGTGGGCGAACCTGGGGTCGGTGGTCTTTACCCGGTTGAACTCTTTGCGCAACGCGGGCAGTGACCACGGCCGCCACGGTGTCAGACCTTCCTCGCCGATGCCGTAAGTGGCTTCGGCTTTGCGCTGCCACCACGAGTCGGTCACCCAGGACAAGGCCCAGTTGTAGGCGGCGCGGGCGGCACCACAGTGCGAATGCAACGCCTTCTCCTGTGCGGCGTTGGGGTCGAGGGCGAACCTGTACCCCTGCATCGTGCAACCGGACCGCGACCGGAACTTCCCGCTCACTCGGCATCCTCCCCCGCTTTGAAGATCCCCTTACCGCACCCAACGAGCAACGCGCCTAAAGGTCACGCATTCGATGAAAGAACTTCTGTTCTTGCTTGGGGGGAGGGGCACGGGGTCTGCACTCCGCAGGGCGCGCCATGAGGCCCGCCCCGGTCGCAGGGTGTCATGTCATCACGACACTGGCCGGGAGAGGCTGAGAGAACTATGGATTGCTCGGCAGCGGTTATCTATTTCCTCAGAAAGCTTGAGATGCCGTCCGAGATCCCTTGCGCCGCTTTCTGTCGCCAGGCACCGCTGGTGAGGAGTGCCGCGTCCTTACTGTCGCGCATGTTGCCGCACTCGATGAACACCTTGGGAACCGTTGACAGATTGAGACCGCCGAGGTCCTTTCGCGTGACGAGACCGCTTCCGTCGCCCACGTAGTTGGACGGTTCGGTACCGGTGGAGTGCGCGAAGTCGGTCGCGATGAGCTCACCGAGGTCGCGGGAGGGCCCGACGATGGGCCGGGTGTCGGCCCCACCCTCGTGCACGGCCGTCGGAAGGATGACGTGGAACCCGCGGTCCCCGGCCCCCGACCCGTCCGCGTGCACCGACACCACTGCATCGGCGTGCGCGGTGTTCCCGATCCGCGCCCGCTCGTCCACACACGGCCCGTAAGACCGGTTCCCGTCCTGCGTCAACTTCACGGTGGCGCCCTGCTGCTGGAGCAGTGTCCGCAGCCGGTGAGCGACGTCGAGCGTGAACCGGGCCTCCGTGTACCCCGAGTTGGTGGACGTCCCCGTCGTGTCGCACTCCTTGTGGTTGGTCCCGATGTCCACCTTGCGGCTGATCTCCGCGGTGTGCTGGAAGTTGTCGGGGTTGTGCCCGGGGTCGATGACGACGACCTTGCCCTTGAGCGGAGCGGCACCGTAGGGCTTGGCCGAGCCCCTCGGCTCCTTGCCGTCGGCGGAGGTCGGGGAGGCCCCGACCGCGGTCCTCTCCGTCCGGTCCGACCCGTCCGAGTCACCGGGCGAACCCGCTGTCTGCCACACGACCCACCCGAGCACCGCCCCCGGCACGAGCACGCCGAGCGCCACGATCAGGGCCCGCCGCATGGGAGACCGACGGCGCGGAGAGGGTTCGAATTCCGGACCTGCGTACGACACGGCAGCCACCCTAGCGGGCGTCATCGGCGACTGCGCGCACCGTTCCCGGGCAAACGGCTGACAGCCCACCACGCCCCCAGCACACTTCCCCACGCACCGCCCACCGTCAACGGGAGACACCCATGTCCGGCAGCCCCTACTTCGACCAGCCGCTCACGCCCGCCCGGCCCCGCATGTTCAACAGTGCCCTCGCGAAGGTCGTGTGGACCCTCGTGCCCGTCGTCACCCTCGGGCTGTGCGCGGCGGTCCCGTTCGTGGTCGCGGCGGTGAAAGGCGTGGTCAAGCCGTGGCTGGCGGTCGGCTACGTCGTCGGCGAGATCGCGATCTTCGTCGGCGCGACCACGCTGGACCCGGACCCGGACAGTGGCAACCCCCTGACCGGCTTCGTGCTGATGCTGCTGATCATCACGTCGGCGACGCACACGGCGCTGCTCGACAACGACCGGATCAGCATCGGGAAGTGACCGGCGGGCCCCGCCCTCAGACCCCGGCCCCGGTTCGCCGCAGGACACGCAGGGAGCCCGTGTCACCCACCTCAGTGAAGGCACCGGACTCCAGCGCCCGCAGGTAGACGCGGTACGGGGCCTGGCCGGTGAACTCGTCCACCGGGTCCGGGAACACGTCGTGGATCACCAGCAGCCCGCCCTCGGCGACATGCGGGGCCCAGCCCTCGTAGTCGGCGGTGGCGTGTTCGTCGGTGTGGCCGCCGTCGATGAAGACGAGGGCCAAGGGGGAGGTCCAGATCTTCGCGATCTGGGGGGAGCGGCCGACCAGCGCCACGACGTGGTCCTCCAGGCCCGCGCGGTGGAGGGTGCGGCGGAACGTGGGCAGGGTGTCCATCACCCCGAGCTCGGGGTCGACCGTCTCGGGGTCGTGGTAGTCCCAGCCGGGCTGCTGCTCCTCGCTGCCCCGGTGGTGGTCGACGGTGAGCGCGGTGACCCCGGCCTCGCGGGCCGCGTCGGCGAGGAGGACGGTGGATCGGCCGCAGTAGGTGCCGACCTCCAGCAGGGGCATCCCGAGCCCGCCCGCCTCGACGGCGGCCGCGTACAGCGCGAGCCCCTCGTCGACCGGCATGAACCCCTTCGCCGCCTCGAACGCGGCCAGGATCTCGGACTTGGGTGCCGCGGGCATGGGGGGCCTTCCGGTCGTACGACTGTCTGGGCGCCCATGCTGCCGTACCCCCTGTCGGCCGAGCGACAGGGGGTACGGGGGCGCCGCCCCCGAAGGGGCGCGGGGCAGTGCCCCTGGGCGGCTCCGCCGCGTGGGCGCGCTCAGCCACGACGATGCCGCAGACGCCGGACGCCGGACGCCACCGCCCGGCACCCGGTTGAGCGCTACGCGGTGACCGGCTCGCCCGGCAGCGACAGGTCCAGGTCCACCGGGCGGTCGTCGCCCGCGTGGGTCGCGGAGGAGGCGAGCGGGGCGTGGCCGGTGGCCGTCGCGGCCAGGACGTACGCGCCCTCGGCCGGCACGGTGAGCGCGTAGGTGCCGTCCTCGGCGGAGAGCGTCGCGCCCGCCTGGCGGCCGCGCGGGTCGATCAGGGTGACCTTGGCGCGGGCGACCGGGACGCCGGCGGCGTCCAGGACCCGGCCGCGGAAGCCTCGCAGGGCCTCCTCGGCGCGCTCCAGGTTGGCGTCCTCCTCGCTGCTCGCCCGCAGCTGGGGCTTGTCGGCGGGGCGGCGGCCGGGGAGGAAGAAGGCCAGGAGGAGGCCGACGGCGACGGCGGCCGTAGCGATCAGGAAGGAGACGCGGAAGCCGTGCATCGTCGGGATCTCGACGCCGCCGACGTTGTCGGCGGTGTTGGCCAGCACCATGCCGATCACGGCGCTCGACACCGACGTACCGATGGACCGCATCAGCGTGTTGAGGCCGTTCGCCGCGCCCGTCTCCGACGCCGGGACCGCGCCCACGATCAGCGCGGGCAGGGAGGAGTACGCGAGGCCGATGCCCGCACCCAGGACGACCGCGATGACCAGGCTCTGCCAGGGCGCGCTCATCAGGCCGAGGCCGGCGCCGTAGCCGATCGCGATGATCAGCAGGCCGAGGATCAGGGTGACCTTGGGGCCGTACTTCGCCGACAGGCGGGCGTAGACGGGCGCCGTGAACATCATCGTCAGGCCCAGCGGCGCCACCAGCAGACCGGCGACCACCATCGACTGGCCGAGGCCGTACCCGGTGGACTTCGGCAGCTGGAGCAGCTGGGGGAGGACCAGGGAGACGACGTAGAAGGAGACGCCGACCATGATCGACGCGAGGTTGGTGAAGAGCACCGCGGGGCGGGCCGTGGTGCGCAGGTCCACCAGCGGGGCCTTCACGCGCAGCTCCATCACGCCCCACAGGCCGAGGACGACGGCGGAGGCGGCGAAGAGGCCGAGCGTGGTGCCCGAGGTCCAGCCCCAGTCGCTGCCCTTGGTGATCGGCAGCAGGAAGAGGACCAGGCCGGTGGAGAGACCGAGCGCGCCCAGGACGTCGAAGGACCCCTCCGCCCGCATCGGGGACTCCGGTACGACGAGGAGGGTGAGGGCGATGGCGAGGGCGCCGAGGCCGGCGGCGCCGTAGAACAGGGCGTGCCAGTCGGCGTGCTGGGCGACCACGGCGGCGGCGGGCAGCGCCAGGCCGCCGCCGACGCCTATCGAGGAGCTCATCAGGGCCATTGCCGAGCCGAGCTTCTCGCGGGGCAGCATGTCGCGCATCAGGCCGATGCCCAGCGGGATGGCGCCCATCGCGAAGCCCTGGAGCGTACGGCCCACGATCATGGCGAGCAGGTCACTTGTGAGGGCGCTGACCAGTGCGCCGACGACCATCACCGCGAGGCTGGTGATCAGCATGCGCCGCTTGCCGTAGAGGTCGCCGAGGCGGCCCATGATCGGCGTGGCGACGGCTCCGGAGAGCAGCGTCGAGGTCAGGACCCAGGTGGCGTTGCTGGGCGCGGTGTCCAGCAGTTGCGGCAGGTCCTTGATGACCGGGACGAGCAGGGTCTGCATCACCGCGACAACGATGCCCGCGAAGGCGAGCACCGGGACCAGGGCGCTGCTCGCTCTCCGGGTGGGCTGGTCGGTCGTCGACTGCGTCATTGAGGGGGGCCTCCAGGCCGGGGAGTAAGGGGAGAAACGGGAGAGTCGGGAGGTGCGTGCACGGTGAACCCCGTGCGCCGGGGCAACTATTCCGTTGCTTTGGCACCCTAACGAAATCTTGACCTTCTCTTGGTGATCACGGCGAGTGTTGGGATCATGACCCACATGCTGCGAGCCGCCGGCGCCACCCGCACGTCCCGTCGTCACGCGCCCCCCACCTGGCTGGTGGTGGCCCTCGCCTGCGCCGGGCAGTTCCTCGTCGTCCTGGACGTGTCCGTCGTCAACGTGGCGCTGCCGTCGATCCGGGCCGAGCTGGGGCTCGGCGCGTCGGGGCTGCAGTGGGTGGCCAACGGGTACTCGATCGCCTTCGCCGGGTTCATGCTGCTCGGCGGGCGGGCCGGTGACCTGTACGGGCGCAAGCGGATGTTCCTTGTGGGGCTCGGCCTGTTCACGCTGGCCTCGCTGGCCGGCGGGCTGGCCCAGGAGGGCCCGCACCTGCTGCTGGCGCGGGCCGTACAGGGGCTCGGCGCCGCGGTGCTGGCGCCCTCGACGCTCACGATCCTCACCTCCGCCGTCCCCGAGGGCGCCGCCCGGGCCCGGGCCATCGCGACATGGACCGCGGTGGGCGCGGGCGGCGGGGCCGCGGGCGGGCTGGTCGGCGGGGTGCTGCTGGAGGCGCTGTCGTGGCGGTGGGTGCTGCTGATCAACGTGCCGATCGGCGCGGTCGTCCTCGCCGGCGCCGCCGCCCGCCTCCCGGAGAGCCGCGCCGGGGACCGACGGCGACTCGACCTGCCGGGCGCGGTGCTGGTCACATCCGGTCTCGCCACCCTCGCGTACGGCATATCGCAGACCGAGGCCGAGGGGTGGACGGCGTCGTCCACACTGGTGCCGCTGGCCGCAGGCCTTGTGCTCCTCGGGCTCTTCCTCGTCGTCGAGGCCCGCACGACGGCGCCGCTGATGCCGCTCGGACTGTTCCGGCGGCGCTCGGTGTCGTCGGCGAACGCGGCGATGTTCCTCTGTGGCTTCGCGATGTTCTGCATGTGGTACTTCATGACGCTGTACGCGCAGAACGTGCTGGGCTACACCCCTCTGGAGGCCGGTCTCGCGCTCGTGCCCAGCTCCCTCGCCATCGTCCTCGGCTCGAAGCTGGCGCCCCGGCTGATGAGGATGGCCGGCGCGCGCACGGTGACGGTTCTGGGCACGCTCGTCGCCGCCGTCGGCTTCGCCTGGCAGTCGACGATGAGCGCGCACGGGGCGTACGTCACCGCGATCATGATCCCGGGCATCCTGATGATGCTGGGCGCGGGCCTCTCGGCGACCCCACTCGCCGCGCTGGCCACGTCCGGGGTGGCACCGGGGGAGGCCGGGCTGGTGTCCGGTCTGGTCAACACCTCGCGCACCATGGGCGGTTCGCTGGGCCTTGCGGTCATGTCGACGCTCGCGGCGGCGCGTACGGCGGACACGTCGGGCACGGCGGGCGGCGAGACGCTGGAGGCCGTCACGGCCGGGTACGCCCTGGTGTTCCGGGCGGGGACGGGGGTGCTGGTGGTGGGGGCGGTGCTGATGCTGGTGTGGCTGCCTCGGAAGGCTCGCGCGCAGTGAGGGGACTCGGAGCTCGCCGACGGCGGGGCGAAAAATGCTCGTGAGGTGAGGCAACGATCCGAGGGGCTCGTGGACTCCTTTGAACATCTAGGAGGTGCCCATGGGGGATCGCAAGCAGGCCCGGGACGAGGAGTTCCAGGCCTTCGTCATCGGCCGCTGGCCGCGGCTGATGCGGACGGCATTTCTCCTCACGGGGGAGCAGCACGCCGCGGAGGACCTGGTCCAGTCGACGCTCGAACAGGTCTACGCGGCCTGGCGCAGGGTCGGCTCGGCCGACGACCCGGAGGCGTACGTCAGGCGCGTGATGATCAACGCTCACGCGCGCAAACACCGCAGAAGGCTGAAGGAGTTCCTGGCACCGAAGGACGACTCGGGAATCTCGCACGAGCTGCCCGACACCGGTGACCGCATCTCCCAGGCCGACGACCGCAACGCCCTGCTGAGGGCGCTCGCGCAACTGCCGCCCCGGCAGCGGGAGGCGGTGGTCCTGCGGTACTGGGAGGACCTGACCGAGACCCAGACGGCGGAGGCCATGGGGTGCTCGGTGGGCGCGGTGAAGAGCAACGCGGCCAAGGGGATCGCGAAACTCCGCGCCATACCGGAACTGGCGGAGACGGTGACGTACGGAGGGCGCAAGTGATGAACGCGGACCGGGAGACGAACCACGACATGACGCACCATGACATCGCCCTTCTGCTGGCCGGCGCCGCGGACGAGGTCGAGATCGGTATGGCCCCCACCCAGGCCGTGATCCGCGGCGGACGCCGCCGCAGGGCCCGGCGCTGGGCGGTGGCCACGGCAACCGCCGTAGTGGTCGCAGGATCGACGGGGGCACTGGCGCTGAGCGGGCTGCCGGGCGGGCACACGAGCGGTGCGACACCGGCGGCGGGCGGGCCGTCGTCGACCGGTTCGCCGAGTCTGACCGAGCCGGAGTCCACCACCTTGCTGGCGACCGGAACCGACGGGGGCAAGGAGTGGAGCGTCTCCATCGACGTGTGGGCCGCGCCGCGCAACGAGGAGGAGGCGCAGGTCGAACTCGACGCGATGACGCGGCGCGACTGGATGCCGGCGGACGTCCGCAAGGCCGCCGACCTCGTCGGCAAGGGCGCGTACTTCGTCCATCGCACCTTCGGGAAGGACGCGCCTCCCAAGCTGACGATGGAGGACGTCGTCACCAAGGAGAGCGGCATGTCCGGCCGGGACCTCCAGGCCGGCATGCTCTCACTCGACCTCGATCCCGACGGTCCCGAGCGCCTGGTGGTCGGAAGCGTGGCAAGGACGGCCAGGGAAGTGACCTGCGCGTGGAAGGACGGCTCGAAGACCGTGGTCCGCAGGGCGGCCGAGGAGAACGTCGTCAACAGCGACGAGTTCGCGATCCGGAGGGTCGACGGCCTGCCGTTCGACTGGTTCGTGTGCCTCGCGCCGAAGGGGACGGAGTACAAGGACGTCAAGGTGACCGGCTAGGGTCTTTCGTTTGGATCAGGCCGGATCAGGGAGCGGGGCCCGGTGTCGTTGCCCGCGAGCCCGGCATGATCCATACGAGAGGCCCTAGCGGGCGCGGGTCACCGGCCCGGCGCGGCGGCGCCTGAGGGAATGACAGCTTTGCCTCGGGCCCTACAGCCAGCCCTGTTGGCGGGCCTCGCGCACTGCCTCCATGCGGTTGCGGGTGCCTGTCTTGCCGATGGCGGCGGAGAGGTAGTTGCGGACGGTGGATTCGGAGAGGTGGAGTCTGACGGCGATGTCGGCGACGGTGGCGCCGTCGACGGAGGCTTTGAGGACGTCGCACTCGCGGGCGGTGAGCGGGTTGGGGCCGGCGCTGAGCGCGGCGGTGGCGAGCGCGGGATCGACGACCGTTTCGCCGGTCAGCACCCGGCGGATCGCGACGGCCAGTTCCTCCACGGGGCCGTCCTTGACGAGGAAGCCCGCCGCTCCGGCCTCCAGGGCCCGCCGCAGATACCCGGGCCGGCCGAAGGTGGTCAGGATCAGCACCCGGCAGTCCGGCGCCTGCTCGCGCAGTTCGGCGGCGGCGTCCAGGCCGCTCATGCCGGGCAGCTCGATGTCGAGCAGCGCGACATCCGGGCGGTGGACCAGCGCCGCGTCCACGATCGCGTCCCCGGCCGCCACCTGCGCCACCACCTCGATGTCCGCCTCCATCCCGAGCAGTAACGCCAGCGCGCCGCGCATCATCCCCTGGTCCTCGGCGAGCAGCACTCGGATGGACTTGGCGGGCCGGTGATCCCGGGGCATCTCGCTCACGGGGTCAGAGTAGAGCGCGGCGGTGGTGGTCGGGGGGTGAGGCGGCGAGGAAGGTGCTGGTCGTGGCGGAAAGTGGGGCTACGCGACGCACACCAGGGGCCGGCCCGGCGACGAGGGGGCGTCAGACACCTGGACGCCGGCATGAGGGCGCCGGTGGTGTGAGCTTGAGCTGTTCGGTGTGGTTCGGGGTCGGAGCCTCGGGTCGCTCCGGCGGGTCCACCGGGAGTTCCGCCGTCACCGTGAAGCCGTGGCGTGGGCCCGGGCCTGCGGTGAGGGAGCCGCCGGCGGCGGTGAGCCGTTCCTTGAGGCCCGTGAGGCCGGTGCCGCCGACGCCCTTCCGGCTTTCCGGATCGGGGGCGCCGGTTCCGTTGTCCGCGACCGTCAGGCGGACGCGTTCCGGGGCGCCCGAGAGCGTGATCTCGCAGCGGGTGGCGCCGCTGTGGCGGACGACGTTGGTGACCGCCTCGCGCACCACCCAGGCCAGCAGGGTCTCCGTCTGCGGTCCGAGCGGCGGGCCCGACCGGTGCAGCACGGGCTCGACGCCCGCCGCGCCCAACACGGAGCGGGCCCGGTCCAGTTCGGTGACGAGGCTGCCCTCGCGGTAGCCGGTGACCGCCTCGCGGATCTCGGTCAGCGCCTGGCGGCCCACCGACTCGATGTCGCTGATCTGACCGAGCGCCGCGTCGAGGTCCCGCCCCGCCAGACGACGGGCCGCCTCCGACTTCACCACGATCACCGAAAGGGTGTGGCCGAGCAGGTCGTGCAGGTCGCGGGAGAAGCGCAGGCGTTCCTTCTCGACGGCACGCCGGGCCAGTTCCTCGCGGGCGGCGCGCAGCTCCCGTACGGCATCGGTGAGGGAGAGGATCGCCGCGGTCACCATCGTGGAGAGCAGCGTGCCGTAGGCGACGTTGAGCGCGTCCCAGCCGGAACGGTATGCGGTCACGGCGCTCGCGACCACGGTCAGTGCGATGCCTACGCGGCCCAGCATCGGCCCCCGCATGACCGCGCCGACGGCAAGGCCCAGCAGCGGGAAGAAGTACAGCCAGCTGCCGCCGTATCCGCCGGCCAGACCGCAGGTGATCAGGCCCATCACGAGCAGCGCCACCCGGGTGGAGACCGCCTCGCGCTTCTCCTTCACGAAGGCGCGGAACACCACGTAGATGTAGAGGGAGTTGAAGGTGAAGAGGCCCAGGCCGGCGATCACCGGGTTCGACGCCTCGCCCTGGAAGAGGTTCGAGAAGGAGCCCATGCCCATGAGCAGCCACGGCAGCAGGGTGAACCCCGAGGGCGCGGGGCCGAAGTCCTCCGGCGGGCGTCCGGTCCTGCGCCACTCCCGTTGCCGGGCCCGGAACAGCTGCCGTTCGGCACGGTGCCGCGCGGCTGCCTGCCGCCAGTGGCGCAGCCGCCGTCTCGTCGTACCGCTCCAGGACATGCTCATGCTCCGCCCCCTCGGTCAGACGGTCGTACCGACGCGGCGGTACGACAGCACAGCGTACGAACCGAACACCAGCAGCCAGGCCGTGAGGACGAGCACGGCGCCCGCCGACGGGGCGTGGCCCCGCGCCACCGCACCGCCCAGTTGCGCGAACCGGTTGGTGGGCGTGTACGACGACACCGCGCGCAGCCAGCCCGGGAACAGGGCGACCGGGAACCAGAGGCCGCCGAGGACGGACAGGCCCAGGTTGCACATCATGTTCGCCACCGCCGTGGCAGGGCCGGTCAGCCGGTAGCCGTTGCCGAGGCCGAGCAGGGTGAAGGGGAACGAACCCAGCCACAGCAGCAGCGCGACCGCCGCCCACTGCCAGGCCGCCAGCCGTACGCCGTTGAGCAGGCCGCCCGCCGCGAGCACCGCGACGATCGCCGGGAGGACGGTCACCGAGCCGGTCAGCGCCCGGCCGACGACGACCTCGCGTGGGCGCATCGGGGTGACCCGCAGCTGCCGCAGCCACCCGACCGCCCGGTCCTCGGCGACCCCGCCACCGGTGTTGAGGGCTGAGCCGACGGCGCCGTACGCGGCCATGCCGACCATCGCGACGGTCCGCCAATCGCCCTGATCGTCGCCCAGGTTGGTGAACAGCAGGTACATCAGCACCGGCATCGCGATCCCGCCGATCACGAACCCCGCATCGCGCAGCGTCCGGCGCACCTCGAGGCGCACGTAGTCCTTCATCGCACCGACTCCCGCGCAGTCTCCCGCTGCCGGGAGGTGAGGTTCAGGAAGGCGTCGTCGAGCGACCCCGGGGCGACCTCGAGACCGCGGATCGCGTTCAGGCGGGCCAGGGCGACCACCGTGGCGTCCGAGTCGTCCGTGCGCAGCCGTGCCCGGTCCCCGGACACCTCCACGGACCGTACGCCGGGCAGGAGGGCCAGGTCCGCCGGGTCCCGGCCCGCCAGGTCGAAGGAGACCAGGCTGCCGCCCGCCGAGCGGCGCAGCTCCTCGCCCGTGCCGTCGGCGACGATCCGGCCGTGGTCCAGGACGACAACCCGGTCGGCGTAGGCGTCGGCCTCCTCCAGGTAGTGGGTGGAGAACAGGACGGTGTGGCCGCGCCGGGCGTAGGCCCGCATCGCATCCCAGAAGGCGTGCCGCGCCTCGACGTCCAGGGCCGCCGTGGGCTCGTCCAGGACGAGCAGCGCGGGGTCACCGGCGAGGGCGACCGCGAAGCGGACCCGCTGGGTCTGGCCGCCGGACAGCCGGTCCACGCGTCGTCCCGCCAGCTCCGTGATCCCGGCCAGTTCCAGGGCGCGCGCGACGGGCAGCGGGGCCGGATAGCGGCCGGCGACGAAGGCGACCAGCTCACCGACGGTGACGCGGGGCACCGCCCGTGCCTCCTGGAGCATGGCGCCGACCCGGCCCGCCCGCACGGAGGCCTCCGGGGACGCGCCGAACAGCTCCACCGTGCCCGCGTCCGGCTCGGCGAGGCCGAGCAGCAGCGAGATCGTCGTCGACTTGCCCGCGCCGTTGCGGCCCAGCAGCGCGACCGTCTCACCGTGCGTGATCTCCAGGTCGACGCCGTCGACGGCGCGGACGTCGCCGTAGGTCTTGACCGCGCCTCTGAAGGAGACGGCCCGTTCGGTCTCCCGTTCAGTGTTCGTCATGGTGTCGACGCTACGGATCCGGCGCGGCCTCCCTGCAGATGCGTCCGTCCGGAGATCCGTGTGACAAATGTCAGGGGTGCCGGTATTTCTGACATGCCGTCAGGAGACTTCCCATGTGCAGGTGCCTGGGCTATACAGAGGGTCGCCGTACTGAAACGCGTTCTAGATCCGGCGCTTTCCGCGGCCCCGCGAACGACCTCGGTGCGGCCGACGGTGCGGACGACCGCGCCGGGGTCTCCTCCGCCAGTGACCGCCGACCACCACCAGTCCGCCAGTCATCGTCAGCGACCGCCGACCTCAGGAGCCCCATGCCCATCGACGCAGCCAAGGCGCTCGCCGCCGAGCCCCGCTCCGGCGCGCTCTCCTGGGACCACAAGGACGTCCAGCTCTACCACCTCGGCATCGGCGCGGGCAGCCCCGCCACCGACCCCGACGAGCTGCGCTACACCCTGGAGTCCCGGCTGCACGTCCTGCCCAGTTTCGCCACCGTCGCGGGCTCCGGCTCGCCGGGCGTGATCAGCGGACTGTCCGTGCCCGGCGTCGACGTCGACCTCGCACACGTCCTGCACGGCGGCCAGTCCCTGACCGTCCACCGCCCCCTCCCGGTCCGGGGCGCCGCCACCGCCACCGGCAGGATCGCCGCCGTGTACGACAAGGGCAAGGCGGCCGTCCTCGTCATGCGCACCGAAGTCACCGACGCCGACGGCCCGTTGTGGACCAGCGACGCGCAGATCTTCGTACGGGGAGAAGGCGGCTGGGGCGGCGACCGGGGACCGTCGGCACGCCTGGAATCACCGGCCGGTGAGCCGGACCGCGTCGTCGAGCGCACGGTCCGCGACGACCAGGCCCTCCTCTACCGCCTCTCCGGCGACTGGAACCCGCTGCACGCCGACCCCGAGTTCGCCAAGCGCGCGGGCTTCGACCGGCCCATCCTGCACGGCCTGTGCACGTACGGCATGACCCTCAAAGCGGTCGTCGACACGCTGCTCGACGGCGATGTCACCCGCGTCCGCTCCTATGCCACGCGCTTCGCCGGGGTCGTGTATCCGGGCGAGACGCTGCGGGTCCGCATGTGGCGGCAGACCGGGAGGGTCCGGGTCGCCGTGACGGCATTGGAGCGGGACGACGCACCCGTCCTCGCCGACACCGTCGTCGAACACACCTGAGCCGGCCCACCGTCGGGTCCCACCTGCATGACCCGGCCCACCGTCGAGTCCCACCTTCATGACCGAGCCCGCCGTCGAGTCCCACCTTCATGACCGAGCCCGCCGTCGAGTCCCACCTTCATGACCGAGCCCGCCGTCGATCCGAACAGCCCTGAGTCAGCCCACCGTCGAGGGGAGCCGCATCATGCGCGCAGCCGTACTGCAGGAGATAGGCCAGGAAAAGCTGGAGGTCCTCGACGACGTCGAGACGGTGGGCTTCGGCCCCGGCAGGGTGCGGATCCGGGTACGGGCCACGGGGCTGTGCCACTCGGACCTGTCGGCGATGACCGGGGTGCTGCCGCAGCCGGCGCCGTTCGTACCCGGCCACGAGGGCGCGGGCGAGATACTCGAGGTCGGCGAGGGAGTCACCCACCTCAAGGCGGGCGACCGGGTGGTGGTGTGCTGGCTCCCGGCCTGCGGCGCCTGTCCCGCCTGCAAGCGTGGGCAGAGCGAGCTGTGCCTGGCCGGGTTCATGAACGCGGGTACGCCCAACTTCCGCCGCCCCGGCGGGGACCTCTTCGGCTTCGCCGGCACCGGCACCTTCGCCGAGGAGGTCGTCGTGGACGCGGGCTGCGCGGTGCCGATCCCCGGCGACGTGCCCTTCGACATCGCCGCCCTCATCGGCTGCGGAGTCACCACCGGACTGGGCGCCGCCCTCAACACCGCTGATGTGGAGGCCGGTTCGTCGGTCGCCGTCATCGGCTGCGGAGGCGTCGGCGTCTCCGCGATCCAGGGCGCGCGGCTGCGGGGCGCGGCCGAGATCGTTGCCGTCGACCCGGTCCCCGCCCGCCGCGAGGCGGCCCTCAAGTTCGGTGCCACGCAGGCCGTTTCGCCGGACGAGCTCGCCGACGCCAAGCAACGCGTCACCGGCGGCGAGGGCTTCGACTACGTCTTCGAGGTCGTCGGCAAGTCGGCCACCGCGCGGACAGCGTACGAGACGACCCGGCGCGGCGGCACCCTCGTCGTCGTGGGCGCGGGCGCCATGGACGACCACCTCCAGCTCAACATGTTCGAGCTGTTCTTCGACGAGAAGCGGATCCTGCCCTCGATGTACGGCGGCGGCGACGTCCTGCGCTCCTACGAGCGCACCATCGCCCTGTGGCGGGCCGGCCGCGTCGACCTCGACGGCCTCATCACACACCGGGTGCCGCTCGCCGAGATCAACGAGGCCCTCGACCAGATGCGTACCGGTACCTCGCTGCGCACCTGCGTCGAGATCTGAGCCACGGGGGCGTTCATGTCACTGCCACTCGAGGGACTCACCGCGATCGTCACCGGCGCCGGACGCGGACTCGGCCGGGCGGAGGCGCTGGAACTCGCCCGGCTCGGCGCGGCCGTCGTCGTCAACGACTACGGACAGGGCGGCCGGGACGGCTCCGGTGAGGCCTCCGCCGGCCCCGCCGAGGAGGTCGCCGCCGAGATCCGCGCGACGGGCGGCACCGCGCTCGCCCACACCGGGGACGTTGGCGACTTCCAACAGGCCCGCGAGCTGGTCGAGTCGGCGATCGCCGAGTACGGCAAGCTGGACATCCTGGTCAACAACGCGGGCATCCTGCGCGACCGTATGGTCTTCTCCCTCTCCGAGGAGGAATGGGACGCGGTCATCCGAGTCCACCTCAAGGGCCACTTCAACACCACCCGGTTCGCGGCCGCGCACTGGCGTGAGCGGTCCAAGGCGGCGGGCGGCCCGGTGTACGGGCGGATCGTGAACACCTCGTCGGAGGCGTTCCTGGCCGGCTCGGCGGGTCAGCCCAACTACGCGGCCGCCAAGGGCGGAATCGTAGGGCTGACCACCTCCACGGCCCTCGCCCTCGCCAAGTACGGCGTGACCGCGAACGTCATCTGCCCGCGCGCCCGCACCCGGATGACCGAGGACGTCTTCGCCCGCGTCGAGCAGCCCACCGAGGGCCTGGACCCGCTCGCCCCCGAGCACGTCGCCCCCCTCGTCGGCTACCTCGCCTCACCCGCCGCCGAACGGCTCAACGGCCAGCTGCTCGTCGTACACGGCGGCATGGTCGCGATCGTCGAACGACCCCGCGTCCAGGCGAAGTTCGACAGCAAGCAGGAGGCCTTCACGTACGACGAACTGGACACCCTGCTCACCGCGCACTACGCGGACCGGCCGCCGGGGGAGACGTTCGCGGCGGCGGAGGTGCTGGCGCTGAAGCGGGGGTGACTGAGCGCACTGCGGTCACGGCGGCGGCCCCACGTGCGAAACGGCCCCGCCCGTCCGGAGACGAGCGGGGCCGTGTGTCGCGTACCCGGAAGCGCCCGGGCCCTGACTGACGTACCGTCAGGCAGCAGTTTCGGCGTGCTGCTCCGCCGACTTGCGGTGGCGGCCACGGGGGGCCGCCTCGCTGTCCTGGGCCGAGACCGGCCCCCGGTGCCTGCCGTGCCCGGTGGCCTCCTGGCCCTCCTTGACCTCGGTCGGCAGCGGCTGGGTCGTGCTGGCGTCGTTCATCGGAAGAATTCACCCCGTCAACATGATCGTTCTTACAGCCGGGCGAGTCTAACCGGCACACCTCGGGCCGAATCCAGTCGCACACGCCGACCGGCACTAGTTCGTTACAAGGCGTCCCAACGGCGCCTGTTGCAACGGCACAGGTCGTGCCACGGCGGGCTCCGGGGGCGGTTCCTGGCCGGCCTGTTCCGCCGGCTCCGCCGTCGCCGGAACACCCTCGACGGGCACGGGTGCCGGACCCGGCGCAGGTGTGGCGGTCACGACCACCGCCTCCGGAACCACCAACCCCGCCACCCCGCAAGGCACCTCCCTCGTCGAGTACGGCAACCGCAGCACCCCCTCCGCCGTCCACAGCCCCGCTCCCATCAACCACCCTTGCGGCGCCCGGAGATGATGCAGCTGCCGCTCGGCCGGACGCCACACCGCGAGCGAGGTGCCGAACGCCCCGTCGACGCGCAGCGCCACCGCGCAGCCCTCCGGCGTCAGCACCTGCCCCGGCTGGATCGCGAACGGCGTGACCGTGCAGTCGGGCACCCGCAGGCACTCCGGGAAGCGCACCGGCAGAGAGCTGCCCAGCACGCCCCAGCCGAGCCGCCGCTGTCCGGGCGAGGGCGCGTCCGAGGTGATGAGGAGCAGCCCGCTGTCGGGGTCGGCGAGCCGCAGCCGGTCGTCGCTGTCTGCGGCGATCTGGAGCAGCGGCGACACCTCGCCACCCCGCTCCAGGTCCACCACGACCGCCTTGGTGCGGCCGCCGACCTCCCGGTCCAGCGCCAGCATCCGCCCCCTGCGGTCCAGCCACGCCCCGCCCGAACAGCGTCCGGGGATCTCGGCCAGGTGTTCGGGCCCGAACGCGCCGCCCGCCACCAGCCACACCGCCGTGGAGTGCCGGCCCGCGGCGATCGCGTAGGCCCGTTCGCCGCCCGGCGCGGGAGGCAGCAGCCGCAGCCGGGTGACGTCGTCCGGGCACTCGATCGCACCGAGCGGGAGCTCGCCGGTGCCGGGGCCGGTGGGGTAGAGGAGCGAGAACGCGTGCCGTCCGTCGAGGAAGCGGCGGATGAGGACGCGTCCGTCACCCATCGGCTGCACCTCGGTGCCGGGCTCCTCGGGCTGGTTGCCGGGCAGGGGTACGGCGTACGGCTCGGGGCCGTCGAGCGTCCAGCGCTCCGGGAACCAGGTGTCGACGCCGGCGCCCCGTGCGAGGCGCGCGGCGTAGCCGCCGTCCACCGTGATCACGCATCCTGCCTGCGGCGTCCGGTCGTCCTCGTCCTCAGCGGCGGGTTCGATGGCACAGGCTGTCATCGTTCGGTCACCTCCGGTCACTCACCGCGACGAAGCTAGTTTTCGTACGCACGGGCGCGGATCAGGAACGGGACGCTTCACACATAAGGGTGGTGGAGAAGCGATTCGCCTGAGCCCACCGGGGTGGATGTGCTGACCGGGACGTTCGCCGCCGGGAGCGGTGCGTTCGCGCAGAACGGCCAGGTAGCCTTTCCCCGTGCCCCGTCTGTCTGAAGTCATCGCCGCGCTGGAGAACCTGTGGCCCGCCGAGCGGGCCGAGTCCTGGGACGCGGTCGGAACCGTCGCGGGCGACCCCGACCAGGAGGTCACCCGGGTCCTCTTCGCCGTCGACCCCGTCCAGGAGATCGTCGACGAGGCGGTGAAACTCGGCGCCGGCCTGCTCGTCACCCACCACCCGCTCTATCTGCGCGGGACGACGACGGTCGCGGCCTCCACCTTCAAGGGCCGCGTGGTGCACACCCTGATCAAGAACGACATCGCGCTGCACGTGGCCCACACCAACGCGGACACGGCCGACCCGGGTGTCTCCGACGCCCTCGCGGGCGCGCTGGACCTCCGTGTCGTACGACCGCTCGTGCCCGACCCGACCGATCCCGACGGCCGCCGCGGCCTGGGCCGGGTCTGCGCGCTGGACCACCCGGTCACCGTCCGTGAGTTCGCCGCCCGGGCCGCCGAGCGGCTGCCCGCCACCGCGCAGGGCATCCGGGTCGCCGGCGACCCCGACGCGGTCGTCCGCACGGTCGCCGTCAGCGGCGGATCCGGTGACAGCCTCTTCGACCACGTCCGCGCGGCCGGCGTCGACGCCTTCCTCACCGCGGACCTGCGCCACCACCCGGCGTCGGAGTTCCTGGCGTCCTCGGCGGACCGCGCCCACAGTCCCCTCGCGCTGCTCGACGCGGCGCACTGGGCCACCGAGTGGCCCTGGTGCGAGCTGGCCGCCGCCCAGCTCGACGAGATCTCCGACCGCCACGGATGGGGCCTTCGCGTCCACGTCTCGGGTACGGTCACCGACCCCTGGACCGCCCACGCGGCGTCCAGCACCTCTTCTGACCCACTGGGAGCCCCCAACTGAACGCCGCGCCCGCCGACCAGATCCGCCTCCTCGACGTCCAGGCCCTCGACGTCCGCCTGCAGCAGCTCACCCACAGGCGGAGGTCGCTGCCCGAGCACGCCGAGATCGAGTCGCTGACCAAGGACCTGACGCAGCTGCGCGACCTGCTCGTGGCCGCGCAGACCGAGGAGAGCGACACCGCCCGCGAGCAGACCAAGGCCGAGCAGGACGTCGACCAGGTGCGCCAGCGCGCCACCCGCGACCAGCAGCGCCTGGACTCCGGCGCGGTCACCTCCCCCAAGGACCTGGAGAACCTCCAGCGCGAGATCACCTCCCTCGCCAAGCGTCAGGGCGACCTCGAGGACGTCGTCCTGGAGGTCATGGAGCGCCGGGAGTCCGCCCAGGAGCGGGTCGTCGAGCTGACGGGGCGGGTCGACTCCGTCCAGGCGAAGATCGACGACGCGACCGCGCGCCGGGGCGCGGCCTTCGAGGAGATCGACGGCGAGGTGGCCTCGGTGACGAAGGAGCGCGAGGTCATCGCCGCCTCCGTCCCGGCGGACCTCCTCAAGCTCTACGACAAGCTGCGCGACCAGCAGGGCGGCATCGGCGCGGCCCGGCTGTACCAGCGCACCTGCCAGGGCTGCCGCCAGGAGCTGTCGATCACCGACATCAACGACATCCGCAAGGCCACCCCCGACACGGTGGTCCGCTGCGAGAACTGCCGCCGCATCCTGGTGCGCACGTCCGAGTCCGGGCTGTAGGAAGCGACAAGGGGCCAAGGTCGTGCGGGAGTTCATCGTCGAGGCCGACGGCGGGTCACGGGGCAACCCGGGGCCCGCGGGCTACGGATCCGTCGTGATCGACGCGGCGACCGGGCAGACGCTCGTCGAGCGCGCCGAGTACATCGGCGTCGCCACGAACAACGTGGCCGAGTACCGCGGCCTGCTGGCCGGTCTGTACGCCGCCCGCGAGCTCGACCCGTCCGCCAGGGTCCACGTCCGCATGGACTCCAAGCTCGTCATCGAGCAGATGTCGGGCCGTTGGAAGATCAAACACCCCGACATGAAGCCCCTGGCGACGGAGGCCGCCCGCGTCCTCCCGCCCGAGCAGGTCACCTACGAGTGGATCCCCCGCGAGCAGAACAAGCACGCGGACCGCCTGGCCAACGAGGCGATGGACGCGGGCAAGCGGGGCGAACGCTGGGAGCCGTCCACGTCGACCGCCGAACTGGACGCGGCGACGTCGTCCCGGCGGCCTTCTTCCGTCCCGGCGGGCCCTCCGGGGGACGCGGCGGCGGGAGCGGCCAAGGCGCGGGCGGCGTTGGCGGCGGGGCGGTCCTCCGGCACGGGGACGGGTACGGCCTCGGCGGACGCGGCGGAGCCCCTCAGCGGTACGGCGGGGACGGGTAGGGCTTCGGCGGACGCGGCGGAGTCCCTCAGCGGTACGGCCGCCAAGGAAGACGCCGACGTACGCGCCGCCCGTGCCGTCGTCAGCCCCGGCTGGGCCCCCGCCGACATGGGCGCCCCCGCCACCTTCGTACTGCTGCGGCACGGCGAGACGCCCCTTACCCCCCAGAAGCGGTTCTCCGGCAGCGGCGGGACCGATCCGTCCCTCTCCGACGTCGGACGGGAGCAGGCGGAGCGGGCCGGCGCGGCGCTCGCCCGGCGCGGCACGATCCAGGCCGTCGTAGCCTCCCCCCTCGCCCGTACCCGCGAGACCGCCGGCATCGTCGCCGCGCGCCTCGGCCTGGAGGTGACCGTCGACGACGGGCTGCGGGAGACCGACTTCGGCGCCTGGGAGGGCCTCACCTTCGGCGAGGTCCGCGAGCGCTACCCGGACGACCTGAACGCCTGGCTCGCCGACCCGGAGGCCGAACCGACCGGCGGCGGCGAGAGCTTCGCGGCGACCGCCACCCGGATCGCCGCCACCCGCGACAAGCTGGTCGCGGCGTACGCGGGCCGCACGGTCCTGCTCGTCAGCCACGTCACCCCGATCAAGACCTTCGTACGGCTCGCCCTGGGCGCCCCGCCCGAGTCCCTGTTCCGCATGGAACTGTCGGCGGCCGCGCTCTCGGCGGTGGCGTACTACGCGGACGGCAACGCCAGCGTCCGCCTGTTCAACGACACGTCGCACCTGCGCTGACTCAACGCGAACCCGCACCCGCACCGAGCGCGGCCGCCTCCCGCGCCAGCGCCTCGATCCGCCCCCAGTCCCGCGCCGCCACCGCGTCCGCCGGAAGCATCCAACTCCCGCCCACACAACCGACGTTGGGCAGCGCCAGATACTCCGGAGCCGACGCCGCCCCGATCCCACCGGTCGGGCAGAAACGGGCCTGCGGCAGCGGCCCGGCCAGCGACTTCAGATAGGCGGTGCCGCCCGCGGCCTGCGCCGGGAAGAACTTCATCTCCCGCACCCCGCGCTCGAGCAGCGCCACGACCTCCGACGTGGTCGACACCCCGGGCAGGAACGGCACCCCCGACCCCCGCATCGCCTCCAGCAGTACGTCCGTCCAGCCCGGGCTGACCAGGAAGCGCGCCCCGGCCGCAACCGACGCCTCCACCTGCTCCGGCGTGATCACCGTTCCGGCTCCGACGACGGCCTCCGGCACCTCTCCGGCGATCGCCCGGATCGCGTCGAGTGCGCCAGGCGTCCGCAACGTCACCTCGATCGCCGGCAGCCCGCCCGCGACGAGCGCCCTGGCCAGCGGGACGGCGTCGGCGGCGTCCCGCACGACCACCACCGGGACGACGGGGGCGAGGTCCAGCACGGACGCGGGCAGCGGAGACGAGGGCGGCGACGCGGGCACGGAGGCGGGCATGGCCTCATCGTGCCCTGGAGGTGCAGCCTGCGCAAAGGTCGTTGCACAGGCTGCAATGAGCGGGACGGCAGGCTCAGTGGACCTCGGTCACCAGCACATCCAGCGTCCACGCCGTCCCCGCCTTCGCGGGGGGCTGCACCTCCACGACGTATCCCAGACCACGCAAGGCATCCACCAGCTCCGCCGGCGTCCTGGGCGCCGCCCCGGCCGACAGCAGACTGCGGACGATCTTCCCCTTCGTCGCCTTGTTGAAGTGGCTGACGACCTTCCGGGTCGGCGCGTGCAGCACCCGCACGGTCGCCGTCCGCCCGGCGACCTCACCCTTCGGCTTCCAGGCCGCCGCATACGCCGACGACCGCAGGTCCAGCACCAGCCCGCCCCCGGCCACATCGGGCAGCGCCGCCGCCATCGGCGTACGCCAGTACGCGCCCAGCGCCCCCAGCCCCGGCAGCTTCACGCCCATCGAGCAGCGGTACGACGGAATCCGGTCCGTCACCCGGACCGCACCCCACAACCCCGAGAACACCAGCAGGGACCGGCCCGCGCGCCTCTTCGCGGCGGCGTCCAGGGAGCCCAGGTCCAGGGCGTCGTAGAGCACACCGGTGTAGATCTCCCCGGCGGGCCGGGCGCCGGCCGTGCGCAGCCCGGTGTTCTTCGCGACCTCGCCGCGCAGCCCCTCGCTGAGCCCGAGTACCTCGCGCGCCTTCTCCTCGTCACTCGCGCACAGCTCGACCAGCTCGCTCAGGACGGCCTCGCGGGCCTCGGTCAGCTCCGGCAGCGCCAGCGACTCGAGCTTCAGCGGGGCGCCACGACCGGACGAGGCCTTGCCTTCGGAGGGCGGCAGCAGGACGAGCACGGGGGATCTCCTTCGGTCGAGCAGGTAACGCTGGTGGGACGGTCGAGCAGGTACAGATGGTGGGGCCGGTTGAGCAGGTACAGATGGTGGGGCCGGTTGAGCTCTGCGACAGCGTACGGCGTGCCGCCCCGCCACCCCGGCCCTACGCTCGTTGCATGCCCCGCCGCCACATCCGCGTGACCGGCGCCCCCGAAACCCCTCTCCGGGCCGCCCTCACCGCACTGCGTGCCCGACCGGGCGTGCCGGAGCACTTCCCCGCCGAGGCCCTGGCCGAGGCGACCCGCGCGGCACGGTCCGTCGACCCGCCCCCCTACGACGCCACCGACATCCCCTTCTTCACCATCGCCCCACCCACCGCCACCGACCTCGACCAGGCCCTGTACCTGGCCCGACAGGGCACCGGCTACCGCGTCCGGTACGCCATCGCCGACGTCGCCGCCTTCGTCGTGCCCGGCGGAGCGCTCGACGCGGAAGCCCACCGCCGGGTGACCACCCTCTACTTCCCGGACGAGAAGATCCCGCTGCACCCGCCCGTGCTCGCCGAGGACGCCGCGAGCCTCCTCCCCGGGCTGCCCCGCCCGGCCGCCCTGTGGACGATCGACCTCGACGAGGACGGCCGTACGCTCGCCGTCGACGTCCGCCGGGCCCTCGTCCGCAGCCGGGCCAGGCTCGACCACGCCGCCGTACAGCGGCAGATCGACGACGGGACCGCCGAGGCGCCGCTGGCGCTGCTCAAGGAGGTCGGGCAGGCGCGGGAGCGGCTGGAGGTGGAGCGGGGCGGCATCTCACTGAACGCGCCCGAGCAGGAGATCGTCGAGCGGGACGGCGCGTACGAGCTGCGCTACCGCGCACCGCTCCCCGTCGAGGCCTGGAACGCCCAGATCTCCCTGCTCACCGGCATGGCGGCCGCCGGCCTGATGCTCGCCTACGGCACCGGCGTCCTGCGCACCCTCCCCGCCGCCCCGGACGGCGCGGTGGGCCGCCTCCGCCGTACCGCCCGCGCCCTGCGCATCGACTGGCCGCACCACGTCTCGTACGCCCAGCTCGTCCGCGCCCTCGACCCGCACCACCCGCCCCACGCGGCCTTCCTCCAGGAGTGCACGACACTGCTGCGCGGCGCCGGCTACACGGTCTTCCGCGACGGCGGGCTCCCCGCCTTCACCACCCACGCCGCCGTCGCCGCCCCCTACACCCACTGCACGGCCCCCCTGCGCCGCCTCGCCGACCGCTACGCCACCGAGATCTGCCTGGCGGCAGCCGGCAGCCGACCGGTCCCACCCGACTGGGTGCTCGCCGCCCTCGACGCGCTCCCCGGCGAGATGACCGAGGGGGCCCGCCGCGCGGCGGCCGTCGAGCGGGCCTGCGTCGACATCGTCGAGGCCGCCCTGCTCAGGGACCGCGTCGGAGAGGTCTTCGACGGCTGCGTGGTGGACGTCGAGGAACGCCGCCCGACCGTCGGAACGGTCCAGCTCGCGTCCCCCGCGGTCATCGGCCGCATCGACGGCGACCGCCTCCCCCTGGGCGAGCGCCTCCCGGTCCGCCTCACCCGCGCCGACCCGACCGCGGCGACGGTTCGCTTCGCACCTGCGTGAGGGCGGGCGTAAGGGCGGGCGTGGGGGCGGGCGTGAGGGCGTGCCTCAGGGCCCGTACGAGATCGTCGGCGTCGTCGGCGTGGAGCCGTATGAGCCTCACGTCCCGTCGCCGCCCGAGGAAGGTGAGGTGGGGGACCGGCTCGGCGAGCTCCAGGGTGAGGGATGTCTGCGAGCCGACGGCGACGTCGAGCTCCCCGTCGCTCCGCGTGTGAGATGTCCGCAGCTCACGCCGTACGGACGCCACGTTCGCGAGGGGTACGCGCACGTCGACGTGGCCGGCATGCCGGATCCTCAGCGCACGGTCGTCGAGGACGTGCGGGCGGACGACGGAGGCCGCGTGCAGACCGACCAGGAAGAGGACGGTGTACACGTCCAGGAACAACACCACCGCGTGCGCGGTCGGCCACTCCCGCAGCAGTACGGACATGGTGAGCGTCTCGACCACGCACACGAACGCGAACCCGAACATCACCGCCCCCTGCCCCCGCGCGTACCCGAACGCCCGCCCACCACCGACCCCGTGCCGCCGCCGGACCACCCACAGCGCGAGGCTCGCGAACAGCCGTAACTCGTGGCGGAGCAGGACGTGCCCGACCCTCACGACGCACCCTCCACGAGAATCCGCAGCGCCCGGCGGAGCGCCTCCGCCTGAGCCGGAGCGAAGTCGGCGTACAGGGCCCGCAGGAAGGCGTGGTCGTGGTCGATGTCGTGCTCCGAGAGCATGTCCCGGGGAATGATCGAGGCCAGGACCGAGGCCGCCTCCGCCACCCGCGGATCATCGGGTTCCGCATCCGCGAGCGCGTCGAGCAGCCCGTACGCCTCCTGCGCCTGAGCCACCGCCTCCGGCGTCCCGAACGCGCCGCTCAGCATGGTCGTCATGCGCTCGCGGTCCTCCGGGGGCGCGGTGGTGTCGATGAGGGCGAGGATCTCCCGGTCCTTGGCGGCCATGGGGGAGTCGGACAGATGAGCCGTCTCCGCGAGCACCGCGGCCAACTCCGCCGAGACGGGCCCCTCGGCGGGCAACTCCTCCGCCTCCAGCAGCACCCGCAGCCGCTCCCGCCGCTCCCGGATCCCCGCCTCCTGCCGCGCCAGATCCGCGTCCAGCTCGGTCAGCACCTCGACGAGATCCTTCCCGGCATCGTCCGCGAGCACGTCCCTGGTCTCCGCCAGCCCCAGCCCCAACTCGGTCAGCCGCCTGATCCGCGCCAGCACGACGGCATGCCGCAACGTGTAGTCCCGATACCCGTTCGCCCGCCGCTCCGGCTCCGGCAACAGCCCCACATGGTGGTAATGCCGCACAGCCCGCGTGGTCACCCCGACGGCCGCGGCGAGTTCTCCGATCCGCATGGGACCAGTAGAGACGTTGACGTCGCGGCAGGGTCAAGCGCAGCGCTCGGCGCTTCCTTACGACGACTGTGATCGTGTGCCACGATCGAGGGAACGGTTCCCGATCTCACGGACAGGTGATCCGGCAATGTCCGAGTCTGGCGAGCGACCGAAGGAGGGGCGTGACATGACTGCCATGGCCCATGAGCCGCTCACGCAGGAAGAGGTCCTGCTGGAGTGGTTCCTCGCCCTGGACACCCCGGAGGGCTTCCGGGCGGAGCTTGTCGAGGGGGAGATCGTCGTGACACCGCCGCCGGACGGGGAGCACGAGAAGTACATCAGCCGCATCGTCAGGCAAGTGGTCAAGCTGTCCCGGACCGACATGGACTTGTCCGGGAACAAGGGGCTGAACCTCCAGAGCCAGGGCGCCTGCCCGAAGAACCACGTGATCCCGGATGTCACTTTCGGTCCCCTGGAGCTCGACCTCTTCGGGAGCGCCGGATCGTGGATGCCCTGCGACGGCGTCGCCATGGTGCTGGAGGTGACCTCCACCAAGCCCCAGGCGGACCGCGAGGCCAAGCGCCGCTGCTACGCCCGGGGCGGTATCCCGCTCTATCTGCTCGTCGACCGTGAAGCCTCCTCGGTCACGCTGTTCAGCAGCCCGGAGCGGGACGACTACCGCGCGCACTGCACCCTGCCCTTCGGCAAGCCACTGGCCCTCCCCGAGCCCTTCGCCTTCGACCTGGACACGTCCGACTTCCTCTGATCCCCTGGAGGCGGGGGTGAGCACCAGGTGAGCGAACGCGAACGGACAAGAGAGCAGGCCCTGTGGACCAGGGCGAGGCTCGGCCGTTGCGGCCCCCCGCTCGACCTGCTCACCGCCCGCTTCGACAAGCACGTCTATGCCCCTCACGCCCACGACGAGTTCACGATCGGCGTCTGCGTGGGCGGCTCCGAGGTGATCGACTACCGAGGCGGCCACATCCGCACCGGCCCCGGCTCCATCGTCGTACTGGCCCCCGGCGAGGTACACACGGGCGGCCCCGGCAACGCGACGGACGGCTACGCCTACCGCGCCCTGTACGCCGCCCCCGCCCTCCTCACCGACGGCACTCTCGGCGACCGTCTCCCGCACTTCCGCGAGCCACTGATAGACGACCCCGAACTCGCCGCCGAGATCCTCCGCACCCACACCGACCTCAACACCTGCCCCGACCCCCTGGAGGCCGAGTCCCGCCTCCCCTGGCTGCTCACGGCCCTGGCCCGCCGCCACTCCACGGCCCGCCCGACGACGGACGCGATCCCCGGAGCCGACCGCATAGCCAAGGCCGTACGAGACCGCCTGGCGGACGAACTCCTGGAACCCCCCTCCTTGGCCACCCTCGCGTCCGACCTGGGCCTCTCCCGCTACCAACTCCTCCGAGCCTTCCGTACGACGGTGGGGATACCGCCGTACGCCTGGCTGGCCCAGTACCGGGTGAACCGGGCCCGGAGGCTGCTGGACACCGGCCTGCGCCCGGCGGAGGTGGCCACCCTGGTCGGCTTCGCGGACCAGGCACACCTGACCCGCTGGTTCCGCCGCGTGCTTGGGGTGACGCCGGCGGCGTACCGCAACAGCGTTCAAGACGGGCGGTAGCGGGTCGGCCGAAACTCGCCGTATGACTGCACGCGGCTGGTTCCTCTTCTCCCTCATGGGCGTGATCTGGGGCATCCCCTACCTACTGATCAAGGTGGCGGTGGACGCCCCGCTCTCCGCGTCCATGGTGGTGTTCACACGCTGCGCGCTCGGCGCCGCACTCCTGCTCCCCTTCGCGATACGCCAGGGCGGCCTGATCCGAACCGTCCGCGCGCACTGGCTGCCCATGCTGGCCTTCGCGTGCATCGAGATCATCGGCCCCTGGTTCACCCTCACCGACGCCGAACGCCACCTCTCCAGCTCCACGGCAGGCCTGCTGATCGCGGGCGTCCCGATCGTCGGCGTCGTCCTGGCCCGCTTCTTCGGCGACACGGAACGGCTGGGTGTACGGCGGGGCACGGGGCTGGCGCTGGGACTGGCGGGCGTAGGCGTCCTCACCGTTCCGCACCTGACCGGCGGGGACGCCCGTTCCCTGGGCGAGGTGCTGCTGACGGTGCTGGGTTACGCGACGGCGCCGTTGATCGCGGCCCGGTACCTGAAGGACGTCCCGACACTCCAGCTGACGGCACCGTGCCTGGCGCTGGCGGCGCTGGTCTACACGCCGGCGGCAGTAGTGACCTGGCCGTCCTCTGTCCCCTCACCATCGGTCCTGACCGCCCTCATAGGGCTGGGCGTGATCTGCACGGCGCTGGCCTTCGTCGCCTTCCTGGAGCTGATCAAGGAAGTCGGCCCGACCAGGGCGACGGTCTTCACGTACGTCAACCCGGCGGTGGCGGTGGCCGCGGGAGCCCTGTTCCTGGACGAACCCTTCACGGCAGGCATCGCCGTGGCCTTCACCCTGATCCTCGCCGGTTCGGTCCTGGCGACGGCGGCGGGACCGGCTGCGGGACCGAGCAGGGACGGTGGCCCGGTAACATGGTCGACACGGCAGACGAGCCGGGCGGACGGCCGCGTGGAGTCCCCTTAGGGGCTTCCCGAGGAACGTCCGGGCTCCACAGGGCAGGGTGGTGGCTAACGGCCACCCGGGGTGACCCGCGGGACAGTGCCACAGAAAGCAAACCGCCGGGGACCTCGGTCCTCGGTAAGGGTGAAACGGTGGTGTAAGAGACCACCAGTGCCCAGGGTGACCTGGGCAGCTAGGTAAACCCCACCCGGAGCAAGGTCAAAAGGAAACACCCCGGTGTTTCTGCGCGGACGTTCGAGGGCTGCCCGCCCGAGTCCGCGGGTAGACCGCACGAGGCCGGCGGCAACGCCGACCCTAGATGGATGGCCGTCTCCCCGGTCGCCGCGAGGCGCCCGGGCGACAGAACCCGGCGTACAGCCCGACTCGTCTGCCGCTACCTGCGGCTTGCCTCGGTGAGGGCCTCTGATTCTGCGTCGGAGGGCCTTTCCGATCTTTCGGGGGCTTGCCGCGTCAGGCTGGGAAGAGTCTCTTTCCATCATCATCGAGAGCGGGCGAACTACCCCCACATCCCGGCGCCGATGTTGGTGACGATCTCAATCCACTCGCTGTGTTCGCTGCCGAAGGGGGCGGCGTCGCGGAGACTGATGTCGTTCTTGAGGCCGTCCACGGTTTCCTCCAGGCCTTCGAGGAACTCGTCATCGTCCTCGTAGTCCGCGGGCAGGCTTCCGACGATCTTGGTCAACTCGTTGATCGTGTAGAGCAGCGACGAGAGATCCGTGTGCAACGGGAGAGGACGCATGATGCCCTCGGCCAGCTGGTGTACCTCTCCGGTCCGGGTGTCCATCACGATGGCGCTGATCTCGAAGTTCCCCAGGTGAACCCAGTCGGCGGCCGAGGGCGGCAAGTGCCATGTGGCTCCCAGCTCCTCAAGGGAGACCTGCCGGAAGCCGGCATCTGCGTCATCGAAGTCGGGGAAGGAGACGAACTCGTTCTCCGGAAGACCGACGTTCGCAAGGAGCGCAAGGGCTTCGCCGGTGAAGGCAGCCCGCGCTGCTGCGAGTGGGACCTGCCTGACCTGCTCGGCGCCGAAGGTCTGGGCAAGGTCGTCGCGAGACAGCTCGAAGATCATCTGTTCCTGCCGTGTTTCCCTCACCCCTGGTAGGGCGTGAGCGGGGCGACGTGTTCGGACACCGCGGCACCGACTGGATCCCCGCCCGGAGCACCAGTGAGTTCGTCCAGGAAGTCCCCGGCGCATCCTCTCCGACGCGACCCTCGGACGGTCACTGGCCCGCGGTTCCGTCAAGGCGTCCGAAAAGTTCGGCCTCCAGACGCTCGCGACGTCACTGACCAGTATCTATGGTGAATTGCAGGCCGCAGCCGCGTCGTCGAGCCACCGGTGAGGCGGACTGAACGTACGCCATCGGTGATGGTCCGGGCGCAGGCATGCCGCCACCTCTGCTCCTACACCAACGCGGGTGCCTCTACCCCCGCCGTCGGCTGGATCAGTGAGCGCAGCTTCTCGCGGGTCTCCGGGTCCGTGGAGTAGATGATCGTGCCGACCATGCCGCGAGTCAGCAGGACCTTGTAGGTGTTGCGGATCAGGCGGTTCACGTCTGCGTCCGGGGTCGCCTTCGTGAAGATCGGGTCCTTGGAGGCCGAGCGGTCGACGATCCAGCGGTCGGTGCGCCAGACGAGGTCGGGGCCGATGATGACGCCGGACCAGTCGTACTCGAAGCCCTGGGCGGTGTAGACGCAGCCGATCTGGCCGAAGCCGGCCGGGTCGGTGGCCCAGAGGGGGGCGGGGGGCGCGCCGAGGACGGAGCGGTCGCCGTAGACGTTCCAGGGGCGTGCCCACTGGCCGATGACCACGTCGGTGGGGAGTGTCGTCATGTCCGGGGTGATCTTCGTGGTCCACTTCCAGCAGTAGCCGGCCGACATCCGGGCGTCGTAGTCCTCCGAGCGGCGGGCGAGCAGGAAGTCCTCCAGTTCCTGGGGGCTTTCGGCGGTGAGGAGTTCGAACCTGCCGTCCGGCTCCCACTGGTGGGGTGTGCCGCCGTCCAGGCCCAGCAGGTCCACGACCCACTTCTCGTACGCCTCACTGCCGCCGCACCGGAACTGGCCGTCCAGTTCCACCACCGTGCAGTCCAGGCCCTCGGCGGCGGCGGCCCGCTGGATCTCCTCCTTGGTGCCCATCTCGCCGGGCCGCACTACCTGGTGCTGGTCGAGCAGGAACACCGGAACCCGCGCCGCGTCGATCAGCTCCGCCACCTGGGGACGGCCAGTGCGCAGCGACGCCTTGGTGTAGCGGTTGGCGGAGGTCTTGCGCAGGCGGTGGGCCTCGTCGCAGATCAGTACGTCGAGGTCATTCGGCTCCGCCTCCATGAAGCTGTTGAAGTACTTGAACAGCTGCTGTACGGCGGGCTTTCGTGCCCCGGCGACCTTCCGCATCGTCTTGGTGAACGACGCCGACCCGGTCGCGTGCAGCGTGGGCACCCCGCGCCGGTACAACTCGCCCAGTAGCGACATCGCCACGACGCTCTTGCCGGAGCCGGGGCCACCCGTCACCACGACGACCTGCTTGTGGTTGGACCGCCTTGCCTTGCGGACCGCGGACATGACCTTTTCGTAGGCCACCCGCTGCTCGGCGATGAGCACGAACTGCTCGCGGTCGCGGATCTCGGCCGCCGCCACCGCCATCAGCTGCTTCGACGGCCGGATCTTGCCGTCGAGCAGTACGTCGGCCGCCTCCGCGCCGGGCTTCGCGGCCAGCCGGGAGCGCAGGAAGTTCACGAACGCGCCGCGCTGTTCACCCGTGTACAAGCGGCCGTGCTGGTCCTCGGTGACCTCCCGCAGCCCCGCTACGCCGAACTCCGTCGCGTTGTGCAGGAACGCCACCCCGGCCAGCGACCTGGGCAGCCGCTCCAGCGCCCCGTTGAACGAAAGGAGGTACTCGCAGTAGCCGCGGACCTGCTCGATCGGGTTCAGTACGGGCTGCGTGTACGCGTCGATCCGGCACAGCAGTGGCTCGTCCTCCTCCGGATAGGCCGCGCTCCACTGCTTCAGCTCCACGACGACGTACGACGGTTCGCCGGTGGTCGGGTGCACGCCGGCGAGTACGGCGTCCGCGCGCTTGCTGGTGAGCGGCAGGCTGTACTCGACCAGGACCTCGACGTCGTCGAGCCCGGCCTCCATCAGCGCGTTCACGAGTGCTGGGAGGCTGCGTTCCCAGGACCGTATCTCTGCCGCGGCGGGCCTCCTGCCGTGCCGGTGACGGAAGTTCTCGGTCAGATGCAGCGCCAGCGACCCTTCGAGGATGCGGGCGGCCACGGACGCCGCGGACTCACGGAACAGCAAGAAAATGCCCCCAGGCAGCACGAAGAAGACTCGTGCGGGTGGGGGCATGTCCTCCGATGTCCGCCGCGCGCTCCGGCGAGGCGGATCAGGAAGCCCGTCGGGCCGCTGAGATGGTTCGGCGCCAGTTTAGGTCACCGTCAGGTGTCGACGTCAGATGCGTTTTCTGCTCCATGCGTTCGCCTCGGCGACCAGGGAACTCAGTAGTTCCGAGCGGCCCATGGTCGGTGCCTGGTTCGGGCGGGCGCCCCTCGCGATCGCCTCGGCGAGCTCAAGTGCCACCGGGGCCGCGCACACCCCGAGGTGGATGAGCGCGTACATCGGTTCGGTCTCCCTTTCGTCCGTCCACGGGGTGCGGATGTCCATCGCGGGGAGCTGGATGCCGGCCCTGCTCAGCGCGGACGCCAGGGCGTCGCGGGCGGCCAGGGCTTCGTCGATCTTGTGGTTTCGGGGTGGGGTGGGGGGCACGTTGCACGTCCGTCCTGTCGGTGTCGTCCTGCCGAATCCGTCCACCCGGCTGCGCTTGCTGAATTACTCTGCGTAGTCCGGGTGTTACGCATCATGCGCCCGGACGTGGTCGACCATCCCGTGGACCGGCTTGTGCTTCCCCGGCCTACGGAACTGGTTCCACACGTTCCACGCCCAGCACATGAACGTCTCGGAGGGGAGCCCGCCGTATGCCGCAACGACGCGTCGTCACCGGCCGCAGTCAGGAACCTCGTCAGCGGTTCGCCGAAGAGCTGCGGACCCTCCGTGCCGGGAGCGGGACCAGCCTGCGGCAACTCGGCGAACGGCTCGGCTGGGACTGGTCCCTCTTCGGCAAGATGGAGAAGGGGGAGACCCTCGGCAGTCCCGAGGTCGTGCAAGCCCTGGATCAGCATTACGGGACTCCCGGACTGCTGCTCGCCCTGTGGGAGTTGGCCGCGGGCGACCATACGCAGTTCCGTGAGCGGTATCGCCGGTACATGGCACTGGAGTCGGAGGCGGTGAGTCTGTGGCACTTCGCGGTGAGTGTGTTGCCCGGCTTGTTGCAAACGCCGGACTATGCGAGGGAGGTGCTGGCGGCGGGTGGGCTCAAGGGTAAGGAGCTTGAGCAGCAGGTCGAGGCTCGAATGGGGCGGCGGGAGTTGTTGGAGGGCGAGGATGCGCCGACCTTTCGGACGATCCTGTCGGAGGCGGTGCTGCGAACGCCGTCGCGGGATGCGGAGGAGTGGCGGCGGCAGCTCGAGTACCTGGGGGAAGCTGCAGAGCGTCCCAACGTGACGGTTCATGTGCTTCTCCAGAGCGCGGGACTGCACGGCCTCATGGGCGCCGACATGTGGTACCTGCTCCTTCCCTCGGGCAGGGCAGTCGCGTGTACCGAGAATGGATATCGGGGCGAACTCATCGAGGAATCCGGCCCCGTTGTGCGTTTGCAGAAGACGTACGATGCGGTGCGCGACCTGGCGCTCACCCCGGCGGAGTCGCGCAAGTTCATCCTGCGGATGTTGGAGGAAGCAACGTGCGATCCATCGACCTGAGCGCCGCCTCTTGGAGGAAGAGCAGCTACAGCAACCAGGACGGCGGCGCCTGCCTCGAGGTCTCCGACGACTTCGCCGCTGTCGTCCCGGTCCGGGACAGCAAGGTCATGGACAGTCCCGTCCTCGTGTTCCCGGCGGGCCGCTGGGCCGCCTTCGTTTCCGCGCTCAAGGGCGGAACAATGGACTCATGAGCATCGTAAAGATCAACGTCCTCACCGTTCCCGAAGAGCAGCGCGAGACCCTGGAGAAGCGCTTCGCCGCGCGAGCCGGTGCCGTGGAGGGCTCCGACGGGTTCGAGTGGTTTGAGTTGTTGCGGCCGGTGGAGGGGACCGACACCTACCTTGTGTACACGCGCTGGCGGAGCGAGGCGGACTTCGAGAAGTGGATGTCCGGGCGGGCTCAGGCTGCGCACGGGGGTGGGTCCGCCGAGGGTGGTGAGCGGCCGAAGCCTGCCGCGACGGACGCCACGCTGTGGTCCTTCGAGGTCGTACAGCAGGCTGGGCCCGGGCCCAAGCAGGACTGAAGGCAGGCCTGTGCTTTCCGACGACCGCTTACGGGCGCTGCTGAGGGAGTGTGACGACCCTCAGCATCTGGAGCGTCCCCCGGACTTCGATCTGGAGGGCTCGGCGCGGCGCTTCGCCCGGCTCGTCGGCGCGCTCGAGGAGCGCTTCGGGGCGTCGGGCTGCCGGAGTGGGCTGCATCAAGACTCCAGTGCCTACGGCCTGATCTCTGTCCCCGCGGAGACGGCCCGTCTGGGGCGCGATCTGTGGGTCGAGCTGAGCAACTTCGGGGGCTTCGTCACCGCGGGGACGGGCTCCGACTGGGGCGCGCCCAGGCCCACGGAGGGGCTGACCGAGGAGTTCCTCGCGTGGCTCGATGGTGTCTGTACGGCGGCCGGGTGCACCTTCGTGCCGCTCGAACTGTTCCTGGAGTTCTACGACGGGCCCTCTCCGCTGGGAGAGGCGGACGCGCTGTTGGCCTCGGTCCTGGGCGACAGCGAGGGCGACGACGAGGACGACGAGCCGCTGGTGTGGGCCGACCGGTACTTCCAGTGGATGTGAGGATCCGAGGAGCGGCGTGAGACGCCGGCCAGGTGGCCGAGGAACACCTCCCTCGCCTCCGGCGTCAGCGTGCGGAGGGCGACCAGTGCCGTGATCGCGACGTCGCACAGTTCGGACTGGACGTCCTCCCAGGTGTGGGAGACGCCCTTGCGGGGGTTCTGGCCCGTCGCGCCGATCACGGCCTGGGCGACCTCGCCGACCTCCTCCGACAGTTTCAGCAGGCGCAGGAGCAGGCCCTCGCGGCCGCCCAGTGGCTGGTTCGACTCCAGCCAGCTCCACTGGCCGTCGATGGCGGTCCAGAGGTCCGCGTCCGTGGGGGTGTCCTCAGCAGTCATGGACGCAGCTTGCCATGTCCTCCGCGCGCTACTCCTCGAACAACGCCTCCTGCTGCCCCTCCTTCTCCTGTTCCGCCTCCCGCACCCTCTTCGTCCGCATCCCCACCACCAGCGCCGTCGCCGCCGCCGTCACGCCGAGTGCCGTCGGGACCATCCAGCCCCGGTCGAAGACGTGCCGGAACGCGTGGTCGAGGGAGAGGCGGCCGGAGCCGGTGACGGCGAGGCCGGTCGCGGCGAGGGCGAGGGACGCGGCGTACTCGTAGCCGCCCTCCTGGGCGAAGAAGCCGTTCGGTACGTGGACGGTCGCCGCGCCCGTCATCGCGCCGGCCGCCGCCGCGCCCGCCGCCGGGGTGGCCAGGCCCAGCGCCAGGAGCGTGCCGCCGCCCGCCTCGGCCAGGCCCGCCGCCGTCGCGCTCGCCTTGCCGGGTTTGTAGCCGACGGACTCCATGAAGTGGCCCGTCCCCTCGATGCCGTGGCCGCCGAACCAGCCGAACAGCTTCTGCGCGCCGTGCGCCGCCAGCACCCCGCCGGTACCCAGTCGGAGCAGCAGCAGGCCCAGATCACGTCGGTCGTATGCGGTCACGGTCACTCCTGAGGTGTCGGCAGGAACAGGTCCCCTCCCGCGTTTCCACCGTCGCACCGCCCACACCCGTCGGCCGTGCCCGAAGCCGCCGATCGAGTGGCGGAGCCGAGTGGCGGAGCCGGGGGAGCGGTGTGAGCGTGGCCGGTATGACGATTCAGACCGCCCGACTCAGCGACCCGGCCGTCCGTGCCTTCGTCGCCGCCGTCAACGCCCACGACCGGGACGCCTTCCTGGAGCTGCTCACGCCCGACGCGACCATGTCGGACGACGGCTCCGACCGTGACCTCACCGAGTGGATCGACCGCGAGATCTTCTCCTCCCACGGTCACCTCGACGTCGACAACGAGTCCGACGGCGGCCGCGCCCTCCTCGCCCGCTACAGCAACGACACCTGGGGCGAGATGCGCACCCGCTGGAGCTTCACCGTCGAGGACGACGGCCGTATCTCCCGCTTCGAGACCGGTCAGGCGTAACAAGAGTCAAGAGCCCAGACGGTTCGTACAGGCCCCTTGCCTTGAAGTGCGCTTCAACTCCTAGCGTCCCCACTCATGGAGACCACGGAGACCACGGAGACCACGGAGACCACGGAGACCACGGAGACCACGGAGACCACGGAAACCATCAGGACACTCGGACGCAGCGGCATCCCCGTCAGCCCCCTCGGCTTCGGCTGCTGGGCCATCGGCGGTGAGTGGCAGGACCTCGACGGGCAGCCCCTGGGCTGGGGCAAGGTCGACGACGACGAGTCCCTACGGGCGATCCACCGCGCCCTCGACCTCGGTGTCACCTTCTTCGACACCGCCGACGTCTACGGCACCGGGCACAGCGAGCGGGTGCTCGGCCGTGCCCTGGGCAAGCGGCGGGCCGATGTCGTCGTCGCCACCAAGTGGGGCAACCTCTTCGACGAGGGCAACCGCACCCGCACCGGCCAGGACGCCTCCCCCGAGCACGCGCGCAGCGCCCTCACCGCGTCCCTCGCCCGCCTCGGCACCGACTACGTCGACCTCTACCAGCTGCACATCTCCGACGCCCACCCCGAGCAGGCGGCCCGACTCCGTGAGGCCTGCGAGGAGTTCGTGCGGGAAGGGCTCGTACGGGCGTACGCGTGGAGCACCGACGATCCGGAGCGGGCCGCCGTGTTCGCGGAGGGGGAGCACTGTGCGGCCGTACAGCACGCCCTCAACGTGCTCCAGGACGCGCCCGGCATGGTCGCGCTGTGCGAGAAGCTGGGGCTGGCCAGCATCAATCGGAGTCCGCTGGCCATGGGACTGCTCACCGGAAAGCACCACGGCCACGGACAGCAGCACGGAAAGGAGCACGCGGGGCGGGCCGCCCTTCAGGAAGGGGACATCCGCAGTCGGCCGCCGGCCTGGTTGCAGGGGTTCGGTGACGGGTCGGGGGCCGATCCGGAGTGGCTCGCCCGTGTCGACGCGCTCCGGGACGTCCTCACCAGCGGCGCTCGTACGCTCGCGCAGGGCGCCCTCGCCTGGCTGTGGGCGCGCAGCCCGCGCACCGTTCCGATTCCTGGCTTCCGGTCGGTCGCGCAGGCGGAGGAGAACGCGGGGGCGATCGAGAAGGGGCCGCTCACCGCGGATCAGATGACCGAAATCGAGCACCTGCTCGGCCGATAGCACCCTTTGGCGCCCACTTGGGTCGCAGCCGTTCCACGGTCCGGTGCGCACCTCGCGGTCCCACGCGAGATCCACCCCCACCCGGGCCGTGGAACGGCTGCCTCCTCCCCCCTCGGCCCCCTCGGTTTCGTTCGTGGGACCCCGTGCGCGGAACCCCCCTGCGCGGAATCCTCGTGCTCCAAGTGTGAAGTTCTGGTGGAGGAGTGTCGAGCATAAGCATGCCAGCGGCCGGAATGGGGCGGACGTTCAGATTCCGTTTGTGTAAGTTGAAGACGGGACCATACTCAGCCGCGCCCCACGTACGGCATCGCCGTCGCCAACACGGTCGCGAACTGCACGTTCGCCTCCAACGGCAGCTCCGCCATGTGCCGAACCGTGCGCGCCACGTCGGTCACATCCATCACGGGCTCCGGCGCGACCTCACCGTTGGCCTGCAACGCGCCCGTCTCCATCCGCGCGGTCATCTCGGTGGCCGCGTTGCCGATGTCGATCTGGCCGACGGCGATCCGGTACGGCCGCCCGTCCAGGGACAGTGACTTGGTCAGGCCGGTCAGCGCGTGCTTGGTGGCCGTGTAGGCGACCGAGTGCGGGCGGGGTGTGTGCGCCGAGACCGAGCCGTTGTTGATGATCCGGCCGCCCTGGGGATCCTGCTCCTTCATCTGCCGGTACGCCGCCTGCGCGCACAGGAACGCCCCGTTGAGGTTGGTGTCCACCACGTGCCGCCAGGCGTCGTAGGGCAGCTCCTCGACCGGTACCCCGCCCGGTCCGAACGTGCCCGCGTTGTTGAACAGCAGGTCCAGCCGCCCGAAGCGCTCGCGCACGGCGGTGAACAGGGCGGCCACGTCGTCCGGTTGTGACACGTCGGCGCGTACGGCGAGCGAGGGGGCCTCGGGCGCGAGTGCCGCCGTCTCCTCCAGTGTCCCGAGGCGCCTTCCCGCGAGCGCCACCGACCAGCCCGCGCGCAGCAGCTCCACGGCCACCGCGCGGCCGATGCCTGAGCCCGCGCCGGTCACCACCGCGATCTTCCTCGAGTGTTCGACGGTTCCGGTTTCGTCGGCATTCATGGGGCCGCAGCGTAGGGGACCGCGGTCCGCCATGCGGAACGTGCTCACCCGCCATACGGACTCAGGCCGTTGTGAGCTCCGGCGCGGTGTCCTCGTCGGGGTAGCGGACGCCGATGCGGTCGCGTATCGCGTCGAGCGTCCGCATCACGGCGAGGGTGCCGTCCAACGGGACGACGGGGGACTCGGTCTCGCCGGCCCGCAGGGCGCGCATCACCTCGCGGGCCTCGTGGCGGAAGCTGTTGCGGGGGCCGTCGGCCGGGTCCGCCACGAACTCCTCCGGGTCCTTGCCGTCGCGGTGCAGCACGAAGCGGTCCGGGTGGAAGAAGCCGTTCGGGATGTCGATGCGGCCCTGCGAGCCGGTGACGTACGCCGTGTTGGAGGTGCCGCCGATGATGGAGCAGTGCACCGAGGCGAGCGCGCCGCCCTCCCAGGAGAGCAGGGCGCCCGTCTGGAGGTCGACGCCCTCGTCGGAGAGGACCGCCCGCGCGGTGACGTCGGCGGGCTCGCCGAGCAGGAGCTGGGCGAAGGAGACCGGGTAGACGCCCAGGTCCAACAGGGCGCCGCCGCCCTGGGCCGGGTCGCGCAGCCGGTGCGAGGGCGGGAAGGGGCCGGCGAGGCCGAAGTCGGCCTGAACCGTACGCACCTCACCTACGGCGCCGTCCTCGACCAGCGTCTTCAGGCGCCGGATGAGGGGATTGCAGTACATCCACATGGCCTCCATCAGGAAGCGCCCGTGCTCCCGCGACAGCGCGACCAGTTCCCCGGCCTCGCGCACGTTCAGCGTGAACGGCTTCTCGCACAGCACGTTCCGCCCGTTCGCCAGGCAGAGTCCGGCGGCCGCCCGGTGCGTGGAGTGCGGGGTGGCGACGTACACGACGTCGACCTCCTCGTCCCGCGCGAGCGCCTCCCAGTCGCCGTACGCGCGAGGAATGCCGAACCGGTCGGCGAACGCCTTCGCCGTGTCCTCACGCCGGGAGGCCACCGCCACGACCTCCGCGTCGGGCAGGTCGACCAGGTCCGCCGTGAACGCGGCCGCGATACCGCCGGTCGCCAGGATTCCCCACCGCACGTTCTCCGCCGTCATCCCCGGCCTCTCCCGCCCTCGCTCATGTGACCACAGGCATTCTGTACGAGCTGAGAGCATAGGGGGCGGATCACCGGGAGAGGGAGGGCCACATGCCGGAAGCCGAGGCGTCGACGACGAGCGCGTCGCAGACGGCCGACGCGAAGACCGAGCCGTCCGCACGCGCCGCACGCGGCACCGGTCTGCTCGTCACCTTCGTCCTCGGCGGGCTCACCGCCACGCCCCCGCTGGCGATGGACATGTACCTCCCGGCCCTGCCCGAGGTCACCCGCGCCCTGCACGCGCCCGCCGCGACCGTCCAGCTCACGCTCACCGCCTGCCTGGCCGGCATGGCCCTGGGGCAACTGGTGGTCGGGCCGATGAGCGACAAGTGGGGCCGCCGGCGCCCCTTGCTGACCGGCCTCGCCGTCTACGTCCTCGCGACCGTCCTGTGCGTGCTCGCGCCGAGCGTCGAGTCCCTGGTCGCCTTCCGGCTGGCGCAGGGGCTCGGAGGCGCCGCCGGGATCGTCATCGCCCGGGCCGTCGTACGCGACCTGTACGACGGTGTGGTGATGGCCCGCTTCTTCTCCAACCTCATGCTGATCTCCGGCGTCGCCCCGATCGTGGCGCCCCTCATCGGCGGACAGATCCTGCGCGTGACGGACTGGCGGGGCGTGTTCGTGGTCCTGACGGTCGTCGGTGGGCTGCTGGCCGGGTTGGTGTGGGCGCGGCTCCCCGAGACTCTCGCGGTGGGGGAGCGGCACTCCGGCGGTGTCGGGGAGGCTTTGCGCTCCATGCGACGGCTCCTCGCCGACCTGCCCTTCACCGGCTACATGCTCGCCGGCGGCTTCGCCTTCGCCGCGCTCTTCGCCTACATATCGGCCTCCCCGTTCGTCATCCAGGAGATCTACGGCGCCTCCCCACAGACCTTCAGCCTGCTGTTCGGCCTGAACTCGGTCGGACTGGTCGCCGTCGGCCAGCTCAACGGCAAGGTGCTGGTCGGCCGGGTACGCCTGGACAAGGTGATGGCGGTGGGGCTCGGGATCGTCATCCTGGCCGCGACGGCGCTGCTGCTGATGGCCGTCGGTGTCTTCGGAGAAGTCGGGCTGGCCCCTGTCGCCGCCGCGCTGTTCGTGCTGATGTCCGCGATGGGCCTCACCCTGCCCAACGCCCAGACCCTCGCCCTCCTGCGCACCCGGCACTCCGCAGGTTCCGCTTCGGCCCTTCTGGGTACGTCCTCCTTCCTCATCGGGGCCGTCGCCTCCCCGCTCGTCGGGGTCGCCGGGGAGCACACCGCCGTCCCGATGGCCGTCGTCCAACTGGCGGCAGGGGTGGTGGCGCTGGGGTGCTTCGGGGGAATGTGCCGTCCCTGGAAGACCGGCGCGGGCGTGGAGGGAGTGGGCAGCTGAGCGCACCGAGACTGCGCAACGACACACCGGAGCGGGCCGGGCTCGACCCGGAGGAGCTGCGGCTGCTGGTCCGTGAGGTCCATGACCTCACCGCCGGGGAGCCGCCCTGGGCGCCGGGCGCCGTCGTGGTCGCCGGGCGCGGACCGGTGATCGCGGTGGAGGAGGCGGCGGGCTGGGCGGTGCGGTACGCGCGCTACGACCCGGAGGCGGGCAGGGGAGTGGAACTGCCACGCCGGGCCTGGGTGCCGATGACCGTCGACACTCCGTTCGACCTGGCCTCCCTGACCAAGCTGTTCACGTCGGTCGCCGCCGTGCAGCAACTCGAGCGCGGCACGCTGGGGATCGACGCGCGGGTAGGGGCCTATCTGCCCGACTTCCGCGCGGTCGTCGAGCACGGCATCACCGTACGGCAGCTGCTGACCCACACCTCCGGGCTGCGGCCCGAGCTGCCGCTGTACGACGGCCCGGACGACGCGGCGCGGCTGGAGATGCTGCGGAGGGAGGCGCCGGTGCGGGAGCCGGGTTCCTCGTACCTCTACTCCGACCTGAACATGCTGCTGCTCCAGCACCTGCTGGAACGCCTCACCGGGCGCACCCTCGACGTTCTCGTGCACGACGGGATCACCCGGCCGCTGGGCATGACGTCGACGAGGTTCGATCCCTGCCCCGGCGCGGCGGCGACCGAGGACCAGCGGCGGCCGTGGGCCAAGGCGGACCGGGGGATGCTGCGCGGTGTCGTCCACGACGAGAACGCCTGGGCGCTGGGCGGGGTGGCCGGGCACGCCGGCCTCTTCTCGACGGGGCGTGATCTCGCGGTCTTCTGCCGTACGTTGCTGGCGGGCGGTTCCTACGGGCCCGCCCGCATCCTCGGCCCCGACTTCGTGGAGCTGATGCTGACCCCGCCGGGGTTCGGCTTCGCCATCGACCAACCGTGGTTCATGGGTGAGCTGGCGGGGCGGGGGGCCGCCGGGCATACGGGGTTCACGGGGACGTCCCTGGTTCTGGACCCGGCGACGGACACGTTCCTGGTGCTGCTGACCAACAGGGTTCATCCGCACCGGGGGGTGCCGGACAGCGGGCCCAGGGCGGCGGCGGGGACCCGGGTGGGGCGGGCGGTCCGGGGGGCTTGAGTCGGCTCGCGTGGGTGGGCGCCGCCCCGGCGGATGCGCACCCGCAGGTCTGCGGGGCTGCGAGAATCGGGGGGTGAACGTTTCCGTGTCTGCTGCCGAGAGTCTGCGTGGGGCCCTTGCCGGGCTGCTTGACGGGGTTCCGCCCAGGCAGGCCGCCGGGGCCGTGGAGCGGCTCATCGCCCACTATCGCGGTGCCACGCCCACCGACGCGCCGATTCTGCGGGACCGGGCCGATGTGGCCGCCTACGCCGCCTATCGGATGCCGGCCACCTTCGAGGCGGTGCGGGCCGCGCTGGAGGCGTTCGCGGAGGCCGTGCCCGGGTGGGTGCCGGGCAGCCATGTGGACGTCGGGGGTGGGACGGGGGCCGCGACCTGGGCGGTCAGCGCCGTCTGGGGCGGGGAGCGGCCCGTGACCGTGCTCGACTGGGCCGAGCCCGCGCTCGCCCTCGGGCGGGAGATCGCCGGCGCCCATCCGGCGCTGAGTGATGTGCGGTGGCAGCGTGCCCGTATCGGGTCGGGGCTCAGCCTCGACAGTGCCGACCTCGTCACCGTTTCGTACGTTCTCAATGAGCTCACCGAGGCCGACCGGGGCGCCCTCGTCGATGCTGTCGCAGGTGCCGGACAGACCGTTGTGATCGTCGAGGCCGGCACTCCTGACGGCTACGCCCGGGTGATCGAGGCGCGGGACCGGCTGATCGGCGCCGGCTTCCGCGTCGCAGCGCCCTGCCCGCACAGTGCCGCCTGTCCCATCGTGCCCGGCGCCGACTGGTGTCACTTCTCTGCCCGGGTCAGCCGTTCCTCGCTGCATCGGCAGGTCAAGGGTGGTTCCCTCGCCTACGAGGACGAGAAGTTCAGTTACGTTGCCGCCAGCCGGGTGCCCGTGACTCCGGCCACCGCCCGCGTGGTCCGGCGGCCGCAGATTCGTAAGGGGCAGGTTCTTCTTGACCTGTGCGAGCTTGATGAGCAGTTGACGAGGGCGACCGTCACCAAGCGCCACGGTGATCTTTACAAGGCGGCCAGGGACGCCGACTGGGGCGATCCCTGGCCGCCGGCCGGGCGTTGACTCCGGCGTTCACTGCTGGTTCTCGCGTCCTTCCCGGAGTTTGCGCAGCAGTTCCCGTTTCTGGGCCTGGGGGTCGGTGGCGCCGCCTGTGCGGCCGTTCCTGCCGCCGCCCCTGAGCGCCTTGCGGCCGAGGTTCTTCCGAGTGCCGCCGACACCCAGCATGTTTCCGTTTCCGCCTCGCGTCATCACGGTCTCCCTTCACCGAGACAGATGACGAGACGTATCGTCTCGTCTTGCTCCGTCATCACTATCCGGCGAGACGTTCCGTCTTGTCAACCTGATAGGTTCGCACCATGGCCGCTCAGAAGTCCGCTCCCGACACCGCCCGCCGCAGCGAGAGGTCCCGCCGCGCCATCTATGACGCCGCGCTCGAACTCGTCGTGGAGGTCGGCTATCCGAAGACCACGATCGAGGGAATCGCCGCCCGCGCCGGCGTAGGCAAGCAGACGATCTACCGCTGGTGGGGGTCGAAGGCCGACGTCCTGCTGGAGGCGTTCCTGGACCTCAGTGAACAGGCGGCGCGGGACGCGGGGGCGTCGGAGCAGGAGCCGTACGTCATCCCGGACACCGGCGATCTCGCCGCCGACATCAAGGCCGTGTTGCGGGCCACCGTCGACCAGTTGACGGATCCCCGGTTCGAGGCGCCCTCCCGGGCCCTGGCCGCCGAGGGCGTGGTCAACGAACAGGTCGGCCGCGAGTTCACGGCCAAACTCATGGAACCGTCCCTCCAGCTCTACGTCGACCGCCTGCGCTCCGCCCAGGAAGCCGGCCAGGTCCGCCCCGACATCGACCCGCGCATCGCCCTCGAGTTCTTCATCTCCCCGCTGGCTCAGCGCTGGCTCCAGTACACGGGTCCGATCTCGTACGAGTACACCGACACCCTCGTCGACTACGCGCTGCACGGTCTCGCCCCGCGCTGACCGGCCGCTCGCCCCGCGCTGACCGGCCGCCACATCACGGCAAAACGGCCGATGTGAGTCCCCGGTATGTCTTGTCTCACTCACCCCGGATGTCGGCTCCGGCCCCCAGGAGCGCAGGATGGTGGGACCATGGAGCATGCTGTCCGCACCACAGCGAGGCGACCACAGCGAGGCGAGGGGATAGATGAGCGCGGAGTTCGGCGGCCGAACCGGCCGACAGGGCAAACTCTCCCAGTGGCTGCGGGGACGCCGCCCCAAGGAGGTCACCGGCGACGGTGGTCGTGAGGCCCTGCTGGTCGCCGCCGCCGAGGCGGGGCTTCCGCTCGCGCCCGCCGCGTATCCGGCGCCCGGGTATCGGTGTTCGTGTGACCGCGTCGGCTGTCCCACCCCCGCACGGCACCCGGTGTCGTTCGCCTGGCAGACGCAGTCCACCACCGACCGTGCCCAGATCGAGCGTTGGGCTCGTCACCAGCCCCAGGCCAACTTCATCACCGCCACCGGCATGGTGCACGACGTGCTCGACGTGCCCCTGGAAGCGGGGCGGGAGGCGCTGGAGCGGCTGCTCGGGGCGGGGGTAGAGGTCGGGCCGGTCGCCGAGAGCGACGACGGCCGGATGCTGTTCTTCACCTTGACCCGTGGTACGCCCGAGGACGAGGACGAGTGGTGGCCGTGTGAGTTGGACTGCCACCCCGAGACGATGGACGAGCATCCCGGGCTGCGCTGGCACTGCCGGGGCTCCTACGTACTCGTACCACCGGCGCGGTTGCCCGGTGACGACGGGGCGAGCGTGCACTGGGTGCGCGGGCTCGAACACCCGCTGCCTGACCCGCTGAGCCTGCTCGAAGTCCTCACCGACGCCGGTGCCCGACACGCCGGTCAGGAGTCCGACCAGGTGAGCGCGGGCTGGCCCCTGCGGCACTGAAAACCGCTCAGGGCCCTGCTATTCGCCCTGTGCGCCCGTCAGTCCCTCGATGCGGCCCAGCACCGACACCTTGCCGCCGTCGTACTCCCTGCCCGGGTCCAGGGCCACCTCGTTGGAGATGAACTCCATCGTGAGGGACTGCTTGATCTCGCCCTTCGTCAGCGCCCGCACGTTCTGGTTCGGCGTGGGGACCGACGTGCCCGAAGCGGCCGTCTGCTTGACGTAGTGGTGCGTGGTGAAGAACACCAGCGCGCCACCGTCCTTCGTGCGCAATGCCAGGGGCGCGTAGTCGCCGCTCGTCAGCGGCTCGTCGATGTACTGCGTCGCCATGCCGGGCTTGGCGGCGTTCTTCCTCCGCTCCGCCCGCCACGCGCTGGTGTGCGTGCCGTTCGCGAAGGTGCTTCCGCCGTTCTTGAGGTAGGTCGCGTAGTCGTCGCTCAGGTTCTTCGGGGCGACGGCGAGTTGTGTGGAGTCCGCCGGCACGGCCTCGGCCCAGCCTTCCGCGTCCGTCTTGAACTCCGGCACGGCGTCGGGGGCCACCAGGGTCAGGTACGACACCTGCCAGGGCTCGGACAGGTCGTTGCGCATGAACACCAGCAACCAGCGGGCGTTGCCGCCCTTGTTGGCCTTGGTGTCGGCGACGAACCAGCGCGGCCAGCCCGCCTTCTTGGGGATCGTGTACGTCGCGTCCGACAACACCAGAGGGGCGTGCGCCGCGTTGCCGTTCGGGCTGGTGGCGTTGCCCGCCTTCAGCCGGGCCCCGTCGATGTCCCCGAGCGCCCCGGTGGTGTAGTCGGCGTCCAGGGAACTGTCGTAGGCCTTGTCGGCCGCGTTGTACGCGTTCGTGAACTGCTTCAGTGCCTTGGCGGCCTCGGCCCGCGTGGTGGCCGGGATTACCTCGCGCTCCCCGTGCACCACCACGCAGCCGCTCGACGTCAGCGACAAAGCGGTCAGTGAGACCGCTATGAGTGCGTTCCGGTTACGCCTGCGGAGCCTTAGAGGGCTGCGATCCCTGGTCATCAGGTGACTTCACCTTCCCCTTCCCGGAGGCGAACCCTACCGGGGCGAGGAAGATCGCGAGCGTCGGGATCAGGTACAGCAGCCACACCGTGACCTGGAGCACGGTCGGATCCGCCTGGAAGTTGAAGACGCCCTTCAGCAGGGTGCCGTACCAACTGTCCGGCGGAATCGTGCCGGTGATGTCGAAGGCCTTGTCGGTCAGGCCCGGGATCCAGTCGGCCTCCTGGAGGTCGTGGAAGCCGTACGCCAGCACACCGGCCGCGATCACGACCAGCATGCCGCCGGTCCACGTGAAGAACTTCGCCAGGTCGATGCGCAGGGCGCCCCGGTAGAACAGCCAGCCCAGGAGGACGGCCGTGGCCAGGCCCAGGGCGACGCCGACCAGCGGGCGCGGGGTGCCGTCGCTCGCCGCGTGCACCGACACCCACACGAACAGGGACGTCTCCAGACCCTCACGGCCCACCGCGAGGAACGCCGTCGCCACCAGGGCGCCCGTGCCCATGCTCAGTGCCGCGTCCAGCTTGCCGTGCAGCTCGGACTTCAGGTGCCGGGCGGTGCGCCGCATCCAGAACACCATCCACGTCACCAGGCCCACCGCGAGGATCGACAGCGAGCCGCCGAGTGCCTCCTGCGCCTTGAACGTCAGCTCCTGGGAGCCGAATTCGAGGGCGCAGCCGAACCCGAGAGCCAGCGCGACGGCGACGCCGATGCCGATCCAGATGGGCTTGACGGCGTCCCGGCGGTCCGTCTTGACCAGGTAGGCGATGAGGATGCAGACCACGAGGCTGGCCTCGAGGCCCTCGCGCAGACCGATCAGGTAGTTGGAGAACACGGGCTAGGCCTCCTTGGAGAACAGCGCGCGTCCCCACCAGTCGTCCTTGTCGCGGACGCCGGGCGGGACCGCGAAGACCGCCGAACCCACGTGCTGGATGTACTCGTTGAGCGCGTCGGTGGCCAGGTTGCGCTGCACCTGGATGAACCCCTTGCGCACATCCCTCTGGTACGCCAGGAAGAACAGGCCCGCCTCCAGGCGGCCCAGGCCGTCCGTGCCGTCGGTGAAGGAGTAGCCGCGGCGCAGGAGCGTCGCCCCGTGGTTGGCGTCGGGGTGCGCGAGCCGCACGTGCGCGTCGGGCTTCATCGCCTTCAGGAACGGTTCGTCACGCTCCTTGGCCTTGCCTACGGGTGCGCCCTCGCCCTTGTCGCGGCCGAAGATGTCCTCCTGCTCCTGCAGGGAGGTGCGGTCCCAGGTCTCGATGTGCATGCGGATGCGGCGGGCGACGAGGTAGGAGCCGCCGGTCATCCACTGAGGGCCGTCCTTCTCGTCCACCCAGACGTGCTTCTTCAGGCGGTCCGTCTCCGTGCCCGCGATGTTGCGGGTGCCGTCCTTGAAGCCCATGAGGTTGCGCGGGGTCTGCGCGTCGGGGGTCGTGGACGACGTCTTGCCGAAGCCGAGCTGCGACCAGCGGATGACGACCTTGCCGAAGCCGATGCGGGCGAGGTTGCGGATGGCGTGCACCGCGACCTGGGGGTCGTCCGCGCACGCCTGCACGCACAGGTCGCCGCCGCTGCGGTTCTTGTCGAGGTTGTCGCCGGCGAACTTCGGCAGGTCGACGAGGGCCTCGGGACGCTGGTCGGCCAGGTCGAACTTCCCGAAGAGGGACGGCCCGAAGCCGACGGTGAGGGTCAGCCGCGAAGGCTTCAGGCCCAGCGCCTCACCGGTGTCGTCCGGCGGGGCCTCCGCCAGGCCGCCGTACGCGCCCTCGCCGACCGCGTGCCCGGCGGTCATGCGCCGGGCCGCCTCGGTCCAGTCCTTCAGCAGCTGGACGAACTCGGCCCGGTCGTCGGTGGTCACGTCGAACGCGGCGAAGTGCAGCCGGTCCTGCACGGGCGTGGAGATGCCCGCCTGGTGCGCGCCGTGGAAGGCGACGGCGGCACCCGCCTCGGCACCGGCCGGGTCGACGTCGTTGCCGGTACGGGTCATCGCGACCGCCCCGCCGGCCGCGGCGGCGCCGAGCGCGAGCCCGGCACCGCCCCAGCCGATCAGCGCGCGGCGGGAGGGCGTGGGGGATGTGCTGTCGGTGTCCGTCATGGTCGAGCCCCCTGTTTTCTACTTCGCGACGCTGGCGGCGAGCTTGGACAGCGGCTCCGCGAGGGCGTTGACCGCGTCCGACAGCTCCTTCTGGTCGGCCTTGCCGACCTTGTCGTACGAGGTGAAGTCGTACGACGACTTGTCCGCGCGGTACTTGTCGAGCAGCGTGTTCAGCGTGCCGAACTGCTTGTCCAGCTCGGTGGTCAGCGCCTTGTCGTTCTCCTGCGCGACCGGCTTGAGCAGCTCGTACGCCTTCTGCGCGCCCTCGACGTTGGCCTTGAAGTCGACCAGGTCGGTGTGCGAGTAGCGCTCCTCCTCGCCGGTGACCTTGCCGGTGGCGACCTCGTCCAGCAGCTCCTTGGCGCCGTTGGCCATGGAGGTCGGGGTGATGTCGGCCTTGCCGACCCGCTCCTGCCAGTCCTTGAGGTCGGTGATCAGCTGGCCGGCGAGCTGCTTCTCGCGGTCGCCGATCTTCTTGTCCTGCCAGAGGGCCTTCTCCAGGCGGTGCCAGCCGGTCCAGTCCTTGGCCGGGTCCTGGCCCTCCTCCAGGCCGTCCTCGCGGACGTCGACCTTGGGGTCGATGTCGCCGAAGGACTCCGCGACGGGCTCGGTGCGCTCCCAGCCGATACGGGAAGGGGCGTAGGCCTTCTTGGCGGCCTCCAGGTCGCCGTCCTTGACCGCCTTGGCGAAGGTCTCGGCCAGTGGCAGCGTCTCGTCGGCCTGGGCCTGCACGTAGGTGCGGTACGCGGCGACGGCCTTGTCCAGGCGCGGGTCGCGCTTGGCGGCCTTGCCGCCGGTGACCGTGAGGGTCTGGCGGATGCCGTCACCCTTCATGCCCGGCTTGCAGGCGATCTCGTACGCGCCGGCCTTGACCTCGGCGGTGACGCGCTGCTTGGTGCCGGCGCCGATGTTCTCGCGCTCGGTGACGACGCGGTCGTCCGGGAAGAGGACGTAGACCTCGGTGACCTTGGAGCCCTTGTTCTCGATGTTGAGCTCTATGTGCCCGGCGGGCACTTCCTTCTTCGACGTCTCGCACTTGTCGTCGGTGGCGGTCACGCTGATCACGTGGTCGCCGTCCTTCGCGCTGCTCTTCTCGGTGCAGCCCGTGACGGCGGTCAGGGCCGCCGCGGTGGCGGCGGCGGTGACGACGGACAGTCTGACGGCACGCATGCAGGGCTCCCAGCGGCTGGCTCAAAAATGACGTGACAGAGCTCACGAAGGTTGGTGAGGCTCGCCTAACTTATCTGAGGCTTACCTGTGCGATACCCCTGCGTGCCGTGATTCACCTCTCATAGACGCTGTAAGAGCGCGAGATGATCACGGGAGTGCAAAACAGATGCCATGGGAAGGTCAAAGGAGATCCAAAGATCGCGATGCGGAATGATCAGGGCGGCACCCGAACGGAGGGGGGAAGCCCCTCGACCGGCTGCCCGACCGTGAACGTGGCCCGGGCAATGTTTCAATGCGCGGGTGACTGACTACGACGTGCTCCGCGTCTTCTGCGCGCCGAACGGCGGCTACGGCAACGAACTGGGCGTTGTCCGTGACGGCTCGACGGTGCCGGAGCGGAGTGAGCGGCAGGCCCTGGCGGCCAAACTCGGCTTCAGTGAGACGGTGTTCGTGGACGACCCCGAGCGCGGGATCGTCGACATCTACACGCCGGGCCTGCGCCTGTCCTTCGCCGGACATCCCTGCGTCGGTGCGGCATGGCTGCTCGACGTCCCCGAACTGGTCACACCGGCCGGTGTCGTGGGCGCCCGCCAGGACGGGGAGTTCAGCTGGATCGAGGCGCGCGCGGAGTGGGCGCCGCCGCGCACCCTGCGGCAGTACGCCACCGCCGCCGAGGTCGACGCCCTGCCCGTCCCGCCGCCCGGTGAGTGGATCTACGCCTGGGCCTGGGAGGACGAGCCCGCCGGCCGGATCCGCGCCCGCGCCTTCCCCGGCCGGGACGACGGCATCGAGGAGGACGAGGCGACAGGCGCGGCCGCCATGCTCCTCACCGATCAGCTGGGGCGGGCCCTCAACATCACGCAGGGGGCCGGGTCGCAGATCCTCACCGCGCCGCAGCCCTACGGCTGGGTGGAGGTCGGCGGGCGCGTCTTCCTGGAACGCTAGCCGGACCGGCCCGCCCCCCTTACGCCGACAGGCGCAACGGCTCGCCCGACGCCCGGAAGACCTCGATGTCGAAGGCGGCGGCTACGGCAGCGTCAGGATCTCCGCGCCCGTCTCCGTCACCACCAGCGTGTGCTCGAACTGGGCCGTCCGCTTACGGTCCTTCGTGACGACCGTCCACCCGTCGTCCCACATGTCGTACTCGTGCGTCCCGAGCGTCAGCATCGGCTCGATCGTGAACGTCATCCCCGGCTGGATGACCGTCGTCGCGTGCGGGCTGTCGTAGTGCGGGATGATCAGCCCGGAGTGGAAGGACGAGTTGATGCCGTGCCCGGTGAAGTCCCGCACCACGCCGTAGCCGAAGCGCTTGGCGTACGACTCGATGACCCGGCCGATGATGTTGATCTGCCGGCCCGGCTTGACCGCCTTGATCGCCCGGTTGAGCGACTCCCGGGTCCGCTCCACCAGCAGTCGCGACTCCTCGTCGACGTCACCCACGAGGTACGTCGCGTTGTTGTCGCCGTGCACCCCGCCGATGTACGCCGTCACGTCCAGGTTGATGATGTCGCCGTCGCGGAGCACCGTGGAGTCCGGGATGCCGTGGCAGATGACCTCGTTGAGCGAGGTGCACAGCGACTTCGGGAAGCCGCGGTAGCCCAGCGTCGACGGGTAGGCGCCGTGGTCGCACATGAACTCGTGCGCCACCTTGTCCAGTTGGTCGGTGGTGACGCCCGGCGCGATCAGCTTCGCGGCCTCGGCCATCGCCTGCGCGGCGATCCGGCCGGCGACCCGCATCGCCTCGATCGTCTCGGGGGTCTGCACCTCCGGCCCGGTGTACGGCGTCGGCGCGGGCTTGCCGACGTACTCGGGGCGGCGGATGTTTCCGGGCACGGAACGGATGGGGGACAGCTCCCCTGGGATGAGCAGCGACTGGCCAGACATGCCAGCGAGTCTAGTGCTGTGACCGGAAAGGTTTGCCGGGAAGCTCGCGGCGTCCGGTGCGGTGCCTCGCAAGGCGGAGCATGACCCGCGTACTGGATGTACTCGGGTGATGCGACAACGCGGCGAGGTGCCGTGCCGGGCGTCGCGAGCCGGTGAACCTTTCCGGTCGCAGCACTAGCGAGCGGGTATGGGGGAACATGTCGGTGGCGAGAGGAGCTGGTCATGTCCCTGTTCAAGAAGCGGACGGTCGGTAAGCCGGGCGAGTGGTACTACTGCCTGGAGCACAAGAAGGTCGAGGAGGGGCCGGAGTGCCCCGCCAAGGACCGCTTCGGTCCGTACGCCTCCCGTCCGGAGGCCGAACACGCGATGGAGAGCGCCCGCGAGCGCAACCTCCAGTGGGAGAACGACCCCAAGTGGCACGACGCGCCCGCGGGTGACCGCCGCGAGGACTGATCACACGGCGCGGGCGGCGGCGGGATCACACGCGGGCGGCGGGCGCGGGATCACGCGGGGGCCGCGGGGGTCGCCGCCTCGCGCTGTTCGCGCAGCCGCACCGCGTGCTCGTTCGTCCGTACGTCGTACGTCATCAGCTTCGGCAGGCACAGCGCCAGCAGCCCCACCGCGCCCACGCACAGCAGCCCGCCCGACCACACGGACGTCCGTACGCCCCGCCAGGCGGCCATGCCGCCCACCCAGACCTGCCCGAGCTGCGGTCCCACCGAGTACGACAGCAGCTCGATCCCGGCGAGTCGGCCGCGCAGCTCGTCCGGGATCGTCTGGTTCCACATGGCCCCGCGGAAGATGCCGCTGACCATGTCGAAGCCGCCGCCGAGGGTGAGGAACAGCAGTACGAGCCAGACGTTCCCGCAGACACCGGCGGCGGCGATGGCCACGCCCCACAGCGCGGCCGAGACGACCACGATCCGCCCGTGCCGGTGGACCCGTGAGGTCCAGCCGCTGGTCAGGCTCACCAGCAGCGCGCCGGCCGGGACCGACGCGTACATCAGGCCGAGCGACCACTCGGCGTCCAGGTCGTCCGCGAGGAACGGCAGCACGGCGAGCGGCATGGCGAACAGCATCGCCACGATGTCGATGACGTAGGTGCCGAGGAGCTCCTTGCGGCTCCAGGCGTACCGGGCGCCCTCGGCGATGGACTTCAGGGACGGTTTCGCGGCCTCGTGGGAGGCGGGGGAGGGGGTGAGACGGACGCCGATCGCCACGGAGACGAAGAAGGTGACGAAATCCGCGGCGTACGCCCAGCCCAGCCCCGCGTAGGCGACGACCACGCCCGCGAGCGCGGGGCCCGCGACGCCGCCGACCTGCCAGCGCAGCGAGTTCAGGGAGGCCGCGGCGGGCAGGTGCTCGTGGGCCACGATCCTCGGCATCAGCGAGTCGAGGGCGGGGCGCTGCACGGACGCCAGGGCGGAGGACAGGGCGGCGACGACGTACAGCGGCCAGAGGGCGGGGCTCGGCGCGACCGCGTTGACCAGCAGCACCAGGGCCAGCAGCCCCTGTCCGGCCTCCGTCCACAGGATCAGCTTCCGCTTGTCCCAGGCGTCGGCCAGCGCGCCGCCGTACAGCCCGAACACGATCAGCGGCACGAGCTCCACCGCCCCGATCGCCCCCACCGCGGCGGCCGACCCGGTCAGTTCCTTGATCTGCACCGGCAGCGCGACGAACGTCAGGAAGCTCCCGAAGTTCGTGATCACCCCCGCCACCCACAGCCGCCGGAAGTCGGCGGAGGCCCGCCAGGGGGCGAGATCGGGGAGCAGCGCGCGCAGTCCGGAGGGGGCGGGGGAGGCAGCGGGTTCGTCGGTCACGAGGGGCCATCGTCGAGGGAGGGGCGACCGGGAGCAATCGCTTTTCCCGCGACAGGCTCCGCGAGGCGGGAAACCGGCCAGCTCCGGAAACGGCTCACCAGCGGGCAGGTGGCGGGGCCGTCAGCAGTTCCGCCAGCCGGGACAGGCGGTCCTTGAAGCCCCGCGCGGCGGGACGCGCGTTCTCGCCGGCCGCCGCACTCACCAGGTGCTGCACGGTGTCGAGGTCCAGCTCCGCCCCGTCCGGCACCGCGAGCGCCTCGTGGGCCATGCCGGCCAGCTCGGCCTCACCGGGGCCGAGAGCCAGCACGGTCACCCCGGCGCGGCGGGCGTCGTGCACCCGCTGCAGCAGGGGAGCGGCGGGCCCCCGCGGAGCCACCACCAGCAGCGTCTCTCCCCGCCGGGCCGCCTCGATCCGCCCGGGCCCGACCGCGAGGTGCGCGGGGTCCGAGGGGCGCGCTTCATGCCGTACGAGCGTGGGCGTGAGCTCCGGCGTACCCGACCAGGCGGCCTCGTCCGTCAGATGTGCCGCCAGATGCCACGGTTCGTACTCCGGCGTCCCCACGAGCAGCAGGCCACCCCCGTGGGACACCACAGACCCGCGTAACGCCCCGGCGAACCGCCGCGTGGCCCCCAGCCACTCCGTCCCGGCGAGCACCTCACGCAGCAACGCGACTCGTACGGCGTCCATGCGCCCGCATACTGCCGTAATCGGCCACCGTTGACCCCGCGTTCACCCCGAATTCGCCCGACATGGGGAGGGCCCGCCCATGACCGAGGCACCTGAGGCATCCACGTCCGAGGCCCCCACGTCCGACGCGTCCGTCCCCTTCCGCGCAGGCCGCGAGGGGTACGCGAGCTTCCGGATCCCGGCCGTCGTCGCCACCCTCCCCCACTCTCGACGTCGCTCGAGCGGGGGGACCCTCATCGGAACCCTGCTCGCCTTCTGCGAGGGCAGGGTCGACTCCCGGAACGACTTCGGCCACATCGACATCGTCCTGAAACGGTCCACCGACGGCGGCCGCACCTGGGGCCCGCTCCAGGTCGCCGCCGAGAACGGCGACGCCCTCGCGGGCAACCCCGCCCCCGTGGTCCTCGACACCGGCCGGATCCTGCTCGTGCACGTCCGTAACGCGGCCCTCGCCACCGAGGAGGCCATCCGGCGCGGTGCGGTCGGCCCGGCCGACGGCCGCCGCGTGTGGGTGCGGCACAGCGACGACGACGGGCTCACCTGGTCGGCTCCGAGAGAGATCACCCCGCAGGTGAAGCGCGAGGAATGGCGCTGGTACGCCACCACCCCCGGCCACGCCATCCAGTTGAGCACCGGCCGGATCGTCGTCCCCGCCAACCACTCCCTCCCCCCGACCGGCGAGGACAACGGCACCCAGGGCCGCTACAACGGCGGTCACTGCCTGCTCAGCGACGACCGGGGCGAGACCTGGAGCATCGGCTACGTCGACGACAACCCCGACAACTACATCAACGCCAACGAGACCACCGCCGCCGAACTCCCCGACGGCCGCGTCTATTTCAACACCCGCAACGACACGGGTAGTTCCCGCCCGCCCGCTCCGACGGCACCGGGCACCCGCGCCGACGCCCACTCCGAGGACGGCGGCCGCACCCTTGCCCGGCCCTTCCGCCCGCAGGCCGGCCTGACCGCCCCCGTGTGCCAGGCGAGCGTCCTGCAACTGAGCGACCCCGACCTGCTCCTCTACTCCGGCCCCGCCGACCCCGGCTTCCGCGCCCTGATGACCCTGCGCGTCTCCACCGACGGCGGCACCACCTGGCGCCCGGCGTTCACGGTGGACGGCCTGCCCGCCGCCTACTCCGACCTCGTGCGCGTCGACGCGGACAACGTCGGACTGCTCTACGAGACCGGCGACTTCGGCGCGTACGAGACGATCACCTTCCGGCGGGTGCCCGTGAGCCGCCTCACCTGAGCGGAAGGGCGCGCGCTTCCGCACGTAAAGTCGGCCCATGACCTCTACCGACAGTGCACAGCAGCCCACCGGCACCCCGGCGAAGGCCCCCGCCAAGGACCCCTGGGACCTCCCCGACGTCTCCGGGCTCGTCGTCGGCGTGCTCGGCGGGACCGGGCCGCAGGGCAAGGGCCTCGCCTACCGGCTCGCCCGGGCGGGGCAGAAGGTGATCATCGGCTCGCGGGCCGCCGACCGCGCCCAGGCCGCCGCCGACGAGCTCGGGCACGGCGTCGAGGGCGCCGACAACGCCGAGACCGCGCGCCGCAGCGACATCGTGATCGTCGCCGTGCCCTGGGAGGGCCATGGCAAGACCCTGGAGTCCCTGCGCGAGGAGCTGGCCGGAAAGCTCGTCGTCGACTGCGTCAACCCGCTCGGTTTCGACAAGAAGGGCGCCTTCGCGCTGAAGCCGGAGGAGGGCAGCGCCGCCGAGCAGGCCGCCGCCCTGCTGCCGGACTCGCGGGTGACCGCGGCCTTCCACCACCTGTCGGCGGTTCTCCTCCAGGACCCGGAGATCGAGGAGATCGACACCGACGTGATGGTGCTGGGCGAGGAGCGCGCCGACGTGGAGATCGTGCAGGCGCTGGCCGGCCGCATCCCCGGCATGCGCGGCATCTTCTCGGGGCGGCTGCGCAACGCCCACCAGGTGGAGTCGCTGGTCGCGAACCTGATCTCCGTGAACCGGCGCTACAAGGCGCACGCGGGGCTGCGGGTCACGGACGTCTGAGGGGATGGGGGACACTGGTGGGCATCAGCAGTGCCCGCAGTGTCCCCTGACAGGAGCCGACTCCATGCCCCTCTCGCCCCCACCCGGCCCAGGCCGGCGACTCGCCGTCTACGCCTTCGTCGTCTGCGCCCTCGCCGTGGCCGCGGCGGTCGTGTCCTTCGTCCAGGGCAACTGGCTGGGCGTCGTGTGGGTGCTGCTGGCGGGGCTGTCGTCCAACATGTGCTGGTACTACGTCAAGCGCGGCAAGGCCGCCCGGCAGGGCGGCGGGCCTGTCACGGGCTGACGCAGACTTCGGGGGTGCCTTCCCAGAAGCGGAACAGCCACTGCCCGCAGTCGACCGCACCCAGGTTGATGTCAAGGGACCGCAGGACCGAGTCGATCACGTCGAAGAACGCGGCGTTGACCGACGGCACCCACAGCAGCGCGAACACGAACAGCAGGCCGAACGGCGCGAAGGGCTCGACCTGACGCCTGATGTTGTACGACAGCCACGGCTCGATCACGCCGTAGCCGTCAAGTCCCGGCACGGGCAGGAAGTTCAGGATCGCCGCGGTCACCTGAAGCATCGCGAGGAAGGCCAGCGCGAACTGGAACTCGTACGGCACACCGTCCAGCGCGTCCAGCCAGAACGGCGCCGTGCACACGACGGCGAACAGCACGTTCGTCAGGGGGCCGGCCGCCGAGATGAGGCTGTGGCGCCAGCGGCCCTGGATGCGGCCGCGCTCGATGAAGACGGCACCGCCGGGCAGACCGATACCGCCCATGATCACGAAGATCACGGGGAGCACGATGCTGAGCAGGGCGTGGGTGTACTTCAGCGGGTTCAGCGTGAGGTAGCCCTTCGCACCGACCGAGATGTCGCCGCTGTGCAGGGCGGTGCGGGCGTGCGCGTACTCGTGGAGGCAGAGCGAGACGATCCACGCCGACGTCACGAACAGGAACACCGCGACGCCGGGCTGCTCGGCGAACCCGGACCAGGTGGCCCAGCCCGTGACCGCGGTGACGGCCAGGATCCCGACGAAGACGGGACTGATGCGCCGGTCGCTGCGGCGGGTGAGGGCGGTGGTCATGGGGCTCCCTGAGCTCTCGGACACACGGTGGGACTGCCCGACCGTACCGGGCGCACGGGGGAAACGTCTCGTGGTGGGGTGCGGGTTCCTGCAGGACGGGCCCGGCATTCGGCCCCTACGACCCCCTCCCCGGCCCGCCCAGCACCGCGCCGCACCGCCGAAACCCCGTGACCCGCCCCGAGCCCACCGGAGACAATGGACCCCGTGCGCTATCGCATCCTCGGCACCACCCAGGCACTCCGCGACGACGGCACCCCCGTCACGGTCGGCGGGGCGCGGCTGCGTGCCCTGCTGACCGTGCTGGCACTGCGGGCCGGCCGGACCGTCCCGGCGGGCTTACTGGTCGAGGAGGTGTGGGACGGCGCCCCGCCCGCCGACGCGCCGGCTGCGCTGCAGGCGCTGGTGGGACGGCTGCGGCGGGCGCTCGGCGCGGAGGCGGTGGCCTCGGTGGACGGCGGCTACCGGCTGGCCGCCGCGCCGGACGACGTCGACCTGCACCGTTTCGAGCGGCTGGCCGGGGACGGCACCCGCGCGCTGGCCGACGGCGACCCCGCGAAGGCGGCCGTCATCCTCGACGACGCGCTCGCCCTGTGGCACGGTCCCGCCCTCACCGACCTGCCCGACCGCACGGCGGAGGCGGCACGCTGGGAGTCCCGGCGCCTCGAAGCGCTCCGCGCCCGCCACACCGCCGCGCTCGACCTCGGCCAGGCCGAGCAGTCCCTCCCCGGACTCACCGCCCTCTGCGACGCCCACCCCCTGGACGAGCCCCTCCAGGCCCTCCGCCTGCGCACCCTGCGCGCGGCGGGCCGCACGGCGGAGGGCCTGGCCGCCTACGAGGACGTACGCCACCTCCTGGCCGACCGCCTCGGCTCGGACCCGGGCCCGGAACTGCGCGCACTGCACGCCGAGTTGCTGAGCCCTGCGGGGCCTGAGCCAGAGGCGGCGCGGACCGTGCGGGTCTCTCCGGGCGCCGATCTGCGGGAAACCGGGCCGGCGGCGGAGGACGCACACGGAGGTCAGGGCCTTCCGGCCCCGCAGACCCCGCGCCCCGGCAACCTCCGTGCCCGGCTCACCTCCTTCGTCGGGCGGGAGGCCGACATCGAGGTCATTCGGGGGGATCTCGCGGCCGCGCGGCTGGTGACGTTGCTCGGGCCGGGTGGGGCCGGGAAGACGCGGTTGTCGCAGGAGGCGGCCGAGGTGGTGAGGGACGCGGCGCGGGACGGGGTGTGGCTGGCCGAGCTGGCGCCGGTGGAGGACCCGGCGGCCGTGCCGGAGGCCGTGCTCACCGCGATCGGCGCCCGCGAGACGGTGCTGCACGGCGCCGGTGCCGAGGGCATTCGTGCCGCCGCGCCCGACCGCTACGACAACCCGGTGGAACGTCTCGTCGAACACTGCGCCAGGCGCCGTATGGTGATCGTCCTCGACAACTGCGAGCACGTCGTCGACGCGGCCGCCCGCCTGGTGGAGGAGCTGCTCGCCCGCTGCCCACAGCTGACGGTGCTCGCCACCAGCCGTGAACCCCTCGGAGTGCCGGGGGAGTTGCTGCGGCCCGTGGAGCCGCTGCCGGAGCCGGTCGCCCTGCGGCTGCTCGCGGAGCGCGGGGCCGCCGCCCAGCCCGGGTTCCGGGTCGCGGACGACCCCGACGCGTGTGCCGAGATCTGCCGGCGCCTCGACGGCCTGCCCCTCGCCATCGAGCTCGCGGCCGCCCGGCTACGCATGTTGACGCCCCGTCAGATAGCGGATCGGCTCGACGACCGTTTCCGGCTGCTCACCTCCGGAAGCCGCACGGTCCTGCCCCGCCAGCAGACCCTGCGCGCGGTCGTCGACTGGTCCTGGGACCTGCTCGACGAGGAGGAGCGGGACGCACTGCGCTGCCTGTCGGTGTTCGCCGGCGGCTGCGACCTCGCCGCCGCGGAGGCGGTGTGCGGGCCGGGCGCGCTCGACGCGCTGGGCTCACTCGTCGACAAGTCCCTCGTCGTGGCCGCCCCCGCGGCCGACGGCACCATGCGCTACCGGCTCCTGGAAACCGTCGCCGAGTACGCCGGCGAGCGGCTCGACGAAGCCGGGCAGCGGGCCTCGGCCGAGCACGCGCACCTGACGTACTACCGCGAACTCGCCCGGACCACCGACCCGTTGCTGCGCGGCTCCCGCCAGCGCGGCGCCATCGCACGTTTCGAGCTCGAGTACGAGAACCTGCGTACGGCCCTGCGCCGTGCCGTCGCCGCCCGCGACGAACAGGAGGCGCTCTGCCTCGTCCTGTCCCTCGCCTTGTACTGGCAGATGCGCGACCTGCGCATCGAGGCCCGCAACTGGTGCAGCGAGGTGATGGAACTCGGCCCCGACCCGTTCGCGGCCCCGCTCCGCCGCGCCGTCCCCGTCCTCCAGCGCTGCACGGACATCCCGCCCCCGCTGACCGGCGAGCTGCTCCAGGAGGCCCGGCGGGGCGTTCACCTCGCCCATCTCGCCGGGATGGACACCGAGCTGGACGCCTGGCAGTCCCCCGCGGCGCAGGCCAAGCTGCGTGCCATCACCGAGGTCTACGAGCCCGGTCTCCCACAGACCTGCCGCGGGCCGGGCCTGCTCTGGTTCTTCGCCGTGATGCTGACCGGCGACATGGACCGCGTGCGCACGATCATCGACGCCAACGTCCGCACCTGCCGTGCGACGCCCGGCTTCGAGTGGGAGCTCGCCGGCTGTCTGCAGATGCGTGCCAACCTGCTGGCCAACCGCAGCGACTGGGCGGGCGACGCGGCCCGTGACGCCGAGGAGGCGCTGGAGATCTTCCGTCGCCTGGGGGACGCCTGGGGTCTCGCCGAGGCCCTCTCCGCGCGCGGCGAGGCCCGTGAGCGCCAGGGCGCCTACCTGGCGGCCGCCGCCGACTACGAGGCGGCCGTCGGCGAGGCCGAACGGCTCGGTGCCTGCGCCCAGGTGGCGGTGCTCAGGTCCCGCCTCGGCAGCGCGCTGCTGGAGGCCGGGGAGGTCGAGGAGGGCGAACGGATCCTGCGCGAGGTGATCGCCGAGCAGCGGCACGCGGCCAACGGGGCGATGCCCGCCGCCCGGCTCTTCCTGGTCGGCTGGCTCGGCATGACCGACCGCACGGCCGAGGCGCGTGAGCACCTTCGGCTGCTGCGCGAGGAGTTCCGCATCGCCCACTTCATCGTCTTCGACGCCCTGCTCCTGGGCGCGGAGGCCTGGCTGGAGGCGGCGGACGGGCGGTACGAGGAGTGCCTGGGCCTCGCCCGGCGCGCGCTGGAGCAGGCCGACCACATGCTCTCCATGGCCCTCTCCCCGCACATGCCCTCCTCGTACCTGACCATCGCCGCGATCGCCTTGACCGGCGTCGACGGCGGCAGCCGCGCCGTCGACGCCGCCCGCTGCCTCGGCGCCGCCAACGCCCTGCTGCCGCCCCAGCACAACCCCTCGCGCCTGGAGAGCGAGGTCCGCGACCGTGCCGTGCTGCGCGTGCGGACCGTGCTCGGCGACGCCGCGTACGAGAGCGCGTACGCCGAGGGCGGCGGCCTCTCCTTCGAGGAGGCCGCCGCCCTGGTGTGACCGGCGGACGGGGGGCACCCGCGCCCGCCGGTCAGTTCTTCGTCCGGAACTTGTGGATCGAGATCGGCGCCATCACCGCCGTGAGCAGCGCCGACCAGCCCAGCGTCACCCACAGGTCGTGCGCCACCGGGCCGCCCACCATCAGACCGCGGGCCGCGTCGGCCAGCGAGGACAGCGGGTTGTAGTCGGTGAAGTTCTGCAGCCAGCCGGGCATCGAGCCGGTCGGGGCGAAGATGGAGGAGCCGAACTGGAGCGGCATCAGCACCAGGAAGCCCATCGCCTGCACGGACTGCGCGTTCTTCATCGTCACGCCGAGGGTGAGGAACACCCACATCAGGGCCGAGCCGAACACCACGGACAGTCCCACGGCGGCCAGCAGACCGCCCCAGTTCGTGATGTCGAAGCCGACCAGGACACCGACGATCACCACGATCGTCGTCGCGACGAGCATCCGCATCAGCTCGACCACGATCTTGGCGACCAGCACGGAGCCGCGGCCGATCGGCAGCGACCGGAAGCGGTCCATGACCCCCTTCTGGAAGTCCTCGTTGAAGCCCGTGCCGACGCCCTGGGAGATGTTCATGCCCATCATGGCCAGCATGCCGGGCACCATGTACTGCACGTACGCGTCCTGCCCGCCGCCGAGGGACTGCCCGATCGAGCCGCCGAAGACGTACACGAACAGCAGCGTGAAGATGATCGGCATGAACACCGCGTCGAACATCGACTCCGGGTCCTGACGGATCCACAGCAGGTTGCGGCGGACCAACGCGCCGGTGTGGCGCAGGTGGGAGCGGAGCGGGATACGGGCGTCGTCGGCCTTGAGGTCGGGGGTCAGGGTGGCGGCGCTCATACGGCGACCTCCTCGCGGGTCTCGGCGGGCGTGGCGTCCTGCGCGGCACTGGCGCGGTGGCCGGTGAGGGACAGGAACACCTCGTCCAGGCTGGGCATTTCGGTGGTGATGGAGGCGATGGTGGTGCCGTGCGCGGTGACCGCGCCGACCACCGCGGTGAGCTGCTCGTCGCTGAGGACCGGGATGAGGAGCGTGCCGGTGGTGGTGTCGACCGTGGTCGTGGCGAGTCCGGTGATGCCGAGGCCGTCCAGGGCGCGGGCGAGCGGGCGCAGCCGGAGCGGATCGGCCGGGCGGACGCGCAGGCTGCGTCCGCCGACCTTCGCCTTCAGGTCGTGGATGGCGCCGGTGGCGACGACCTTGCCGCGGTCGACGACGGTCAGCTCGGAGGCGAGCTGCTCGGCCTCCTCCATGTACTGGGTGGTCAGCAGCACGGTCACGCCGTCCCCGACCATGGCCTTCACCTCGTCCCACACCTCGTTGCGGGTGCGCGGGTCGAGGCCGGTGGTCGGCTCGTCGAGGAAGAGCACGGCCGGACGGCCGATCATCGAGGCCGCCAGGTCGAGGCGTCGTCGCATACCGCCGGAGTACGTCGCCGCCGGTCGCTTGGCGGCCTCCGTCAGCGAGAACCGCTCCAGCAGCTCGTCGGCGCGGGCCCGGGCGTCCTTGCGGGACAGGTCGAGCAGCCGGCCGATCATGTAGAGGTTCTCCCAGCCGGGCAGCTTCTCGTCCACGGAGGCGTACTGCCCGGTCAGCCCGATCACCCTGCGCAGCTGCCGGGGCTGTCGTACGACGTCGTATCCGGCGACGGTCGCCTGCCCGGCGTCGGGGGAGAGGAGGGTGGAGAGGATGCGGACGAGGGTGGTCTTTCCGGCCCCGTTGGGTCCGAGCACCCCCATCACGGTGCCTTCATGCACGTCCAGATCCACGCCGTCCAGTGCCTTGGTCTCGCCGAAGTGCTTGACCATCCCCCGCACGGTGACGGCCACTCCGCGGAGTTCGTTGTCGATTCGCGTCATGTGAAGGACGGTGTCAGCCGCCACCGACAAACGACCTACAGCTCACCGACAGACGGCGAGCCCCACCGACAAGCCACCGACAGACGGCGAACCCCACCGCCACCCCCCGGCGACCACAGCAACCATCAATTGAGGAACTACGACGGCGAGCAGCCACCTCCGCGAGAGCGGCGCCGGCTTAGGCGCAAAAAGCGCCGAGCAGCCACCTCCGCGAGAGCGGCGCCGGTTCAGGCGCAAAAAGCGCCGAGCAGCCACCTCCGCGAGAGCGGCGCCGGTTCAGGCGCAAAAGAGGCCGAGCAGTCACCTCCGCGAGAGTGGCGCCCGTTCAGGCGCAAAATGCAGCAGGCCCCGCCGACGGGGGAAGATCGGCGGGGCTGCCTCGGTGCGGGCGGTGGCTCAGTGGACGGAGTGCTCCTCCTGCGGGAACGTTCCGCCGACGACGTCCTCCGCGAAGGCCTTGACCGCGTTGCCCATGACCTCGCGCAGGTCGGCGTACTTCTTGACGAACTTCGGCATCCGGCCGCCGGTCAGACCGAGCATGTCGGTCCACACCAGGACCTGCGCGTCCGTGTCGGGACCCGCGCCGATGCCGACGGTCGGGATGTGCAGCACGCGGGTCACCTCGGCGGCCAGCTCGGCCGGAACCAGTTCGAGGACGACCGCGAAGGCACCGGCGTCCTGCACGGCCTTCGCGTCGCGCAGCAACTGCTGGGCCGCCTCCTCGCCGCGGCCCTGGACGCGGTAGCCCATCGCGTTGACGGACTGCGGGGTGAGGCCGATGTGCGCCATGACCGGGATGCCGGACTCCACCAGGAGCTCGATCTGCCGGTGCGAGCGCTCGCCGCCCTCCAGCTTGACCGCGCCGACGCCGGCCTCCTTCACCAGGCGCGTCGCCGAGCGCAGCGCCTGCACGGGGCCCTCCTGGTAGGAACCGAAGGGCAGGTCGCCGACGATCAGGGCGCGGCTGGTGCCCCGTACGACCGCGGCGGACAGCATGGTCATCTCGTCGAGCGTGACGGGCACGGTGGACTCGTACCCGAGGTGACAGTTGCCCGCCGAGTCGCCCACGAGCATGACCGGGATGCCGGCCTCGTCGAAGACGGACGCGGTCATCGCGTCGTACGCGGTGAGCATGGGCCACTTCTCGCCGCGTTCCTTGGCGGCGGTGATGTCGCGGACGGTGATGCGGCGGGTGCCCTTCCCCCCGTACAGCGCCTTGCTGCCGTCGGAGGGCTTGTGCTGGGCAGCCGATAGCTGCGTCATTGCAACGGCTCCTTACGTCATCTCGAGGCGCCCTGACGGCGTCCCCGGACCGTCTCCATGGTGGCACCTCGTGCCATCGACGGCTAGGGCACCCCCTGTGAGTTCCGCCCCCCACTCGCCCTGCCGCGTCCCGGGGGCGGTCTACGTAAGGGCTCGGTAAAGTCATTCCAATACGAGACGGTCTCGTATCGAAAGTCGCCTAGTCTGGACCGCATGACTACTCCTGCCGCCCCCGCCCCCCGGATACCGGACGTCGTGCACCGGCGCCGCTGGGCGATTCTCGGCGTGCTGATGCTGAGCCTGTTGATCGTGGTGCTGGACAACTCGATCCTGAACGTCGCCATCAAGACGATCTCCACCCCCGCCCCGACCGGCCTGGGCGCCACCCAGAGCGAGCTGGAGTGGGCGATCAACTCCTACACCCTGGTCTTCGCCGGCCTGCTGTTCACCGCCGGCCTCCTCGGCGACCGCGTGGGTCGCAAGAAGGTCCTGCTGGGCGGCCTCGCCGTGTTCGGCATCGGCTCGGCGCTGGCGGCCGAGTCCGGCTCACCCGCGCAGCTCATCGCCTTCCGCGCCCTCATGGCGCTCGGTGCGGCCTTCGTCATGCCCGCGACCCTCGCCGTGCTGATGAACGTCTTCGAGCGTGAGGAGCAGCCCAAGGCCATCGGCATCTGGGCGGGCGGCGTCGGCCTCGCCATCGCGATAGGGCCGATCACCGGCGGCCTGCTCCTGGACCACTTCTGGTGGGGCTCCGTCTTCCTCATCAACGTGCCGATCGTGATCCTCGCCATCGGGCTGATGATGTGGCTCGTTCCCGACTCCCGCGACCCGAGGCCCGGCCGCGTCGACCCCGTCGGCGTCGTCCTGTCCGTCGTCGGCCTGGTCCTGCTGGTCTACGGCATCATCAAGGGCGGTGAGCTCGCGGACTTCACGGACGTGACCGTGCTGTCGACCATCGTCGCCGGACTCGTGATCCTGGCCGCCTTCATCGTGTTCGAGAAGCGCAGCGACCACCCGTCCCTCGACGTCACCTACTTCAAGAACAAGGTCTTCTCGGCCGCGATGGCCGCCATCGCGCTGGTCTTCTTCGCGCTGATGGGCGTGACCTTCTTCTCCGTCTTCTACACCCAGAGCGTGCGCGGCTACTCCGCGCTCCAGTCCGGGCTGCTGATGCTGCCGCTGGCCGCCGCCCAGATGATCTTCGCGCCGCGCGCCCGGCTCGTCGTCGACCGCTTCGGCAACAAGGCCACCACGACCGGCGGCCTGCTCCTGATCGCCGCGACGCTCGGCGCGTTCGCCACGTTCGAGGCGGACACCCCGATCTGGATCCTGGAGGTCGTCTTCTTCCTCATGGGCGCGGGCATGGCCCACATCATGACCCCGACCAGCGTCGTCATCATGCAGGCGCTGCCCCGCGAGAAGGCCGGCTCCGCCTCCGCGCTCAGCAACACCTTCCGTCAGGTCGGCGGCGCCCTCGGCATCGCCGTCCTCGGCTCGGTGCTGTCCACGGCGTACCGCACCGGCATCGAGGACAAGCTCGGCGCGCTGCCCGCGGGTCTGCGGGACACGGCCGGTGAGTCCATCGAGGCCACCCTCGGCGTCGCCGCGAAGCTCGGCCCGCGGGGCCAGGCCCTGGTCGACCCGGCGAACGACGCGTTCCTGCACGCCATGCACGTCACCGCGCTGGGCGGCGTGGCCGTGGCGCTCGTCGGAGCGGTCGTGGTCGCGCTGTTCCTGCCGGGCAAGCCCAAGGAACCTCAGCAGGGCGAGGAGGAGGCCCAGTTGGTGGCCGCGTCCGAGTAGGGGGCCGGCCACGTAGGACAATGTGCCTTGTCGACCGAAGGGACGGACCGAAGTGAGCCTTGCCGGCAGCCAAGCCTCTCCTGGCACCTCGGGGCGCGGCCGACCCCGCAGTGAGGCCGTCGAACGGTCCATACTCGAGGGCGTCATGAAGCTGCTGGAGGACGGCACTCCGCTCGCCGAACTCTCCATCGAGCGCATCGCCCGCACCGCCGGGGTCGGCAAGGCCACCATCTACCGCCGCTGGAGCGGCAAGGAGGAACTCTTCGCGGACGTCGTGCGCAGCGCCGAGCCCCCGGCCCCCGAACTGCCGGGCACCTCCCTGCGCGACGACCTCGTGGCCCTCCTGGAACAGGCGCGCCAACGTGGGCTGGTGACCCGTTCCTCGGCCCTCCTGCACAGCGTGTACGCCCAGATGAAGAGCAGCCCGAAGATCTGGGCCGCCTACCAGGCGACCGTCGTCGAGGGACGGCGCAGGATCCAGGCGGAGGTCCTGCGGCGCGGACAGCGCAACGGCGAACTGCGCGCGGACGTCGACATCGAACTGCTGAGCGACCTACTGGTCGGGCCGATGCTCCTGCGGACCGTCCTGCATCCCGAGGCCGAGCTGCCGGAGGGACTCTCGGAGCAGATCGTCGACACCCTCCTCGAAGGGCTACGCCCCGTCAGTTCCCGCTGACCTCGACGTGCGGCGTGCCGTCAACCAGCCGTCGCAGTGTGCGTGTTTCGTCACAGACAGCGCCTCGTCGGGCATGTTCGGAACCCCGAACGCCGACTCGTTCGTCCTCGTGTTGCGTACGGCCGTCATGGGACGGCGAGAACGGAGCCGATCATCCCCTAGGGTCGTAGGGACACGGGGGAGACGGTGTGCAGGCAGGTAGTGAGGCGACGGTATGGCGCAACAGGCGTACGTGACGGAGACGGACGGCAGCGGCTCGGGTGACGAGCGCAACGAACCCCGGCTTCGGCGCCTGACGCACCGCCTGCTCGCCGACTGGCGGGGCGACCGGCGCATCTGGCGCCGGGGGCTGGTGGTCGCCGCGCTCGCGGTGCTCCTCGCCCTGGTGATGCTGCTGCACTCGCGCATCCCGAACCGCTTCGGCAACCTCGGCAGCCTCACGGAGACGTTCCTGCCCTGGCTCGGGCTCTTCGTCCCGGTGCTGCTCCTGCTCGCGCTGGTCCGCAAGTCCGCGACCGCGCTGATCGCGGTGGTGCTGCCGGCGATCGTGTGGCTGAACCTCTTCGGCGGGCTGCTCACCGACAAGACGGCCGTCGGCGGCGACCTCACGGTGGCCACGCACAACGTCAACGCCGACAACGCCGACCCGTCCGGCACCGCCCGTGACGTCGCCGCCTCCGGCGCCGACGTGCTGGCCCTGGAAGAGCTGACGGCCTCGGCGGTCCCGGTGTACGAGAAGGCGCTGGCGTCGACGTACAAGTACCACTCGGTGCAGGGCACCGTCGGCCTGTGGAGCAAGTACCCGCTGACGGGCGTCAAGCCGGTCGACATCAAGCTGGGCTGGACCCGTGCCATGCGGGCCACGGTGACGGCACCGGCCGGGCAGGTCGCGGTGTATGTCGCCCATCTGCCGTCGGTCCGCGTGAAGATGGAGGCCGGGTTCACCGCCCACCAGCGCGACAAGAGCGCCGACGCGCTGGGCGAGGCCATCGCCGACGAGCCCGTGAAGAAGGCCGTCCTGCTCGGCGACCTCAACGGCACCATGAACGACCGCGCCCTGAACGCCGTCACCTCCCAGATGCGCTCCACGCAGGGCGCGGCGGGCAGCGGCTTCGGCTTCAGCTGGCCGGCGTCGTTCCCGATGGCGCGCATCGACCAGATCCTGGTCCGGGACGTGGAGCCGGAGACCTCGTGGACGCTGCCGGAGACCGGGAGCGACCATCTGCCGGTCGCGGCGCGTGTGAAGGTCGACACATCGTCCTGACGCCGCCTGCTGGAATAGCGGGCCGGAGCGAGTTTGTTCCGTACTTGAACATACGTTGTACGGAACCCGCTCTCTTCTGAAAGGCACAGGCTTCTCCATGCCCTTGGCCCTGCTAGCCCTGGCCGTGGGTGCTTTCGGCATAGGCACCACCGAGTTCGTGATGATGGGCCTGCTGCCCGAAGTCGCGGACGACCTGAACATCTCGATCCCCACCGCCGGTCACCTGGTCTCGGCGTACGCGCTCGGTGTCGTCATCGGCGCCCCGCTGCTCGCCGCGGTGACCGCGCGGATGTCCCGACGCACGGTCCTGATCGGCCTCATGGGCCTCTTCGTGGCCGGCAACGCGCTGTCCGCGTTCGCCCCCGACAACGGCTGGCTGCTGGCGGCCCGCTTCCTGAGCGGTCTGCCGCACGGTGCCTTCTTCGGTGTCGGCGCGGTCGTCGCGACGACGATGGTCGCGCCCGAACGCAAGGCCCGGTCCGTCTCGCTGATGTTCCTGGGCCTGACCGTCGCCAACGTCGCGGGTGTCCCCGTCGCCACGCTCATGGGGCAGCACCTCGGCTGGAGGGCGACGTTCCTCGGCGTCAGCACGATCGGCCTGGCGGCGATCGCCGCGCTCGCGCTGCTGATCCCGCACGACCACGCCCACGCCGCCCCCGCCGGACTGCGCGGCGAACTGGCCGCGCTGCGGTCCCTGCCGGTGTGGCTGGCGCTCGGCACGACGGTCGCGGGCTTCGGCGCGCTCTTCTCCGCCTACAGCTACATCACACCGATGCTGACGGGCTCCGCCGGATACGCCGGCTCCAGCGTGACCCTGCTGCTCGCCCTGTTCGGCGTCGGCGCGACGGCCGGCAATCTGCTCGGCGGGCGGCTCGCGGACCACTCCCTGCGCGGCACGCTGTTCGCGGGCCTGGTGTCGCTGGTGGCGGTCCTGGCACTGTTCCCGCTGCTCATGTCCACGACGTGGAGCGCGGCCCTGGCGGTGGTCCTGCTCGGCACAGCCGCGTTCGCCACCGGCTCCCCGCTCCAGCTGATGGTCATGGAGAAGGCGTCGGCGGCCCCGTCCCTGGCGTCCTCGGCGAACCAGGCCGCCTTCAACCTGGCCAACGCCGGCGGCGCCTGGATCGGCGGCCTGGCCCTGTCGGCGGGCTTCGGCGTGACGTCCCCGGCGCTCGCCGGAGCGGGCCTCGCGGTCCTGGGCCTGGCGGTGGCCGGAACGGCGTACGCGGTGGACCGGCGGCGGGCTCCCGTGTCCGGGCGCGAACGGATCGTCGCGACGCACGCCCCGCAGACTTCGGAGGCGGCGGAGGCACTGCACCGCTGAGGCTTTCCGGATGAGGGCGCCGGGCGTTCCCCCGCCGGCGCCCCCCCCCTTTCCCCGGGCCCCCCACAACCCCGAACCCGGCGAAACTCCACCCACCCCCTCCCCCCCTTCTTTATCTGCAGCCCTCGGTCCTTTCCCAAA